>NZ_CP102480.1:2102500-2402500 GCF_024662015.1 Nisaea acidiphila | reverse complement strand
CGGATAGGACCACGCGGCATTCGTGACAATACGGTCCTGATCCAAAACGTCATAATAGAGCGCCTCGCCGCGCCAGGGACAACGGGTCCGCATTTCGCTCTCCCGCAACAGCTCGAAATTGACGGTTTCCGGCGGAAAATAGACGCTTCCCTCGATTGTCAGCGTTTCCCGCTCCGCTGCCCGGGCGATCTCCGTATCGCCGATCCGCGCCACCAGAACCTGATCGAACATGACTGTCTCCCTCCTCAGAAGGACGGCGCGAGGATCAGCCGGAGCATGCTCTGGCAAAGCGGATGGTGCGGGTCGCCGAACGCCTCAAGCGCGGTAAAATGATCGCGATCCGGCAAATCAACCAGCTCGACAGGCTGTCGCTTTTCCCTCAGGGCGCCGGCAAGCGCATCGCGCTGACGCAGATATTCCGGCCCCTCTTTCGCGCCGACGGTGAGCAAATGCGGCGGCAGCCGGAGGCCCGCGCCTTCCGCTTCCCGGACCCGGGCGACCGGGGACAGGGCTTTTGCCTCACCCTCCGTCAGCGAAAGAACGTCGTTCAGGTAGCTGAGCCGGATCGGCTCCAGATCGTGCAGCCCGCTCACGGAACAGACACCTTTCAGAACCCCTGGAGCCATGCCCGCCGGGCCTCCCATAAAGGCGGCAAGATGACCGCCCGCCGAATGCCCGGCGAGGTAAAGCCTCGCGGGATTGCCGCCGAAGCTTCCGGCCTTCTCGGACACCCATCCGATCGCTGCACGGATATCGTCGGCAATGTCCGAAACCGAAACCTCCGGGCACAGCCGGTAGCCTACGGAGACGAAATGGATATCCGCAGCGATGAAGGTCGGAACCAGGAAATGCGCAATGCTCTTGTCGCGCATATGCCAGTAACCGCCATGAATGAAGATCAGAACCGGCGCATCGCGCTTGGCGGCCGGGAAGATGTCGACACGCTGGCGGGGGTGCGTTCCGTAGGGAATGTCCAGGTCGGAGGAGAACTGCCCGCGCACCTCGGCGCCCTTCGCCTCCCAGGCGGCCGAGATCTCCGCGCTGTTGGCGACCTTTTTCCGGTTGTCATATTCCCGATCGAGCCCCGCGCGATCATAGGATTTGAAAAGCGCCATGGCCGTCCCACCTTTCCCCTCGCTTTTCGGAAACAGTGCGTTACGCGCCGCGATGGTTCAAGGAACTTGACCTTGGCCGCGCGCGGAAGATGATGCGGCCATGGAAGACACACAGCCTTTGGCCGGCGGCAAAGCCGCCGCCTCGACCCAGACCTCCGTCGACCGCGCGATCTCGGAACTCCGCCGGGGCGGTCTGGTGCTGCTCCACGGTTCCGCCGACGAGAGCGTATTGCTCGTACTCGCCGCCGAGATGGCGAACGAGGTGGCGCTCGCCGCCATGGTGCGGCTTGCCGGCAGCCTGCCATCGGTGATCGTGCCGAAAAATCGGGCGCGCGACATCACCGGCAACGAGACCATTCCCCCCTATTCCAGCATGGCCCTGCCGCATGGCGTGGACGCGGCCCTGGTGCGGCAGATCGCCGACCCGCTTTTCGAGCCGGAGAAACTCGGAACCCTGCGCCAGAGCCTGACCATCGTGCCGGTCCGCGCCGGCCGGCTCGGACCCGCCTCCGTGCAGCTCTCGAAATGGGCTCGGCTCCTGCCGTCCGTCGTCGTTGCCCGGGTGAGCGACGTGAAAGCCGCCGAGGCGGCGCGCTGGGCACATGCGAGCGGCCTGCTGTCTCTGAGCGCATCAGATGTCGAGGGCTACGTGGAAGCCAGTGCCCGGCGCCTCAGTCGGGTCGCCACCGCCCGGGTCCCGCTCGCCGACGCGGAAAATTCCCGTATCGTCGCCTTCCGTCCCGCCGATGGCGGCGAGGAGCATCTTGCGATCATTGTCGGCGACCCGGACCTGGAAGCCCCCGTACTTGTACGCCTGCATTCCGAATGCCTGACAGGCGATTTGCTCGGCAGCCTGCGTTGCGATTGCGGCGATCAGCTACGTGGAGCACTTAAGGAAATCGGCAGCCAAGGCTCCGGCATCCTGCTCTACCTCGCTCAGGAGGGCCGGGATATCGGGCTCATAAACAAACTGCGCGCATACCAGCTACAGGACCTCGGCAGCGATACGGTTGACGCGAACGAACAGCTTGGCTTCGAAGCCGACGAGCGCGTCTATCTCACCGCCGCCGAAATGCTGCGCCAGCTTGGCGTGCGATCGGTCCGCCTGATGACCAACAATCCGGAAAAGATTTCCCAGCTCCGGAACAGCGGTGTCGATGTCGTCGAACGGGTGGCTCATATCTTCCCGTCGAACAGTCACAACGAAGGCTATCTCCGCACCAAGGCGTCCCGCACGGGACATCTTTTCTGAGCGATTCCGCCGACCCTACGCAGACTTCGGAAAAGTCTCCGCTAGCTGGTACGAGGCTTGCATTCCCTGCGAGGCAAAAGGAGCCTTGCAATGGAAGTCACTCAAGCTGCGGCACAACCTGCCTGGTGGTCCCAGTCCTTCCCGTCCGGGGAACGCGACGTGAAGGAGGATGTCCGGAGCGATTACGTCGAGACCGCCGCCGGCGCGAGCGGTGACGACGGCTGGGGTTCGGACGGCTTCGGGTTCGATGACTTCCTCGACATCGTCAATCCGCTCCAGCATCTGCCTTTCATCTCCACGCTCTATCGCGAGATCACCGGCGACACCATCGAACCCGCGGCACGCATGGCCGGCGGGACGCTCTATGGCGGACCGGCCGGACTGATCGCAAGCGCGGCCAATCTCTTCGTCGAAGCCGAGGCCGGCGCCGATATCGGCAGTACAATGGTCGCGCAGCTCACCGGCGACGATGCCGCACCTTCCACTATCGAAACTCCGCAGACGGAAACATTGCTCGCCGAAGCACCGGCGGAGATCGCCCCACAACCGCAAACCGTACCGCAGCCCAAAGCCGATCTCGGCAATCTGCCGTCCCCGCAGGCCCTTGCCGCCTATGCCCAGGCCAGCGCTCTCGGCACGCCCGGCCGCGCCGGCGGCGCCGTCGACTGGACGAGCGGCGTGATCACGCAGAAACAGGAGTCCGGGCCCTCCCTCCAGAGCGTTTCCGGCAGCGGCCTCGACGCTTTGATCCGCGAGAGCCAGGCCAAGGCCGCCACCCGCAAGCGCGGACCTTCGCTCCCCTCCCTGACCCAGCCGGGCCTGAAGAACCGCGGCGCGGGACAGACCGAAACCGCTTCTGTCGCTCCGGCCCCGCCTGCGAACCGTGCCGGCCTGGCCGATTGGATGATGAAGGCCCTCGACAAATATGAAACCATGAAGGTTCCGGGCCAGCAGACGGGTTAACGCCGCATCGGCCCTTCCCGATGATGGAGAAACTCGGTGGACCTCGTTCTCAGGGCCTGTGACGGCGGGACTTATGCACTTGAGATTGAGGGAAGACGGTTACGCTGCGCCACCGGCAAGGGCGGCATCCGCACGAAAAAGCAGGAAGGCGACGGCGCCACACCGGTCGGCCGGTTTCCACTACAGCGGATCTTCTTTCGCGCAGACCGCATGCAGCCGCCGGCGGGATGTCCGGACCCGATTGCCATCCGGGAGACGCACGGCTGGAGCGACGATCCGGCAGATCCTGAGAACTACAATCGCCTCGTCGCCCTGCCTTACGCGCATTCCCACGAGCGGCTCATGCGCGAGGATGCGGTCTACGATGTGGTGGTGGAACTCGGATATAATGACGATCCGCCGGTCCCGGGCCGGGGCAGCGCCATCTTCATGCATGTCGCGCGTCCCGATTTTTCCGGAACTGAGGGCTGCATCGCCCTCGCCCTGCCGGACCTCCTCGATATCCTAAGGCAATGCGGCGGCACGGGCGCAATCGTCGTGCCGGCCCACCTCGCAACCGGCTAGCTATCCCGCGGGTTTCTGACGCTGCCCGAATATGGCCGTGCCGACCCGGACATGGGTGGCGCCGAACTCGATGGCAGTCTCGTAATCGCCGCTCATTCCCATGCTGAGCTTTTCGAGCCCGTGCTGTCGGGCAATCTCCCGCAGCAGCGCGAAATGCAGCGCCGGCTCCTCGTCCGCCGGGGGAATGCACATCAGCCCGGTCACATTGAGGCCGTGCTCATCCCGGCAAGTCGCGATGAACGCATCCGCTTCAGCGGGAAGCACGCCGGCCTTCTGCTCCTCTTCGCCAGTATTGACCTGAATGAAGCATTCCAGCGCGCGGCCCTGCTTTGTCATTTCCGCCGCCAGGACACGGGCCAGTTTCGGGCGGTCCACGGTCTCGATGACATCGAACAGCGCTATCGCATCCGCCGCCTTGTTGGTTTGAAGCGGCCCGATCAGATGAAGCGTAACGTCGGGAAATCGTTCCTTCAGCGCGGGCCATTTGCCTTGCGCTTCCTGTACCCGGTTTTCACCGAAGATCCGCTGGCCCGCAGCAAGCGCCGCCTCCACCCGCTCGACCGGCTGGACCTTGCCGACCGCGACAAGCGTGACTTCGTCCGGCGCGCGCCCGGCGGTTTTCGCCGCAGCCGCTATCTGATCCCTCACGGTCTGCAGGTTCGCCGCAATGTCTACCGCAACCTCGTTGGGTGCCTGATCCATCCTGTCACTCTCCATAGCCGAGCCGGTCAATTTCAGGCTCCAGGGTTGCGGCTAATTCTGTCATCACGGTTCCGTAACGTTTCCAGCGGGCGACCGCATGATTGTAGAGCGGTTGCGTCACCTGGGCATAACTCGGTGTCGCGATATGCCCCCGCGAGCGGGCATGTATGTGGAACTCGGCCAGTCTGTCATCCCAGTCCAGGCCGAGAAACTCGAGCACGGGTCCGGCGGCGCCCTGCAGGTCCCGCGTCATGTCCTCATATTTCACCGTGACCACCGGCGGGTTCAAGTGCGTCCGATAAAGCTGCCAGAGCGCGAAGACCCCGCGGTAGAAGCGGGCCGTATCCTCAAGCGAACAGAATACTGCCATCGAGTGATTGAGCGCGAAGCTCTGCATCAGGCAACTCAGGCACACGTCGCAGGGATGACGCAACGCGAGAATGAATCGAGCCTTCGGGAAGATGTGCAGGATGAGCCCGGCATGGACGATGTTCAGAGGCATCTTGTCGACGAAAATGGCGCCGTCGGCAGGTTTGAGGAACCTGTTACGGGCGGCAAAGTAACCTTCCCGCAGCTCCTTCCGCCGGTCCTCGGACAACGTTTCGAGCGCTCCTGGATAAAGACCGCCATCCGCACCGAGATTGGCGGCAAGCCCCGTGATCAGCGGCCGCTCCTCCAGCACCTGGACCCGGGGATGAGCATCCAGGACCTGGTCGAGCAAGGTAGTACCCGAGCGCGGGAAGCCGACCAGAAACACCGGATCCGTCTCGCTGTCGGTCTCTTCCGGCGTCGCTCCGGACCAGGTGGGAGCGCTCTCGAATGCGACCGTAAGCGCGGCCACTTCCGCGAAGGCTTTCGCCGGATCGGCAAGGGCGCCCCTCGCCTGCTCCAGCTGCACGCGGTTCGCCTTCTCGAACCACGAAAAGGCGCCGTCATAGTCGCCGAGTGCATCCAGGCTCTGTGCCAGTTCGAAGCCGAGGCGATGGGTATCGGGTCCCGGCGTTGCAGATTTCGCCGCCGGCTCCAGCAACTGCCTTGCCTCGTCCGCGCGTTTCAGGCGACGCAGCGAACGTCCCGACAGTGCCGTCAGATGCTGATCGGACGGCGACAGCTTCAGGCCGCGTCGGGACACCAGAAGCGCCTCGTCGAGTGACGATTTCCGATCCTCGAGTTCGGCGAGCATCGCATAGGAAGAGGCCGCAGACGGATCGGCGGCGACCGCCCGTCGCGCCGCCGTCACGGCGTCCGTCAGCTGCCCGGTATCCCGAAGATAGGTTGCGAGCGCCCGATGCGCCCTGGGATCGAGTCCGGCCATTGCCCGGATCGCGTCAAACAGCGCGCGCGCGGAATCGAACCTGCCGAGCGCGACATAGACGGCCGCGAGGTTGTTGCGGACTTCAAACCCCTCGTCCTTTCCAAGCGCCCGCTCCAGCAATGTTGCCGCACGGTGCAGATCGCCTCCGGCCCGCGCGATCAAGGCCAGATTGTTCAGAACCGCCGGATCGTCTCCCCCGGCAAGGGCGGTCTCCAGCGCCTCTTTTGCTTCCGGCTCGCGGCCGGCTTCGAGAAGAAGCGTTCCGTAGAGCTTTTGAACCGGCGGACTCGCGCGCAGCCGGCGCCCGAAGGGATCCAGCAGTTCAAGGGCCCGGCCTGTCTCTCCGCGATGCATCAGGACCTGAGCGAAATTGATAGCGACCTGTGGCTCCTCTGGCGCAAGCGCGCTGGCCTTGGTCAGCGCACGTTCCGCCCGGTCGAAATCGCCGCCGGACGCCTCGAGCATGCCGGCCAGATAATAAGGCCGCCAGTCACGTCCCGCCTTCTTCAGGATCCGCTGATAGCGCTCACGCGCTTCACGCCAGCGCCCGGCGGCGGCGAGCCGGCGAACGGGATCGAAATCGGACGAGGGATCGCTCATGGCGTCGGTTCAGGGCCTCAGATCCTAGGTGTGCCGGACTTGGAAATATATCCGAGTTCCAGCAGGAGGTCGTAGTGGCGCTCGGTCAGCCGCTTCACATGGTCCTCGCTCAGGACCCGGCGATAACCGCCGACCCCTCCGGTACGGAAGAATTTCTGCGACTGATGGACCCGCTCGCGAAAACCGGTCTTCTTCTCCTGCCCGGCGACCACGGAGAAACTACTGTTGCGGATCGCCCGTTTCAGTCGCTCCGGATCCTTCGGCACGCCGAGATAGCGCATGAAGGATCCGAACGCCTTGACCGGACTTCTCGCCATGCTCTCGTATTTCAGCGTGAGCGGCTCGAAATTCTCCACGGCATGCCAGCTTCGGTAATGGTCGGTCCAGGTTCCAAGAATCTGGAACACGGCGGCCTTGCTGGTTTTCGTGGTCTGGAGATCGGAGGTCATCGCCTCCACCGCGTCGTCGAGGCCGAGCCGGTAATGATCGGCATAAGAAACCGTTACGTCATAGACGTTGCGCACCACATAGACTGCGCCCGCAGTATGTTCCAGGTGAATGAGCGGCGCACCCTCATGCAGCATCAGAGCGTTGTGAGTCTTCGCGATCGCGGTTTCCGGCTGCGATGCCCAGGACTTCTGTAACGGCCCCCGGAGCGCATGAATTTCCGCGTCGTTCAACTGGTCGAGCGGCTTACCGGCAAGCTGCTCGTAGAGCGGGCCCATCATATCGCCGTAGCGGACGACTCCGAGATCGTTGATCGAGACCGGCTCCACACTGTTGCGGAACAGGTTCTCGATGAAGATGCGAAGCCAGGTATTCCCCGACTTCGGGAAGGAGGCGAGCCAGAGAATACCGCTCATGTCGTGGTACCGGGCCCGCTCATCCGCGCAAGCGCCAGATCACGCCGTTCTGAACCAGGGCGCCGAGCAACGCCTCGAATTGAGGGACTCTGTCCGGAAATGCGGCGCGCAGATCCGAGAGCCAGATCTCCTCGCTGCCGACAATGTGCTCGACGACGGGATAATCTTCCTTTGCGATATCGAGGCTGAAGCCCTCGCCGCTGAGGCTCGCAGCCGGTCCCCGGCGGGTAAGCTTCACCGGTCGGCGCGTGACCATGAAATAGATGTCCGGCGTGCGGTCCGGCAGAGTGTGCCGCACCACCTTGTCCGCAACCTGGGACATCAGATAGCCGCGGATCTGCTGATGGAACTCAGGACGAGCCATATGTTCCGCAACATTTTGGCCGAGCTCCGTGATATAAGTCTCCAGCTCCTGACCATCGTCAAAATGTGGGATTCGTTTCCGGCAGAATTCGTCCTGGTGCAGGAACGGCATCAGCATGTTCAGCGAGGCATGACCGTCCACATAGGTCGCCCCGAAGGAGAGATGCAGCGAGGCGGTGTCCGTCGTCATCGCGTCATGATACTGGCCGCGCGGGAGATAGAGGACGTCGCCCGGCCGCATCACGATCTGCTTCAGGATCGGACCTTTTTGCTGGTCATGCTGTTCGCGCGAGAAATCGCCCGGCCGCACGCGCGGGACGTCGATCGCCTCGTTCACGCGCCCCTGGTAGATATTCCAAGTCTTCTCGCCCTCGATCTGAATGGCGAAAACGCACATGGTGTCGAAATGCGAATGATAGGCCTGGACGCTCTTCCAGGAACAATAGGCATTGCAGGAAGCGTGGGTACCCGTCAGGCGCTCGATGAACCGGGTCGCATCCTGCACCGAGGGATGGATGCCTTCGATGAAATCGAGCACGAGGCTCGCGCCCTTCGACATCAGGAAACGGACGCGCTCGGGATCCGGAACCGGCAGGTTCGCCCCGCGCCGGTCGCGGCCGGGACGGCAATATTGCTCGGACGGCAAGACATTGCCGTCGACCGCCATTTCCATGAAATTCGCAT
Organism: Nisaea acidiphila; assembly: GCF_024662015.1. Lineage (NCBI taxonomy): Bacteria > Pseudomonadati > Pseudomonadota > Alphaproteobacteria > Rhodospirillales > Thalassobaculaceae > Nisaea > Nisaea acidiphila. Next base: position 2,394,079 of record NZ_CP102480.1, on the reverse strand, counting down.
TCCAGAGCTTCGACCGGTTGATCAGATCGTTCATCTGATCCCAACTGAAGAGCGCATCGACCGGATCGAAGGCACCTTCCTCGAAATAAAAGGCCTTGTCCCAGTAATCACTCAAGAACTGGTCGCGCGTGATTTTCTTGAAGAAATTCTCGAACTGCACGGCTGTGTCCCCTGAATTCGGTCCCGACGGGATGTGTATATCAGGGGTGCGGTGAGTTCCATAGGGGCGCGCGGTAATTCGTTTCTTCGCGCCAAATGAAAAGGGGCCGCGCGAGGCGGCCCCTTTCCGAAAGTCTCTATCCGAAGCCGGATTAGAAGGACAGCTTCAGACCAACGACGAAGTAGGTGCCGTCGGTGGAGTTGTCGGCAACACCGGTGTCGTCGGTTTCGTACTCGGTGTAACCGAGGGTACCGGCGGCGGTGACGCCCGGGCCCAGCGCGTACTTGCCGGACAGAGCGAAGGTGTCGTGGTCGGCCTGGCCGGAGGTCACACCAGCAGTGGTGGAACCGTCACGCTCGCCATGGAAGTAGCCGAGGCTGACGCCCCACGGGCCGCTCGCGTAAGCAGCACCGATGTTGAAGCCTTCGTTTTCGTCGGCGTCGGTGGTGCCTTCAGAACCGGCGTAGGAAGCGCCGAGGGAGAAGCCACCGAAGCCAACGGTCAGGCCAGCGGACCAAGCCGACGGATCGTCCTGACCGGACGGGCCATCGGTGAAGGTGCCGTAACCGCCGGAGATGCCGAGGTCGAAGCCACCGAAGTCGCGCTTGAAGTTGGCGCCGATGGTGTAACCGTCGGTGATGTCGGAGTTACGATCCGGCTGCGCGTTGCTGTCCTGGCTGGTGGTCGGGATGTAGGACACACCAAGCTGGAAGCCTTCGATACGCGGCGTGTAGTAGGTCAGCTTTTCGGAGTCGTTGGTCCGGGCCGGCTCGACGTTGGTGGAGCCGAACGGGCTGCGGAAGAACGAGCCGGAGATGTTGGACGGCTTGGTGACCCAGGAAGACTGGTCGCCGGAGTTGATGCCGATACCATACTCAGCCGGAGCATAGTTCATCTTGTACAGCGAGGAGTTCTCGGAACCGATGTTGATTTCACCAAAGTTGCCTTTGATGATCATGTACGATTCGTCGATCTGGTCGCTGGTGTTGCTGTTGGCTTCCAGCTGGACGTTGATGCCGACAGAGATGCCGTTGTCCAGGGTGGTCATGCCTTTGGCGTGCAGTTCGGCGTCGGACTTGACGTCGAAGCCGCTGTAGTCAGCGGTGTTGCTGTCCTGCTCGTCCTGAGAGACGTAACCGAACCACTGTTCCATGTAACCGCCGATGGACACTTTGAGCTTTTCAGCAGCGTCCGCGGACGGCGAAGCGATCATGCCAGCGGCAACAATCGCGGTCGTTCCGAGAAGAACCTTTTTCATTTTCCCCTACTCCCGAGAGTCATCGGTTGAAGTAACGCGGTCAGATGAATGCAGATAATCTGCTTAACCCCCTAACCTGACGTCACAGCATCACTATTCTGTCGCCCAATGACCGTCAAGAAAGACACGCCGGGCATTTATGCAAATCTGTCTCAATGTGGCGAAAATGCCACAAACCCGTGCCAGACAACGGATTTATCCGGTTTCTTGCGGTCAGGGGCGGATGCACCATATGGCAAGTTGTTCACAGGCAGCAGAAACGGTAAAAGGCGTCTCGACCGTATGATAAAGGCGAGTACAAATCTTGGCTGATTTGAGGGTTCCGGCATTTTCCGTGATGGGCAGACGGCTACGGCTCGTAGCTCTGCTCGGTGTGTTTGCGCTCGCCGCTTGCGAGGGCGCGGATATCGAATATGAGTATCCGCAGTCCGGTCCGGGCGGCAGACCGACTTACGAGAAAGACGAGAAGATCTTCGGCGATGACGGGTTCGTCCTGTTCGGCGAGGACAATGACGATCAGCAGCAGGCCGCGCTCGGCTCGGGTATCGCGGTCAACAGCTTTCTCTGGCGCGCCTCGCTCGACACGATCTCCTTTATGCCGCTTGCCTCCGCGGACCCGTTCGGCGGGGTAATCATCACAGACTGGTACTCCCCGCCGGATACCCCGAGCGAGCGCTTCAAGATCAACATCTTCATTCTCGATCGCGCACTCCGGTCCGACGGTGTGCGCGCAAAGGTGTTCAAGCAGCGTCTTGGCGCCGAGGGGCAATGGCAGGATATGGGAACGCAGGAGAAGCTCCACCGGGACCTCGAAGACGCTATTCTTACACGCGCACGCCAGCTCCGGATCGGCAGCACCGGAAACTGAGTGCCGCCGTGTGACAACTGAGATTGCCCGGTTCCGGCGGGGAACCGGGCTACAAGAACGAGCAGGCGCACCGGCGCCAATGATCAAGGCCGAGAGATGTCCCGTTACAATTTCCGCGAAACCGAGGCGAAGTGGCAGCGCATCTGGGATGAAGAGCACTGCTTCGAAGTAAGCGAAGACCCGGACAAGCCGAAATATTACGTGCTTGAGATGTTCCCCTATCCGTCGGGGCGCATCCATATGGGTCACGTGCGCAACTACACCCTCGGCGACCTCGTGGCGCGCTACAAGAAAGCGAAAGGCTTCAACGTTCTGCATCCGATGGGCTGGGACGCATTCGGACTGCCGGCGGAGAATGCCGCGTTCGAACGCGGCGTGCATCCGGCCAAATGGACGCATGAGAACATCGCCTCCATGCGCGACCAGCTCAAGAGCATGGGGCTGTCCTATGACTGGCGGCGTGAGGTCGCGACTTGCGATCCTTCTTATTATAAGCACGAGCAGAAGATGTTCCTCGACTTCTACAAGGCGGGCCTCGCCTACAAGAAGGAGAGCTGGGTCAACTGGGATCCCGTCGAGAACACGGTGCTCGCCAACGAGCAGGTGATCGACGGCATGGGCTGGCGCTCCGGCGCGCCGGTCGAAAAGCGGCTGTTGTCGCAATGGTTCCTGAAGATCACCGAATATGCCGACGATCTTCTGAATGCGCTCGAAGGGCTCGATCGCTGGCCTGACCGGGTCACGCTGATGCAGCACAACTGGATCGGCAAATCGGACGGCGCGCGCGTTTTCTTCGACATCAAAGATGACAGCGAGAAGCTCGAGGTCTTCACCACCCGTCCGGACACGCTCTTCGGCGCCTCGTTCTGCGCCATCGCCGCGAACCATCCACTGGCCGCCAAGGTTGCCGAGAACAATCCGGCACTGGCCGAGTTCATCGCCGAGTGCAACCGGATGGGAACCAGTGAGACCGAGATCGAGACGGCCGAGAAGAAGGGTTTCGATACCGGATTGAAAGCCGTGCACCCGTTCGACGACACCTGGGAGCTGCCGGTCTATGTGGCGAATTTCGTGCTGATGGATTACGGCACCGGCGCCATCTTCGGCTGCCCGGCGCACGATCAGCGCGATCTCGATTTCGCCCGCAAATACGATCTCACGGTCACCCCGGTGGTTCTGCCGCCGGATGCCGATCCGGAGAGCTTCGAGGTCGGGACGGAGGCCTATGTGGGGCCTGGCAAAATCTACAATTCGAACTTTCTGGACGGGCTTGCTGTCGACGAGGCGAAAAGTGCGGTCGCCGAGCGCCTGCAGAAGAACGGTCAGGGCGAGAAGACCACGACCTACCGGCTGCGCGACTGGGGCGTCTCGCGCCAGCGGTACTGGGGCTGCCCGGTACCGTTCATCCATTGCCCGGATTGCGGAGAAGTTCCGGTTCCGGAAGCCGACCTGCCGGTCGAGCTGCCGGAAGACGTCGATTTCGAGGGAGCCGGCAATCCTCTCGACAGACATCCGACCTGGAAGCATGTCTCCTGTCCGAAATGCGGCGGCAAGGCCGAGCGCGAGACCGATACCTTCGACACGTTCTTCGAATCCTCCTGGTATTTCGCGCGCTTCGCAGATGCCAAGGCGGAGAATGCTTTCTCCAAGGAAGCGGCGGAATACTGGCTCCCGGTCGATCAGTATATCGGCGGCATCGAGCATGCGGTCCTGCACCTGCTTTATTCGCGCTTCTTCACACGCGCACTGAGAAAGTGCGGATATCTCGAACTCGACGAACCGTTCGCGGGTCTGATGACCCAGGGCATGGTCTGCCACGAGACCTACAAGGACCAGAACGGCGCTTGGCTGTTCCCGACCGAGGTGCGCAAGGAAGGTTCCGGGTATGTGACCGTCGCCGACGGCGCTCCGGTCAAGACCGGCCGCATCGAGAAGATGAGCAAGTCGAAGCGCAACGTGGTCGACCCGGAAAATATCATCGGCGCCTACGGTGCCGATACTGCACGCCTCTTCATGCTGTCCGACTCCCCGCCCGAGCGGGATCTGGAATGGACGGAAGCCGGGGTTGAGGGCGCGTGGCGGTATCTCAGCCGTCTCTGGCGCCTGATCACCGAACCGGCGAAACCCTTCGCACCACATGGGACAGCTCGACCGGCCGAGCTGTCCGGCAAGGCGGAATCCGCCGAAAAGGCCGTGCACAAGGCAATCAAGGGCATCGGCGAGGCGGTCGAACGGTTCCGCTTCAACACCGCCGTCGCCCAGGTCCGCGAGCTCAGCAACACGCTCGCCGATCTCGACGGCGATGACGAGGGTTCCGCCTGGGCCCGCCGTTACGGTTACGAGACCCTTGTTCGCCTGATCGAGCCGATGGTTCCGCATATCGCTGAGGAGCTTTGGGTCGAACTCGGCGGCGAAGGCTTGCTGACGGACGTGGCCTGGCCCGCCTTTAACGAGGATTTGGTACGCGATGACACGCTTACCATCGCCGTACAGGTCAACGGGAAGTTGCGCGGAACCATAGAAGCTGCACGCGATGCGGATAAGTCCGGTGTGGAGGAGGCTGCCCTTGGCCTTGAGAATGTCCAGAAGATCCTGGATGGCAAGCCGCCGCGCCGGGTGATCGTGGTCCCGAACAAGATTGTGAATATCGTTGCCTAGAGTTCTTCCCTCCGCCGCCCTCCTGCTGCTCCTGGTTCTCGGGGCCTGCGGCTTTCAGCCGGTATACGGAAAGCGGGCCGGAGAGAACGGGCGGCAGAGTGCGGTGACGTCGGATCTGGCCGTGATCAAAATCTCTCCGATTCCGGACCGCGCCGGACAGCTGTTGCGGAACAGTCTGCGTGACAAGTTGACGCCGCGCGGAGTTCCGTCGCAACCGCGCTACCGGCTGGATATCGGGCTCAACGAGACCCGGACCAATCTGGTCATCCTGAAAGACGCGACCTCGACCTATTCCAAGCTCCGGATGGTCGCCACTTTTGCCCTGGTCGACCTGCAGACCGGAAAACCGGTGCAGCGCGGCCAGTCGGAATCAACCACGACCTTCAACCGGGTGGATTCCGATTTCGCCGACCTTGCCGCGGAGAAGGACGCCCGCCGGCGCGCCGCCGACGAGATCAGCGAGGACATCCGGCTCCGGCTCGGACTCTATTTCAACCGTCTCCGCGGCACCTGATCCGGAGGATCGATGAAGCTGAAATCCAATGAGATTGCCGGTTTCATCCGCCGCCCGCCCGAACATGTCCGGGCCGTCCTGATCTACGGACCGGATGGCGGCCAGGTGCGCGAGGTTTCGGACAGGATTGCGAAGACCGTCGTCGAGGATCTGTCGGACCCGTTTCAGGTTGCCGACCTTACTCCGGAAAACCTGAAGGAAGAACCGAGCAGGATTGCCGACGAGGCGGCGGCCATCTCGCTCACCGGCGGGCGGCGGCTGGTGCGGCTGCGGGGCGCTACGGACGTCGTCACCCCGGCAGCGGAACTGGCGCTTGGGGCCGAGACCGGGGACAGTCTCGTCATTCTGGAGGCCGGTGCGCTGGAAGCCCGCTCCAAACTGCGCAAGCTGTTCGAATCCGAAAGCCGGGCGGCCGCGATCCCCTGCTATCTCGACAGCGGGGCGGGACTGGACGCGGTAATTCGCGAAACGCTCTCCGCGTTCGAAGTCCGCGCTACGCCGGATGCGCTCGCCTATATGGTCGAGCATTTGGGGGGCGACCGGAGAATCACCCGTTCGGAACTGGAAAAGCTCGCGCTCTATGTTGGGCCTGGCGGCGAAGCCACCCTGCAAGACGCGCAACAGCTTGTCGGCGACAGTAGTGCGCTGGCCCTCGACCAGATCGCGCTTGCGGTCGCCAACGGGGATATCGCTGCGGCAGACCGTCTGTTGCAGCGCGGCTATGCTGACGGGCTCAATGCCATTGCCGTCCTTCGCGCGGTGCTGCGCCACTTCCAGCGCCTGCACAAGGCGGCATCCCATATGGCGGCCGGCGACAGTGCGGATCAGGCGGTTCAGAAACTCCGTCCGCCGCTTTTTTTCGCCGTGAAGCCCGCCTTTATGGCCCAGCTCCGGGCCTGGCCGATCCAGCGCTTGCGACTTGCCCTCTCCCGGCTTGCCGAAGCGGAAACCCAATGCAAGTCGACAGGCACTCCGGATCTATCCGTTGCCGGACAGACGCTGCTGGGACTTGCCTATAGCGCATCCCGTGGCCGAACACGCGCGCCGGCCCGCTGACAGGTTCCTCAAGAGGATTATGCGGGTTCAGGCCGGTTGGGTGGTGTCGCCGCTCGCGGGAATCTCGCTGAAATCGATCGAGCTGCCGTCAGCCTTAGCAATCTCGTCGGCCGTTTCCTGATCATAGTCCGGCACATCAGCGAGGAAACCGGTCATCGCCGAAGACCCCAGATCGGCCGCAACCGTTCGGGGCGCGGACATGATGGCGAGCAAAGCATCAAGTTGCTCCAGGCTCTCGTAGCGGATCATCAGCGCGCCGGACTGACCGTCGATTCCGGACGCGATCTCGACATGCATGCCCAGCTTCTGCGAGAGATCGTTCTCCAGGGCGCGGGTATCCGCATCCTTCTCCACGGAACCCTTGCGGCGCGGCTGCCTGGAGCCGCCCGAAGTCGTGGGCTGCTTCTCTTTCTGTACCAGCCGCTCGGTCTCGCGGACATTCAGCTTGCGCCGCACGACTTCCGCCGCGAGCGCCGCGGGATTCTCCGCCGTCAGCAAAGCCCGGGCGTGGCCCGCCGTGATCTCGCCCGCATCGAGATAACCGCGCACTTCCGTCGGTAGCGCCAGGAGCCGCATCGTGTTGGCGATGTGGCTTCGGCTCTTGCCGACGGCCTTTGCCACCTCCTGCTGGGAGTGCCCGTGCTCCTCGACCAGGCGGTGATAGCCTTCGGCCTCTTCCAGCGGGTTGAGGTCCTCGCGCTGGACGTTCTCGATGATCGCGATCTCGAGCGCCTCGCGGTCGTCGAACTCGCGGATATGGGCCGGGATCTCGTGCAGCTGGGCCCGCTGGGCAGCCCGCCAGCGGCGTTCGCCGGCGATGATCTCGAAGGTGCCTTCCCGGTCCGGGTCGCGGCGCAGCAGGATCGGCTGAATGACGCCCTTCTCGCGCACGCTGTCCGCAAGCGCATCGAGTTCCGCCTCGTCGAAGACGCGGCGCGGCTGGAACCGGCCCGGATGCACTTTCTCGATCGGAACGGCCCGGCTCTGCTGCAGCCGGTCAACGGAACCGCCCTCGGCCGCATCCTCTCCGAGTAGCGAAGCGAGCCCGCGGCCGAGACGGCGGTTTTTGGCGCTGCCGTTTTCCATACTCACGCGGCAATGCTCCTTTCGCGCTTCATGACCTCGCTGGCCAGGTGGATATAGGCCTGCGACCCGGTGCAGCGCATATCATAGACGATCACCGGCAGTCCGTGCGAAGGCGCCTCCGAGACCCGGACGTTGCGGGGAATCACGGTGCGATAGACTTTGTCGCCAAAATGCTCTCGGACATCCTCGGCGACAGCCAGCGACAGGTTGTTGCGGCGGTCGAACATCGTCAGTACGACACCCTGGATCTCGAGATCCGGATTGAAAGCCGTGCGGACCCGCTCCACCGTCCGCATCAGCTGGCTCAGACCCTCCAGCGCGTAGAACTCGCATTGCAGCGGTACGAGCACGGCATCAGCGGCGACCAGCGCATTGAGCGTCAGCAGGCCAAGCGAGGGCGGGCAGTCGATCAGAATATAGTCATAGGTGTTCGTGCCCGGCGCCATGTGTCGGACCAGAGCCTCGCGCAGACGGAACTCACGATCCTCGATGGTGACCAGTTCTATCTCGGCGCCGGAAAGGTCCTGCGAGGACGGCACGATGGAAAGACGCGGCACCTCGGTCTCCAGCGTCGCGTCGGCGATTGCCGAGGCGCCGATCAGCACCGAGTAGGAATCCTCGTCCCGGTTCTTCCGCGGCACGCCGAGCCCGGTGCTCGCATTGCCCTGGGGATCGAGATCGATCACCAGCACTTTTTTCTGGCAAGCGGCCAGCGCGGTCGCGAGGTTGATCGTGGTGGTGGTCTTGCCGACCCCGCCTTTCTGGTTCACAACGGCCAGAATCCGGGGCGCTACGGCGGCATCACCCCTAAGCATCATGGCTTCCGACATAAGATATGCCCTCCAAGCGCAAGAGACATCCCTCGGGGTCCGACCAGCTCGGGGTGAGGGTTTCCGCCATATTCCATCTTTCTCGCGCGGTAGTCAATTCCTTCTCGACCGCCCTACCCTTCAAGAAAAGGCAAATCGCGTCATCCTTCATATGCGGCCTGGAGTAGTCGAGTAATACATCGACGGTCGCGAGTGCCCTCGCGGTAACAATATCAACATCTAGTGGGCTGACCGATTCTACCCTACTAGCGTGAACGGTGATCTCCGTGCCGGTCGCACGCGCCGCTTCACGCAAGAAGACCGCCTTGCGCTGATCGGACTCGCAGAGATGGACGTCGCGGGCCCCGAGGATCGCCAGAACCAGTCCCGGGAAGCCCGCGCCGCTGCCGATATCGAGCAATCTTTGATGATGCGGCGGAAGCTCGGGAAAGATTTGCGCGGAATCGAGGAAATGACGCAGCCAGATATCCTTCAGCGTGTTCCGGGAGACGAGATTGATGGCGCGCTGATAGCGCTCCACCATGCCGGCATAGATTTTCAGCCGCTCCAGCGTTTCACGTGAAACGCCTGCACGTGCGGCAAATTCTTCTGGACTCACGCGGCTGACCTGCCGAGACGGCGCACATGGCGCAGCAGCAGGATGACGGCGGCGGGCGTGACCCCGTCTATACGGGCCGCCTGACCGATCGTGCGGGGCGCGACGCGGGTCAGCTTTTCCCGCACTTCGTTCGAGAGGCCCGGGATGCCGGCGTAATCGAGATCCGCCGGGATCTCCAGCGCCTCGTCGCGGCGGTAGGCGGCAACGTCGCTTTCCTGGCGCTCGATATAACCCGCGTACTGTGCGTCGATCCGCACCTGCTCCGCCACTGCGGGCTCAAGCCCGCCCAACTCCGGCCAGAGCTGGGTCAGGCTCTCCCAACTCACCGTGCGGTAGCCGAGAATGTCGAAGGCACTGCGCCAGACGCCGTCCTGGTTGACCTTGATACCGGCCCGCTGCAACGCGCTCGGCGTGCCGCCAAGCGTCCGGGCCAGCTCGCGTCCCTCTTCCACCGCGGACAGCTTCCTCTTAAAAGCCCCTGCCCGCGCGGTGCCCACGCAGCCGATCGAGACACCCTTCGCGGTCAGCCGCTGATCCGCATTGTCGGCCCGCAGCCGCAGCCGGTATTCGGCACGCGAGGTCAGCATGCGGTAGGGCTCGCTGACACCCTTGGTGACGAGATCGTCGATCAGCACGCCGATATAGGCGTCGGCCCGGTCAAGCACGAAACGCTCGTCCCGGCCGCCGGTGCGGAGCGCGGCGTTCACGCCGGCCATCAGGCCCTGCGCCGCCGCTTCTTCGTAGCCGGTCGTGCCGTTGATCTGGCCGGCGAAATAGAGGCCCGGCACGCGCTTGGTTTCCAGCGTATGCGAGAGCTCGCGCGGATCCACGTAATCGTACTCGATCGCGTAGCCCGGGCGGATGATGCGCGCGTTCTCAAGGCCCGGAATGGTCTTGAACATCTCGCGCTGCACGTCTTCCGGCAAAGAAGTGGAGATTCCGTTCGGATAGACTGTCGGATCGTCCAGCCCCTCGGGCTCGAGAAAGATCTGGTGCTGCGAGCGGTCTTCGAAACGGACCACCTTGTCCTCGATCGAGGGGCAATAGCGCGGGCCGACACCTTCGATCCGCCCACCATACATCGCCGAGCGGTGAAGGTTGTCGCGGATGAGCTGGTGCGTGCGCTCGTTGGTATAGGTGATGAAGCAACTGATCTGCGGCACCTCGATCCGGTCCGTCAGATAGGAAAAGGGCTCCGGCGGATCGTCCGCCTTCTGCTCCTGCAGCCCCGACCAGTCGATGGTCGTGCCGTCGAGCCGCGCAGGCGTGCCGGTCTTCAGCCGGCCGAGGCGGAACGCGAAGCGCGCCAGGGTCTCGGCCAGCGCGACGGAGGGCGCATCGCCCACCCTGCCTGCAGGACGGCGATCCTCGCCCAGATGGATCTCGCCGCGCAGGAAAGTCCCGGTCGTCAGCACCACGGCCTCGGCCGGAATCTCGTGCCCGCCCTCGACGACGATCCCCGCGATGGCGCCGCTTTCGTCCAGCAGCAAATCCTCGACGGAAGCGGCCTCGACAGTGAGGTTCTCCTGCTCCGCCAGGAGCTCCTGAATGGCCTTGCGGTAGAGCGCCCGGTCCGCCTGGGCACGCGGACCGCGCACGGCCGGGCCCTTGCTCCGGTTCAGCATCCGGAACTGGATACCGGCACGGTCGATGGCGCGGCCCATGATACCGTCCAGCGCATCGACCTCGCGCACGAGATGACCCTTCCCCAGACCGCCGATGGCCGGGTTGCAGGACATTTCCCCTATGGTCTCGATCTTGTGGGTGGCAAGAAGCGTGCGTGCACCCATCCGGGCCGCCGCTGCCGCCGCCTCGCAGCCCGCATGGCCGCCACCCACGACAATCACGTCATACATTGATCCCGTCTCCGGATCGCATGTCATTCGATGCCGCACAAAATGCGGTTCCGCCTCCGAAAAGGCAACGGCTCATTCGCGATAGCGGCCCTGCATGTTTCACGTGAAACAGGATCGGCTATTTGCCGATGCAGAACTCCGCAAACACAAGATCCAGTATCTCTTCAATATCGACCGCGCCGGTCACCCGTCCGAGCGACCGCGCGGCGAGGCGCAGATCCTCGGCGACGAGACCGTATTCCACATCCTCCTCGCCTTCTTCGAATTCCGCCAGGGCCGCCGCGCGCCGCAGATGATCCAGACAATCCGTCAGCCCTTCGCGGTGACGCGCGCGAGTCAAAGCCGGCGCTTCGCCGACATCCATCAGGCGGGACGCAGCCTCGCCTATCCGGGAGAGCAGCCGATCGGTCCCCTCCCCGGTCTTTACGGATATTCCGATCCGTGGCCCCGCCTCCAAATGATCTGCGCGATCGATCTTGGTGGCCACCAGGATTCGCTCCGGACCGTCCCCGGGGTCCAAAGGCCCCTCCTCGCCCGCCTCACGAAGATCGAGCACCAGATCCGCACTCTCCGCCCAGGCCAGCGCCCGGCGTATCCCCTCCGTTTCGACCGAATCCATACTTTCCCGGAGCCCGGCGGTATCCGCTACCAACACGGGGAATCCCTTTATATCGAGATGAACCTCAATGACGTCGCGAGTCGTACCCGCTACATCGGACACTATCGCCGCATCCCTTTTGGAGAGCCAGTTCAGCAGGGATGACTTACCCGCATTCGGGGGACCGACAATGGCCATACGGAGTCCGTCCCGGAGGCGCTCCCCGCGCCCGCCATCGTCCAGATGGGTCGAAATCCCACTTTCCAGCGTATCCATCCGGCGCCGGATCTCCTCCCAGACCTCGGGCGGCAGATCCTCGTCCGGGAAATCCACCAGCGCTTCGATATAGGCAAGGATCCTGACGATCTGCGCCCGCCAGTCCCGATAAAGAGCACCCAGCGCGCCGCGGCTCTGCCTCCGCGCCTGCAAGCGCTGCGCGCCCGTTTCCGCGTCCACCAGGTCCGCGATGCCCTCTGCGGCCGTCAGATCCATTTTCCCATTGAGAACCGCGCGGCGGGAAAATTCCCCGGGTTCCGCGATCCGATATCCCGGCATCCGTGCGAGGGCCCGGAGCATCGCGCTTTCCACCGCACGGCCGCCATGGAGCTGGTATTCGACCACATCCTCGCCGGTGAAGCTCGCCGGTGCGGCGAAGGCGAGGACGAGCCCGTCATCGACGACCTCCTCCCCGTCCCGCACGCTTGCCCGCACCGCATATCGCGGCTCGATCCCGACGAGGCCCGTCAGACGCTGCAGACCTTCGAAGGCCGCGGGACCGGAGACCCGGAAAACGGCAACGCCGGCGCGCCCCGTCGCCGAAGCGAGCGCGTAGATCGTATCGGTTGGCGATGCATTCATCAGCCGGCGGACTCCCTTGCCGTTCGCGGCGCTGGACCTCGGACGCCCAAGCCCTCACCTTGGGAGTAAGGACCCATCTTTCATTCCGGACCGGACCCGCGATGCGCAACGAGCTCGACAAGGAAACCAGCCCCTATCTGCTGCAGCACAAGGACAATCCTGTGCATTGGCAGACCTGGTCAGAGGACACCATCGCCGCCGCCCGCGCCGCCGACAAGCCGATCCTGCTCTCGGTCGGCTATGCGGCCTGCCACTGGTGCCACGTGATGGCCCACGAGAGCTTCGAGGATCCGGACACGGCGGCGGTGATGAACGAGCTCTTCGTCAACGTCAAGGTCGATCGCGAGGAGCGCCCGGATCTCGACATGATCTTTCAAACCGCGCTGGCCATTACCGGGCAGCAGGGCGGCTGGCCCCTGACCATGTTTCTGACGCCGGAAGGCGCACCTTTCTGGGGCGGTACCTATTTCCCGCCGGAACAACGCTACGGCCGGCCGTCCTTTCGCGAGGTGATGCACCAGGTCGAGGGCGTCTATCGCGAGGCGCCGGGCCGCGTCGCCGGGAACGTCACCGCCATCTCGCAGCGTCTAGACGCGGTCTTCGCGGCCAATCCGGGCGACGGGATTCCGCTGGAGGCCGCGCCGGAGGTCGCCCGGCATTTCCTCTCCGACCACGACCCGGTCCTTGGCGGGATCGGGGACGCGCCCAAATTTCCCCAGCCGACGATCCTCAAGTTCCTCTGGCGTACCGGCCAGCGCACCGGCGACGGCCAGATGCTGCAGGCGGTCCGCACGACCATGACCGCGATGTGCGAGGGCGGGATCTACGATCATCTCGGCGGCGGTTTCGCACGCTATTCGACCGATGCCGAATGGCTGGTGCCGCATTTCGAGAAGATGCTCTACGACAATGCCCAGCTCTTGGCGCTGATGACCGAGATGCAGCGCCAGGAGCCGAACCCGCTCTATGAGCAGCGGATCCGCGAGACCGTGGACTGGCTTTTCCGGGAAATGCTTTCGGAGGGCGGCGGCTTTGCGTCCTCGCTCGACGCCGACAGCGAGGGCAAGGAAGGCAAATTCTATGTCTGGAGCGTCGAGGAGATCGAACGGGCGCTGACGGAAGGCGGCCACGATGCGGCGCTTTTCGCGTCCCATTACGACGTGACGGAAGGCGGCAACTGGGAAGGTTCCGTGATCCTGAACCGAAGCCATCGCAAGGGGCCTTTCGACGCGGAGACCGAGGAAAGGCTCTCAGCCGCAAGGGCGCACCTCCTCAAGATCCGGGAGGATCGGATCCGGCCCGGCTGGGACGACAAGGTGCTGGCGGACTGGAACGGCCTGACGATCGCGGCGCTTGCCGACGCCGCAATCCTCCTGGCGGAGCCTCAATGGCTCGACCGGTCCGAGACCGCCTTCGCGTTCATCGTCGCGCAGATGGAAAAGGACGGAAGGCTCCTGCATTCCTGGCGCGCGGGACAGGCTAAACACACCGCGACCCTCGACGATTACGCCAATATGAGCCTCGCCGCCCTCGCCTTGGAAGCCGCGACCGGAAAACGCCCCTATCTCGACAAGGCCATCGAATGGGCCGCGCTTCTGGAGGACCATTTCCTCGACCTCAAGGACGGCGCCTACTTCTTCACCGCGGACCACCAGACCGATCTGATGATCCGCACCAAGACCGCGATCGACAATGTAACGCCGGCCGGAAACAGCACCATGGTCGAAGTCCTCGCACGGCTCTGGCTAAAGACCGGGGACGCGGCCTATGCCGAGCGGGCGGAGGCAATAACGAAAGCTTTCGCCGGATCCTTCGGGCAACAGCCGCTCGGGTTCCCCGGATTGCTCAACGGCCTCGAATGGCTCCGGCACGGCCGGCAGATCGTTGTCGCGGGCGATCCGGCGGATGAGGTGTGTCAGGCCCTTCTCGATACCGCCCGGACCGCGGGACGGGCCCTTGGGGTGCTCGACATCGTGACGGGAGACGAAAGCCTGCCCGAGGGTCATCCGGCACGCGGCAAGGGCATGATTGACGGCAAGCCGGCCGCCTATCTCTGTGCCGGGCAGACCTGCTCTCCAGCCGAATCGGATCCGGAACAATTCCGCCGGGTCCTGGAGGCCCGGCCATGAGCGTTGCCCGCCACCACAACTTCGCCAGCCCGATCGGCAGGATCCATCTGACGGAGGAAAACGGATTCATCACCCGCCTTACATGGGTTTCACGTGAAACATCCGGCGACTATTCCGATTCAGAAACAAGCCCCGTCCTGCTTGAGGCCGAGCGACAGATCCATGCCTATTTCGACAAGAACCTGAAGAATTTCGAGCTTCCCCTCGCCTATGACCGCGGCTCCGCCTTTGAGCAATCCGTCTGGGACGCGATGAAGGAGATCCCGTTCGGCAAGGTGCTGACCTACGGCGATATCGCGGAGCGGATCGGCGGCGTCGCCCGCGCCGTCGGCGGCGCCTGCGGCGCCAACCCGATCCCGCTGATCATCCCCTGCCACCGGGTGGTCGGCAGCGACGGAAAGCTGACGGGCTTCTCCGGCGACGGCGGCATCGCAACGAAGCAGAGACTGCTCGACCACGAGTCCGATCAACTCTCCCTCTTTTGAAGAACACTCGTTCCACCGGAACCGTGGACAGGCCGCGATGCCCGCGCCTAGTCTCGGGCCAACCGGTGCATCACAAGGGAGGGAGACCCGTGTCCTATGTAACCGTGACCGCCGCCGACGGCGGCAGCTTCCAGGCCTATCACGCCGCGCCTCCGGGCGGCGGCAAGGCTCCGGGGATTGTCCTCATCCAGGAGATCTTCGGGGTGAACAAGGTGATGCGTGACCAGGCGGACGCCTATGCGGCGCTCGGCTATCACGTGCTCTGCCCCGACATCTTCTGGCGCATCGAGCCCGGCATCGACATCACCGACCAGAGCCAGGCCGAATGGGACAAGGCCTTCGAGCTCTTCAACGCCTTCGATGTCGACAAAGGCGTCGAGGACCTGAAGGCGACGCTGGCGCAGCTCAAATCCATGGAGGGCTGCAGCGGCAAGGCCGGGTCCGTCGGCTACTGCCTCGGCGGCAAGCTCGCCTATCTCATGGCCACCCGTTCGGACGCGGACTGCAACGTCTCCTATTACGGTGTCGGACTGGATGAGCTTCTCAGCGAATCATCAAATATTTCAATGCCTTATATTTCCCACATCGCCTCGGAAGACGGTTTCGTGCCGAAAGAGGCGCAGGAGAAGATCAAGGCGGGTCTCTCCGGCAATCCGCTGGTCACTCTGCATGTCTATGAGGGTCAGGATCATGCCTTCGCGCGCCAAGGAGGCGCGCATTACGACGACCCATCTGCAAAGCTCGCCAATGGCCGCACGGCGGGCTTTTTCAAAGCCAATCTCGGATAACAACGGCTCACAAGGGAAACACCAAGATGGTCAAGGCAATACAGTTCAAGAGCGCAGGCGGACCTGAAGTTCTCGAAATGACCGATGTCGACCTCGCGGCGCCGGGCGCGGGCGAGATCCAGGTCAAGCACACCGCAATCGGGCTCAACTTCATCGACACCTATCACCGCAGCGGCCTCTATCCCCTGCCTTTGCCTTCCGGCATCGGCATGGAGGGCGCCGGCGCGGTCGCGGCCGTCGGCAGCGGCGTCACGGACCTGAAGGAAGGCGACAGGGTGGCATACGCCTCCCCGCCGCCGGGCTCCTATGCGGAGGCCCGCAACATCGCCGCCGACCGGGTCGTGAAGATCCCGGACGGGGTCGAAGACCGCACCGCGGCCGCCATGATGCTGAAAGGCATGACGGCGCAGTATCTGATCCGGCAGATCTACAAGGTCTCAAAGGGCGACACGATCCTGATCCACGCGGCCGCGGGCGGCGTCGGGCAGATCGTCTGCCAGTGGGCCAGCAGCCTCGGAGCGACCGTGATCGGCACCGTGGGCAGCAAGGAAAAGGCGGAGATCGCCAAGGCCAACGGCTGCCATCACCCGGTGCTCTACAACGACGAGGATTTCGTCGAGCGGGTAAAGGAGATCACCGACGGCAAGATGCTGCCCGTGGTCTATGACTCGATCGGCGCCACCACCTTTGAGAAATCCCTCGACTGCTTGCGTCCGCGCGGCCTGATGGTCAGCTTCGGACAGGCCGCCGGCCCGATCCCGCCGGTCAATCTCGGCATCTTCGCGCAGAAAGGCTCGCTCTTCTTCACCCGGCCGACCCTGTTCAACTACATCTCGACGGCCGAGGACCTCCGGGCAACCGCAAGCGACCTGTTCGACGCCGTCAAATCCGGCGCGGTGAAGATCCATATCGACCAGACCTTCCCGCTGGCCGAGGCCCGCGCGGCCCACGAGGCGCTGGAAGCCCGTAAGACAACAGGTTCTACCATTCTGCTTCCGTAACATTGCACTTCCAGGCAACAGGGCGTCCGCTGAAGACATTCGGCGGGCGCCTCAGAGATCTGCGTCCCTAAATACCTCCGCCGCCCAGTCCAGAAACACTCTCACGCGCGGCGAGAGCTGGCGGTTCTGCGGATAGAGCGCGACCAGCGGCAGCGGTTCCGGCCGGAAACCGGCCATGACCTCGACCAGGCGTCCCTGCGCCAGATCTTCCCTGAACCGGTAGCGCGGCGCCTGGATCAGCCCGTAACCGAGCCGTGCCAGATGATGAACCGTCTCGGCATCGTTGGCGGTGACCCTGCTCGGCAGATCGAACTCCATTACCCGGCCTCCGGCACACAGTTCCAGCGGCAGCACACTGCCGGTCCGCGACGAGACGAAACCGACCGTCTCGTGACCGGCGAGGTCACCGGGACCGCCCGGCGTGCCGAAGCGCTCCAGATAGGCAGGAGCGGCGCAGGTGATCTCCGGGATATCCACCAGCCGCCGCATGATCAATCCGCTCTCCTCAGGCGCGCCCGCCCGGATCACGCAATCGACGCCTTCGCGCACCAGGTCGACCAGCCGGTCACCCTGCCTAATCTGCAGTCTCAGAAGCGGGTATCTCTCGAGAAACTCGGGAAGCCTCGGCAGCAAAAAGGCCCGTGTCAGTGCCCCATGGGCATCCACCCGCAGCAATCCGGCCGGCGCGCTGCCCCGGAGCACGCCTTCGGCCTCATCGACATCCGCGAGGATCTTCAGACAGCGCTGATAATAGGCGTCGCCGTCCGGCGTGGGAGCCACCTGCCGGGTGGTCCGGTCGAGCAGCCTGGTGCCAAGCACGTCTTCGAGCCGGCGGATGGCCTCCGTCGCGGTCGATCTCGGGATCGCGCGGTCGGCCGCCGCCGCCGTAAAGCTGCGGCGCTCGACGACCCGGACAAAGAGACGCATGGCATCGAGGCGATCCATAATCTGTTCGTCTTATCCGAATTATCTTTCCGAATATACCCTGATTATACAGCTCGTTTGCCCGCGTATCTCTTGTCCGAACCTGACTGGAGCAAGAGATGACTCTGAAAGAAAAGACAGCGATCGTGACCGGCGGCAGCAAAGGGATCGGCGCCGCGATCGCCCGGCGTCTGGCCCACGAGGGCTGCGCCATCCTGGTGAACTACGCCGGCAATGCCGGTGCCGCAGAAGCACTCGCCGGGGAAATCCGCGCTGGCGGCGGCAGGGCCGCTGCGGCACGCGCCGATGTCGGCAAACCCGATGGCATGGACCGCCTGTTCGACGCCGCCGAAACCGCCTTCGGCGCGGTCGATATTCTGGTCAACAATGCCGGCATCATGCGTCTCTCGGTGCTCAAGGATGCTTCGGATGAGGATTTCGAGCAGCAATGCGCCGTCAATCTCGGCGGCACGTTCCGGGGCATGCGCGCCGGCGCCAGCAGGTTACGGGACGGCGGGCGCATCATCAGCCTCTCCTCCAGCGTGGTCGGCCTCTATCAGTCTGGCTACGGAATCTATGCGGCGACCAAGGCCGCTGTCGAAGCCCTGACCCATGTTCTCGCGAAGGAACTCGGGCCCCGCGGCATCACCGTCAACGCAATCGCTCCCGGACCGGTGGCGACCGAATTTTTTCTGGACGGTAAGTCCGATGAGCTTGTCGCAGCCATCACCCGCTCAATCCCGCTCGGACGCCTCGCGGATCCCGAGGACATAGCCACCGCCGTCGCTTTTCTTGCCGGTCCCGATAGCGGGTGGATCAATGGCCAGACGATCCGCGCCAATGGCGGCATGGTCTGACGGCCTTGTTCAAACAGAAAGGGCGGAGCCGCTGGCTCCGCCCTTTCCTTTGATCCCAAAGACCGGGATCAGGAATTCATCGCGTCGAAGAAATCGTTGTTGTTCTTCGAGACCTTCAGCTTGTCGAGCAGGAACTCCATCGCGTCGACGGTGCCCATTTGCGTCAGGATGCGGCGCAGGACCCACATCTTGTTGAGGGTCGCACGATCCACCAGGAGCTCTTCCTTGCGGGTACCCGACCGGGTGATGTCGATGGCCGGGAAGGTCCGCTTGTCGGCGAGCTTGCGGTCGAGAATGATCTCGGAGTTACCGGTGCCCTTGAACTCTTCGAAGATGACTTCGTCCATGCGGGATCCGGTATCGATCAGCGCGGTCGCGATGATGGTCAGCGAGCCGCCCTCCTCGATGTTCCGGGCCGCGCCGAAGAAGCGCTTCGGGCGCTGCAGCGCGTTCGCGTCGACACCGCCGGTCAGCACCTTGCCCGAGGACGGAACAACGGTGTTGTAGGCGCGCGCGAGACGCGTGATCGAGTCCAGCAGGATGATCACGTCGCGCTTGTGCTCCACGAGGCGCTTGGCCTTCTCGATCACCATCTCGGCGACCTGGACGTGACGCGCGGCCGGCTCGTCGAAGGTGGAGCTGATAACCTCCCCCTTCACGGACCGGTCCATATCCGTCACTTCCTCCGGGCGCTCGTCGATCAGGAGCACGAGAAGGTAGGCGTCCGGATGGTTCTCGGCGATCGCATGGGCGATGTTCTGCAGCATGACCGTCTTACCGGTCCGCGGCGGCGCCACGATCAGACCGCGCTGACCCATGCCAAGCGGCGAGATCAGGTCGATCACCCGCGTGGTCACGTCCTGCTGCTTGTTCTCCGCCTTCTCAAGTTCGAGATTCAGACGCTGCTCGGGATAGAGCGGTGTCAGATTGTCGAAATTGATCCGGTGGCGAACCGCATCCGGGTCCTCGAAATTGATCTTGTTGACCTTGAGCAGCGCGAAGTACCGCTCGCCATCCTTCGGTGCCCGGATCTGTCCCTCGACCGTATCACCGGTGCGCAGACCGAAGCGGCGCACCTGGCTGGGAGAGACATAAATGTCGTCCGGACCCGGCAGGTAATTCGATTCAGGGGATCGTAGGAAACCGAACCCGTCCGGCAGAGTTTCGAGAACTCCTGTGCCATAGATGGGAAGATCGTTGTCGGCCAACTGCTTGAGAATAGCAAACATCATGTCCTGCTTGCGCAGAACACTTGCGTTCTCGATCTCCAATTCTTCCGCATAAGCAAGAAGATCTTGGGGTGACTTTGATTTCAATTCTTGAAGATGCATCGTCCTGTCGATGACAAGGTAAAACGATTGTCCTGGAAGGTCGGCCGCGTAGACAGGCCGCACGTGTGTCGCTTGTTTAGCTGACTGTTTAATTTCGTTCTGTGCGGGAAAGACCTGATGCCATGCCCCACGGCGATCAGCGCAATCGTGAGATACAGCAGTTTCCCGCCAAGTGTCAAACAACAATATTTGATAAAAATGGAAAAGATCAGGAAAACGGCTTCACGATCACCATGATTACGATAACGATCAATAAGATCGTCGGAACTTCGTTCGCGATCCGATAGAAACGGGCGGGACGTTTATTCGCATCCGCGGCGAAATCGCGGCGCCAACGCGCCATAAATCCGTGAAAGCCGGTCATGACGACAAGGCAAGTCAGTTTCACATGAAACCAGCCTTCCGTCAGGAATTCAGGGATCAGCACAAGCATCCATATTCCGAACACAAAGGTCGAGATCATCGCCGGATTGATGATCGCTCTCAAAAGCCGCCGTTCCATTACCTTGAGGGTTTCGGAGAGATCGGAGCCGGGAGCCGCGTCGGCGTGATAGACATAAAGGCGGGGCAAATAGAACATGCCCGCCATCCAGGCGACCATGCTGATGACGTGGAGCGCCTTCACCCATTCGTAGCTCATCACGTGCTCCTGTTCCGCGGGCGGCGGCTATTTGCCGCGCACATGCCGCAATAGCTGTTCCACATGCTCGATCGGCGTCGTCGGCAGGATGCCGTGACCAAGATTGAAGATAAAGGGTCCCGCGGCCGCGACATCGAGGATGCTCTTCACTTCCTGTTCGAGACCCGCGCCACCGGCAAGCAGCGCAATCGGATCGAGATTGCCCTGAATCGGCATCTTGCTCTGAATGTTCTCGACCGCCCAGCGGATCGGCATGGCGGTATCGACCGCAACCGCATCGACTCCGGTTTCTGCGATGTAATCCAGATAGTTGGCGCCGGCCGCACGCGGAAAGCCTATCACCGGAAGATCCGGATAAGCGGATTTGACCGCGGAAACGATCCGTTTGGTCGGCTCCAGCACGGCCATGCGGAAGAGCCGGGGTGAAAGCACTCCGGCCCAGGAGTCAAAAAGCTTCAGAACCTCGGCCCCCGCCTTCGCCTGGCCGAGCAGATAGGTAATCGTGCCTTCGACAACGATATCGATCAGAGCCTGAAAGCCTTCGGGGTCACTGTAGGCCCACTGCTTCGTCGCCGCGTAGTCCTTGCTGCTTCCCCCTTCGACCATATAGGTGATGACCGTCCAGGGACTTCCGGAGAAGCCGATCAGGGTGGTCTCTGCCGGAAGCGCCTCGCGCACCCTGGAAACTGTCTCATAGACATTGCCCACGCGCTTCGTAAGGCCCGCGAGGTCCAGACGGGAGAGCGCCTGCCTGTCCTTGACCGGATCGAGCACCGGCCCCCGGCCCTCGACGAACTTCAGGGGTTGGCCGAGACCGTAGGGCACGATCAGGATGTCCGAGAAGAGGATGGCACCGTCCATGCCGAAGCGCCGGATCGGCTGCAAGGTAACCTCTGCCGCCATTTCCGGATTGAGACAGAGATCGACGAAGGATCCCGCCTGCTTTCTGACTTCCCGATATTCCGGCAGATAGCGTCCGGCCTGCCGCATGAGCCAGATCGGGGGAATGTCTGACACTTGGCCTGCCAGTGCTTTGAGGATCGGTTTCTCGGTCATGGATCGCCTGTCTGTTCACATCGACGCGGGCACTCCCTAACAAAGAATCTTATTAGAAATAAGTAGGAAGTGATTGTTGTGGTGCTGTGAGTCCTGTGGATTAGCATCTGAACACAGGTGATCCACAGAACGGATACGGCAAGAGTCTACAGTGCGGTATCGGGGACAAGCAGCGGTAAAAATGTCGCAAGAGCCCGGAGCACGTGCATTCTTGAATGCGTGGATTGTGGGGATATCTCGATCCGCCGGGCCGTTACTCACGATCTTGGGAAAACGGGATAACGTTGTCCCCCGAAGGATAATCCGGCCGGAAGCGAATGGGTTCCGTGGCGTAATTTTTCTTTCGGATGGGAATCCGCATTCTGTAAACAGGTGCTACGCATTTATCCCCAGCAGGGTGTGAACGGTGACCGATACGGACATCCATCTTCATCTGGTCTCGGACGCGACGGGCGAGACGAACCATCAGGTGGCCCGCGCCTGCCTGGTGCAGTTCGAGGGTGTGCGCGCCCGCGAGCATGTCTGGTCGCTGGTCCGCACGTCCGGGCATATCGAGAAAGTCCTGGCTGCGGTGACCGTCTATCCGGGACCGGTACTCTTCACCCTGGTCAATCCGGAACTGCGCGAGCAGCTGGAGGTCGGCTGCCAGCAGAGGCGGGTGCCCTGCATCTCGGTACTCGACACCGTGGTCAACGCACTTGGCAATTTTCTCGGCCAGGAAAGCCATGGCCGGCCTGGACGTCAGCACGAATTGGATGCCGCTTATTTCAATCGTATCCGGGCGATGGACTACACGCTGGCCCATGACGACGGGCAGATGATCCACGACCTTGAGGATGCGGATATCGTGATCGTCGGCGTGTCGCGTACTTCCAAGACCCCGACCTCCCTCTATCTCGCAAACCGCGGCTACGCGACCGCAAACATTCCCGTTGTGCCGGGCGTTCCCTTGCCGAAGGAGCTCTATTCCTTGAAGCGTCCCTTTGTGGTGGCTCTGACCAACGATCCCAATCGGCTGACCCAGGTCCGCCGCAACCGGATGTTGATGCTTCAGCACAGCAACGAGACCGATTATGTGGATCCGGAGAAGGTGCGCGAGGAAGTGGTCGAGGCACGCAAGACCTTCACCAAAGCGGGCTGGCCGGTGATCGACGTCACCCGCCGCTCGATCGAGGAGACGGCAGCGGCGGTGCTACAGAAATACGCGAAGTTCCACGGGCTGGAGTCCTGATGTCCGCCGAAATCGATCCGACACGCCTTGCCGGTGCGGGCGAGAAACCGGTTGTCCTGGCTTCCGGCAGCCGGACCCGCGCCGAGATGCTGCGCGCCGCCGGCCTTCCCGTGGAGATCCGGAAACCGTCGGTCGACGAGTCCGAATTCAAGCGCAGCCTCCGGGCCGAAGGGGCGAGCGCGGCGGAAGTCGCGACCTTTCTCGCCGAGATGAAGGCCAATACCATTTCGCGCGCCCGGCCGGAGGCGCTGGTGATCGGCGCCGATCAGATGCTCGATCTGGAGGGGAGCTGGTTCGACAAGCCGGAAACCCGCGACGGTGCGGCGGACCATCTGCGCAAGCTATCCGGAAAGCGGCACACGCTGATCAGTTCCGTCGTGGTTTCGGCCGGAGGAACGCGGATCTGGCACCATGTCGCGACGGCGAGCCTGCTGGTCCGCCCGCTTTCAGAAGACTTTATCTCGGCTTATCTCGATGCGATCGGTGATCGGGCGCTGGACTCCGTCGGTGCCTACCAGCTCGAATCCGTCGGCGCCCAGCTTTTTACCTCGGTCGAGGGAGACTTCTTTACCGTGCTCGGCCTGCCACTTCTCCCTTTGCTCGATTTCATGCGTACGCACGGCGCGCTCAGGGTCTGAGGCGATGCTGGTTTTCGGGCTGACCGGTTCGATCGGCATGGGCAAGAGTACGGCGGCAAACCTGTTCCGCCGCCTTGGCCTGCCGGTGCACGACGCGGACGCCGCGGTGCACAAGCTCTTCCGAAACGGCGGGGCGGCGGTGGCGCCGATCTCCCGAAGATTTCCGGAGGCCGTCCGGGCCGGCGCGGTGGACCGCGAGACTCTTGGGAAGCTGGTCTTCGGCGACGCGGCGGCGCTGAAAGACCTCGAAGCCATCGTACATCCGCTGGTGAGGCGGGACCGTGACCGGTTCCTGGCGTTGCAAAGGCGGAACCGCCGCAAAGCGGCCGTGCTCGACGTCCCTTTGCTGTTCGAGACCGGCGGCGAGACTGTCTGCGATTACGTCTTCGTTGTTTCCGCTCCGGCTTTTCTGCAGCGTCAGCGGGTTCTGGCCCGTCCCGGCATGACAGAGTCGCGGCTCTCTTCTATTCTTCAGAAACAGATGCCGGACCGGGAAAAGCGTCTGCGCGCAGATATCGTGCTGCCGACCGGTCTCGGGCGGGCGTTCACGACGCGGGCGATCAAGAAGATACTGAACCGACTGGGAGTGCGACATGCGTGAACTGGTGCTCGATACGGAAACCACCGGGATCGATCCGAAGCAAGGCCATCGGGTGATCGAGATCGGGGCCATCGAGCTGGTGAACCATGTGCCGACCGGCCAGAAGTATCACGTCTATATCAACCCGGAACGCGAGGTGGAGCAGGGCGCCTTCGAGGTGCATGGCCTCTCGACGGAGTTTCTCGCCGACTTTCCGAACTTTGCCGGCATCGTCGACCAGTTTCTGGAATTCGTCGGCGACGCCACCTTCGTAATCCATAACGCGAAGTTCGATATGGGCTTTCTGAATGCCGAGCTCACACGTCTTGGCCATCCCGCAATGCCCATGGAGCGTGCGATCGACACGCTTGCAATGGCGCGCCGGAAGTTTCCCGGCGCGCAGGCGAGCCTGGATGCGCTCTGTCGCCGTTTCGAAATCAACAATACGCACCGCGACCTGCACGGCGCGCTGATCGATGCCGATTTGCTGGCCTCGGTTTATCTGGAATTGATCGGCGGGAGGCAGCCCGGTCTTGAGCTGGCGCGCGAGGAAAGCTCTGCGGAGAGCGCTGCGCCGGAGATCCGCGCGTCCGTGGCACGTCCACCGCGGCCCCACGCACCGAGCGCGGATGAACTCTCGGCCCATGCCGCGCTGCTCGAAAAACTAAAGGACCCGATCTGGAACCGCTCCGACTCCGCCGGGTGATTGGGCCGAGTGATTGGACAGAGCGGTCAGGCGTTGCCTTCGGGCTCGATCGCGGCGACATCCACGCCGCCATTTTCCCCGCGCTGGAGCTCGTTCTTCTGGAACACGCCGAGAAAATCGATCGGCTGGATATGCAGCGGCGGGTAGCCGCCATCCGCCGTGACTTGACCGATGATCTGCCGTGCGAATGGAAAGAGAAGTCGCGCGCATTCGACCATCAACACATATTCCACCTGGTCTGCACGGACATTTTCGAACTGGAAGACCCCGGCATAGGCGAGTTCCACGATGAAGACTTTCTCGCCTTCATGGATGCCGTTCACGTTTAGCTGAAGGATGACTTCGTAGACATTGTCGGCCATGCGTTCGGCGCGGACATCGACGCCGATCTCGATTTCGGGGCGGATATCGGCACGCAGGCTCCACGGCGCCTTTGGATTCTCGAAGGAGAGGTCCTTTATGTATTGCGCCTTCACCGTCATCGAGAAGGTGTTGATGGCGTTCCCCGCCTCGTCGGTCGCGTTGCCGGTCTCGGTATCGGTCATCGGTCTTGTCTCTGCCGGAGGAATTCGAAGGCGCGTGGGTATCACGGATCGGGGGTATGAACAACCTCTCCGGCGCCGTCCCGCTGGACCTTGACCACGGTACCGTTGGGAACCGGGATGCCGGTCAGGCGTCGGATGAAGCCCCAGTGGCTGACGCAGAGAACGCGGTCCCAGTCTTCGCGCGCGGAATTGCCGTCGAGAAAGGCGTCGACCCGGGCAAAGACCTCGTGCTCCTGCTCGTGATGATCGGTCCACCATTGCTCGTCGATATGGTCGAAGGAAAGATGCGGCCAGTCCTGCCGCAGGACCGACCGGGTGCGGCCGATATCGCAGACGAAATGCTTGTGCTCGCGGATCAGGGGGTCGATGCGGATCTCAAGAGACAGTGCGTCCGAGAGGATATGCGCGGTTTCCAGCGCCCGCCGGTAGGGGCTGGAAACGATATGATCGATCGCGCTTCCCTTGAGCGCCTCCGCAGAGTGCCGGATCTGCGCATGTCCCAGTTCCGTGAGAGCGGGATCCTCGATCCCCGGATCCTCCCCGGTGGCGCCGTAGTGAACGTTGAATTCGGATTGCCCGTGGCGGACGAACAGCATGATCCCTGTCTTTTCCTTTTGATTGTACCTATGCGGTGGGCTTAGCGCGGCGGGAGTTTCCTGTCTGCATCCTTGTCCTGCTGGGATGTGCTGTCCCCCGCGTCTTCGGTGAGGTCCTCGTAGTCACCGTCGATGACGGTCCGGTTCCCGGCAGTGCCTGGCGTCTTGCCGGGGTCCGTGCGGACGATCCAGACGTTTGACTGAGCAGACCGGCCGAGGCCGCGAAACAGATAGCCGATGAAGACGACCCGGAGCGGCGGAACGAAGAGCAGGAAACCGGCGATGTCCGTGACGAAACCCGGAATGAAAAGCAAGACTGCGGCCAGCAGAAGGCCGACACCGTCGACGATCTCCGCGAGCGGCGTCTGTTCCTGGCGCAGATTTTCCTGCGCCCGCCTCAGAACCGCCGTTCCCTGGCTACGGAACATCAGCGCGCCGAGGGCCGCGGTCAGCAGCGTGAGGCCGACGGTCGCCCAGCCGCCGATGATTCCGCCGACTTCCGCGAAGACATAGATCTCGAGAACCGGAATTCCGATCAGGATCAATAGGAAGACGAGGGCCATAGTTGTTCTTTCAAAAGTGACAGCCTATCTATGCTGTAGTACGGTCGCCGGACGGTCAAAAGCGGCAGGTCGTTGCCTTTCGGGCAAGGGTAAGCCGAACCGGGCGTTGGTGATCTTCTCCTAGGGTGGATAAGGGTTTTCGAACCCGTAGTTAAGGGCGATATGGGCGACGGCTTCGCTTTCTTCGACATAATTCTTTTCGCACTGCTTGCGGGATACTTGGTTTTCAAGCTGCGTAACGTGCTTGGCAAACGCACCGGACATGAGGAACGGCATACCGATCCGTTCTCCCCGGCACCCGAGCGTCCCGCGAACTCCGACAATGTCATCAAGCTCCCCGACCGGGAGCATGAAACCGTGCCCGGAGATCAGGAGAACGGAGAGCTCTCCGATCTGATGCGCGTGAAGATGGCGGATCCCTCCTTCGACGAGATCGAGTTCCTGAAAGGTGCCCGGACCGCGTTCGAATGGATCGTCGAGGCCTTTGCGAAAGGCGATCTCGACGGGCTGCGTCCGTTGCTTGGCGACGATTTGATGAGTGCCTTTGCCGGCGCTGTCGAGGAGCGCGAAAAGGCGGGCGAGAGCCAGGAGACCACGATCTCCTCCTTCCGCTCCGCGCTGATCAATGACGTCACGCTGGCCGGTTCGGTCGCCCGGGTGACCGTCGAATTCATCACAGACCAGGTCAAGGTGACCCATGCTTCGGACGGTTCCGTGGTCGACGGCGATCCGGACAGGATCGAGACAGTGACCGATCTCTGGACCTTCGAGCGGGACATAAGCTCCCGTGATCCGAACTGGCGCCTCGTCGCGACTGGCGTGCCGGAAGACGAGTAACGGCGCCCGGCGCACGTCCGGAACTGACGGGAAGACATTTTGTCCGCTCGCACTCTCTGGCTCCTGATCTTTTTCGTACTGGCCGGCTGCACGCCGGAACAGCCCCCGGAGCCTGCGGCGCCGGAACAGGTCAGTTATGAGAAGGTTGCGCTCTCCTCGCTTCCGGGCTGGTCCGAGGACCGTTTGCAGGAAGCGCTCCCGGCGCTGAAACGGTCCTGCGGCAAGATGCGCCGCCAATCCGATAGCAGCACAGTCGCACCGGCGGAAATCGGCGGCACGGTCGCGGACTGGCGCGGGGCCTGCGATGCACTGTCCCGCCTCTCGGACAGCAGCGGCGACACCGCGGTACGCGCGTTCCTCGGCGACTGGTTCGACGCTTATGCGGTCAAACCCGGACCCGGGCTTTTCACCGGATATTACGAGCCGGAACTCAACGGCGCGCTCCAGCCCCGGCAAGGCTTCGAGACCCCGCTGCTTGCCCGTCCGGACGATCTCGTTCTGGTCAATCTCGGCGATTGGCGCTCCGGCCTGCGCGGCGAGCGCATCGCGGGGCGGCTCCGCAGCGGACGGCTGGTGCCGTACGAGAGCCGGGCGGAAATCGAGTCCGGGGCGCTGGGCCAGGCCGCGCAGCCGCTGGTCTGGCTCGACGATCCGATCGATGCCTTCTTCCTGCATATCCAGGGCTCCGGACGAATCCGGCTTGAGGACGGCCGGATCCTTCGTGTCGGATATGACGGCCATAACGGACATATCTATTATCCGATCGGCCGCTATCTGGTGGAGAGCGGGGAAATCGACAAGGACGCGATCTCGCTGCAGACCATCCGGGCCTGGCTGAAGGCCAATCCCGCGCAGATGCACGGGGTGATGAACCGCAACCCCTCTTACATTTTCTTCCGCGCGATCGATGGCGAGGGTCCCATCGGCGCACAGGGCGTGGCGCTCACAGCCGGACGTTCTCTTGCCGTCGACCGCCGCTACATCCCGCTCGGCGCGCCTGTCTGGCTGGATATCGATTACCCGGACGAGAGCGGAAAACCTCTGAAACGCCTGGTCGTCGCGCAGGATACCGGCGGCGCGATCAAGGGCGCGGTGCGCGGCGACGTGTTCTGGGGGCATGGCGCATCGGCGGCGGAAAAAGCCGGTCCCATGGCTGCGGAGGGACGATATTTCGTGCTTCTGCCGAAAAATCTCGATATTGCCTTAAGGCAGTAGCCGTCCGAGCCGCGCCGGTGCTCCGCGACGACCGATACCGACCCGGGACCCAGCCGTGACCGCGCACCGAGTTCTCGATTTGACCCACTACGCGACGACACCCGCGAAACCCGATGGGACTACCCCCGGTTTTTCCGCGGACTCCTCTCCGGGGACATACCTCATGTGCCTTATGCTCCACGGTATTTCCGGAGCGGAAAAGCAGTTGGCGCTACCTGTTTTTTGCCGGTCCGTCGGCCCGGTGCGGGGCTGAGCGGCGGCATGGCGCGGCGGCCGACACCGGATGAGCTCGATCTCTGGCGTAAGGTCGTCGCCGACGCCGAGCCCCTGACGCCGGAGCGGCGAAAGGCCCTCGATGCGGAAACGCCCGAGGTGCCACAGATAATGCAGAAAGCGGCCGGAAAGAGCACAAAGCCCAAAGACGGGATTGCTCCGCGCCATCATTCCCGCCCGAACGGAGATCCCGCGCTCGACCGGATCAAGGTCCCGAGCGCACTTGCCGAGCATGATCCGGGTAAGGCGCCAGGCATCGACCGGCGCACCTCGCTGCGTATCAAGCGCGGCAAGCAGCAGATCGACGGCCGGATCGACCTGCACGGCATGCGCCAGGACGAGGCGCACCGCGCGCTCAATGCTTTCATCAACGGCGCCTACAAGCGCGGAGACCGCTGCGTGCTGGTGATTACCGGCAAGGGCAGCCGCTCCGGTGACGGCGAACGCGAGGCCGGGGTGCTGCGCCGGATGACGCCGCGCTGGCTGACCGACGGGAGCAACAAGGAAAAAGTCCTCGCTTACTCCCCGGCCCAGCCGCAGCACGGCGGCAGCGGCGCGCTCTATGTCATGCTGAGGCGGCGGAGGGAGCGGAAATGACACCGTTCGGCGCGAAGATCCGTGCGCTCCGGGCGGAGCGCGGCGTTACCCTGAAGCAGATGGCAGCGGCCCTGCAGGTCTCGTCGGCCTATCTCTCGGCGCTTGAGCATGGCCGCAAGGGCCGCCCGACGGTCGGGCTGATCCACCAGATCTGCCAGTATTTCGGCCTGATCTGGGACGACGCGGAGGATCTGAAGAAGCTCGCCAAACGCTCCAACCCGCGCGTCGTCATCGACACCGCCGGGCTCAGCCCGAAGGCGACGGAGCTCGCCAACACACTGGCTGACCGGATCCGCGAACTCGACGACCCCAGGATCGATACCCTGCTCGCCGAACTGGCCCCGCCCGGCAAGGGGCCGCGGTACTGATCAGAGAATGAACTTGCTGAGGTCGGTGTCCTGCGCCAGGTCGCCGACATGTTCCTTCACGTAGGCGGCGTCGATCTTGACCGTCTCGCCGCCGCGGTCGGAGGCGGTGAAGCTGATCTCGTCGAGCAGCTTTTCCATCACCGTGTGCAGCCGGCGGGCGCCGATATTCTCGACATTCTTGTTGATGTCGACGGTGAGGTCGGCAAGCGCGTCGATCGCCTCGTCGGCGATGTCGAGCGTCACTTCCTCCGTCGCCATCAGCGCCGTGTATTGCCGGATCAGGCTGTTTTCCGGTTCCGTCAGGATCTGGCGGAAATCGTCGCGGGTGAGCGCTTTCAGCTCGACCCGGTTCGGCAGGCGTCCCTGCAGTTCCGGCAGCAGGTCGGACGGCTTGGCGAGATGGAAAGCGCCGCTGGCGATGAAGAGGATGAAGTCGGTTTTCACCGAGCCGTGCTTGGTCGCCACCGTGGTGCCTTCGATCAGCGGCAGCAGGTCGCGCTGCACGCCCTCGCGGCTGACATCGGCGCCGCTGCGCTCGGCGCGGGCCGTGATCTTGTCGATCTCGTCCAGGAAGACGATGCCGTTCTGCTCGACGGACTCGATGGCCTCGCGGACGACCTTTTCCTCGTCGAGCAGGTTGTCCGCTTCCTCGTCGACCAGGACCTTGTAGGATTCCGCGACTGTCATGCGGCGCTTTTTGGTCCGGCCGCCGAAAGCCTTGCCGAGCATGTCGTTGAGATTGAGCATGCCCATCTGCGCGCCCGGCATGCCGGGGATCTCGAAGGTCGGCATGCCACCGCCGCCCTGATCGGCGGTCTCGATCTCGATTTCCTTGTCGTCGAGCTGGCCCTCGCGCAGCATCTTGCGGAATTTCTGCTTGGTCTCGGCGCTCGCGGTCTCGCCGACAAGGGCATCCACCACGCGGTCTTCCGCCGCGAGCTCGGCCTTGGCATGCACGGATTTGCGCATTTTCTCGCGCACCTGACCGATAGCAACCTCGACAAGGTCGCGGATGATCTGCTCCACGTCGCGGCCGACATAGCCGACTTCGGTGAACTTGGTGGCCTCGACCTTGATGAAGGGTGCCTCGGCCAGCTTGGCGAGGCGTCGCGCGATCTCGGTTTTGCCGACGCCGGTCGGACCGATCATCAGGATGTTCTTCGGCTGTACCTCCTCGCGGATATCGTCCGCGAGTTGCTGCCGGCGCCAGCGGTTGCGGAGCGCGATCGCGACGGCGCGCTTGGCGTCCTTCTGGCCGATGATGAAGCGGTCGAGTTCTGAGACGATCTCACGCGGGCTAAAGGCGGTCATGGGGTGATTTACCAGCTTTCGGTAGCGCCACTCTGTCGGGCGTTTTCAATCAGTTGTCGGAGTCGAGAGCTTCGAGGGTGAGGTTCTCGTTGGTATAGATACAGATATCGGCGGCGATCTTCATCGCCTTGCGGGCGATCGCCTCGGCATCCATGTCGTCGCGGTCGACCAGCGCACGGGCGGCGGCCAGGGCGAAGGACCCGCCCGAGCCGATGCCGATCAGCCCGTCTTCCGGCTCCAGCACGTCGCCGTTGCCGGTCAGCACCAGCGAGGCGGAACTGTCGGCGACCGCCATCATGGCTTCCAGCCGGCGCAGGTATCGGTCGGTGCGCCAGTCCTTGGCGAGCTCGACCGCGGCGCGGGTAAGCTGGCCCGGATGCTTCTCCAGCTTCTCCTCAAGCCGCTCGAAAAGCGTGAAGGCGTCCGCGGTGGCACCGGCGAAGCCGGCGATCACGTCGCCGCCGCCGATCCGGCGCACCTTGCGCGCCTCGGCCTTCATCACCGTGTTGCCGAAACAGACCTGGCCGTCTCCGGCAACCACCACGCGGCCGTTCTTGCGCACCGAGAGGATTGTCGTGCCGTGCCACTGGATCGGGTCCGTGCCCTGTCTGTCCATGAGAACTCCATTGAATGCGTGCCCGTCCAAGTGGGGCATGCGGGGAATAACGTCAAGACGGTTCGCTCCGCAACCCGCGGGGGCAGAGCCCCGGAGATTGGCATTCTCCCGTGGTTCCTGCTACATAGCCGCCGTGCATTTTCTCGGAGCAGAAATCCATGTCCGACAGCCGCAGCGCGACCGTGAAGCGCGTGACCAATGAGACCACCATTTCCGCCGAACTGACCCTCGACGGGACCGGCCGTTTCGATATCGAAACAGGCGTTGGTTTCCTTGACCATATGCTGGAGCAGCTGTCGCGGCATTCGCTCATCGACATGAAAGTGCGGGCCGAGGGCGATCTGCATATCGACGCGCACCACACGACGGAGGATTGCGGCTGGGCGATCGGCGATGCGTTTTCGAAGGCGCTTGGGGACCGCAAGGGGATCACCCGCTACGGTTCCTCCTATCTGCCGATGGACGAGGCCCTCAGCCGGGTGGCGCTCGACTGTTCGAACCGGCCGTTCCTGGTCTGGCGAGCGAGCCTGCCGGCGCAGAAGCTCGGCGAGATGGATACCGAGCTGTTCCGCGAGTTCTTCCAGGCCTTCTCCCAGGCGGCCGGGCTGACCCTGCATATCGAGAATCTCTACGGCGACAACACGCACCATATCGTCGAGTCCATCTTCAAGGGCGTCGGCCGGGCGCTGCGCCAGGCGGTCGAGATCGATCCGCGCCGCGCCGATGCCGTGCCCTCGACCAAAGGCACCCTCGGTGGGTCCCTGTGACCGCCGCCGGCGGGCCCACTTCCGTCGCGGTCGTCGATTACGGGTCCGGCAATCTCCGCTCGGTGGCGAAAGCCGTCGAGCGGGTGGCGTCGGAACGCGGACCGGGAACGGACGTGCAGGTGACATCCGATCCGGCGGTGGTCCGCCGGGCCGGGCGGATCGTGCTGCCGGGCGTTGGCGCATTCGCGGATTGCCGCGGCGGGCTCTACGGCTTACCGGGCATGGTCGAGGCGCTGACGGACGCGGTGATCGAGCGGGGCACGCCCTTCCTCGGGATCTGCGTCGGCATGCAGCTGATGGCGGATCGCGGCCTTGAGCACGTGGTCTCCGAAGGCCTCGGATGGATCGGCGGCGAAGTGAAGCTGATCGAGCCGGCGCCGACGGAAGACGGATTGCCGCGCAAGGTTCCGCATATGGGCTGGAACCGCCTTTCCCTGCTACAACCGGAGCATCCGCTGCTGAAAGGGATCGAAGAGGGCGCCTTCGTTTACTATGTGCATTCCTATCTCTTCGACGTCGCCGACAGGTCGGATCTGGCGGCCGTGAGCGATTACGGCGGCGAGATCGCGGCTATTGTCGGCCGGAAAAATTACTTCGGAACCCAGTTCCACCCCGAAAAGAGCCAGGCGAACGGACTTGCCTTCATCCGCAATTTCCTCGACTGGCGCCCCTGAGGGAGAACGGCGATGAAAGAAACGGACGTTGATACGCGTCCTCCGCCGGAAGCGACGGTGGAGGAGCTGACCGAGTTCGGCCCCGGCGACCTGCAGGATCTGTCGGACGCCGCCGAGGCTGCGATCATCGACGGCGGCGGCTTCGGCTGGATCTCCCCGCCGCCGCGCGAGACGCTGGAAGCTTTCTGGCGCGGGGTACTGCTCATTCCCGAGCGTCATCTCTTCGTCGGCCGGCTCGATGGCGTGATCGCCGGCTCCTGCCAGATCCAGCGCCCGGCCCGGAATAACGAGGCGCAGCGCCATACCTGCAATCTGACGACGACCTTCGTCGCACCCTGGGGCCGTGGCCACGGACTCTCCCGCGACCTGGTTGAGATCGCGGAGAAATACGCCCGGGACGAAGGCTTCAAGGTGCTGACCCTCGATGTGCGCGAGACCCAGCATGCGGCGATCCGGCTCTATGAGCGGCTGGGTTTCGTCCGCTTCGGGACCCTGCCGCACTATGCCTATGTGCGCGACGGCTATGTCGCCGGTCACTTCTATTACAAGGAACTGGACGCGGTATGATCCTGTTTCCCGCGATCGATCTGAAGGAGGGCCAGTGCGTCCGTCTTCTGAAAGGCGAGATGGACTCGGCGACGGTCTTCAACGACGACCCGGGCGCCCAGGCGAAACTGTTTCAGGATGCGGGCTGTGCCTGGATCCACGTGGTCGATCTCGATGGCGCCTTCGCCGGGGAGACCCGGAACGGCGATGCGGTCGGGCGCATCCTCGACGCGGTCGACGTGCCGGTGCAGCTCGGCGGCGGCATTCGCGACATGAAGGCGATCGACGCCTGGCTGGAAAAAGGTATCGCCCGGGTGATCCTCGGCACCGTCGCACTGCGCGAGCCGGAGCTGGTGAAGGCGGCCTGCGCCCGCCACCCGGGACGGATCGCCGTCGGCATCGACGCACGGAACGGAATGGTCGCCGTCGAGGGCTGGGCCGAAACCTCGTCTCTCTCTGCGGTGGATCTCGCCCGGAAGTTCGAGGGCTGCGGCGTCGCCGCCATCATCTTCACCGATATCGACCGGGACGGAGCGCTCGGCGGGGTGAATGTGCAGGCGACCGCGGATCTTGCCAATGCGATCTCGACGCCGGTGATCGCCAGCGGCGGTGTCGCCTCATTGGAGGACCTCGCCGCGCTCAAGGCAGCGGGGGCTCCCGGCATTGCCGGTGCGATTTCCGGCCGGGCACTCTATGATGGACGGATCGATCTCGCCGAGGCCGTGAAGCTTCTGGCGGAACCGGCGAAGGAGAGCGCTTGATGCTGACCGCGCGCGTCATCCCCTGCCTCGACGTGAAGGACGGCCGGGTCGTCAAGGGCGTCAATTTCGTCGACCTGATCGATGCCGGCGATCCGGTCGAGCAGGCCAAGATCTACGACCGCGAGGGCGCGGACGAGCTCTGCTTCCTCGACATCACCGCGAGCCATGAGGAGCGGGACACGCTGTTCGACGTGGTTGCCCGGACGGCGGAGCAATGCTTCATGCCGCTCACCGTCGGTGGCGGGGTGCGAACTCTCGAGGATATTCGCAAGCTGCTGCTGGCAGGGGCCGACAAGGTCTCGATCAATACCGCGGCTGTGAAGGATCCGGACTTCGTGCGCCGCGCGGCGGAGAAGTTCGGCAGCCAGTGCATCGTCGTCGCGGTGGACGCGAAAAGCGTCGGGCCGGACCATTACGAGATCTTCACCCATGGCGGCCGCGAGCCGACCGGGATCGACGCGGTCGAATGGTCGCGCCGGATGACAGCGTACGGCGCGGGCGAGATCCTGCTGACCTCGATGGACCGGGACGGTACGAAACAAGGGTTCAACCTGCCGCTCACCCGAGCGATCTCGGACGCGGTCAGCGTCCCTGTCGTTGCCAGCGGCGGCGTGGGCACGTTGGAGCATTTCGCCGAGGGGGTGCTCGAGGGTCATGCCTCCGCGGTGCTGGCCGCCTCGGTCTTCCATTTCGGCACCTTCCGTATCGCCGAGGCGAAAGAAGCGATGGCGAAGGCAGGCATTCCCGTGAGGCTGCAATGAGCGAGCATGTCCTGGACCGGCTTTACGAGGTGATCGACAGCCGCAAGGGCGCCGATCCGGAGAGCTCATACACGGCCAAGCTGTTTGCCAAGGGACAGAAGAAGATCGCCGAGAAGCTCGGCGAGGAAGCGGTCGAGACCGTGATCGAGGGGGTGACCGGGGATGCGGAGAAGCTGACCGCCGAGAGCGCCGACCTGCTCTACCATCTGCTGGTGCTCTGGAGCGCCGCCGGGGTGAAGCCCGACGCGGTCTGGCAGGAATTGGCCCGGCGCCAGGGGATGTCCGGGATTGAGGAAAAGGCGCGCCGCAATACCTGATGTCCGGCGCCGGATTGTTGGGAGAGGGAAATCCGATGTCCTATGACGACCAGAATATCTTCGCCAAGATCCTGCGCGGCGAAATTCCGAACAAGACCGTCTATGAGGACGATCACGTCCTCGCATTCGAAGACATCCAGCCGCAGGCGCCGGTGCATGTGCTGGTGATCCCGAAGGGTCCTTACAAGTCGATGAACGAATTCTCCGCCGAGGCGAGCGACGCCGAGATCGTCGCCTGGGTGCGTGCGATCGGCAAGGTGGCGGAGATCGTCGAGGCGAAAGAGCCGGGCTACCGGCTGATCGTCAATAACGGCGAGGATGCCATCCAGGAAGTGCCGCACCTGCATATCCACGTGCTGGGCGGGCGCCGTCTCGGCCGGATGCTGCAGAAGGCGGACTGACCGGAGAGGGGATCAGTCCCCTTCCACGATCCTCATGTCGTCGCCCCAGAAGGAATGGAGCCCGTCGAGCGCCGCCGCGAAATCGAGCGCTCGGTAGGCCCACCCGACCTCGCACCCGTCGAGTGCGTAATACTCTGCATCGCCTTTCAGCGGGCAATGGGTCGTTTTCTCAAGCTTCTCCAGCCGGGCCGTTAGAGCCGCGGGCGGGAAATAGAGCCTTGGTTCGTAAACCTTGCGGCCGATCTCGATGACACGCACTGCATCCCGGCTATCGGCGACGAGAATGTCGCCGATATAGATCCGTGCGCGGCGGCCAGCCGGCTGAATGACCATGAAGTGGGCCGCATTGGCCGGATTGCGGATCGCTCCTTCCACAGGAGCGGTCTCCGGGGCGGCTTCCGTGGTCGACATGCTCGGCTCCTTCCTCGGGTGTCATACGGGATTCCATTTCGTCATTCCGCCTGCCGTTGCAACTCTTACGGCGGCGATCAAGGCCGTCACATTTTGGTGTGGCGGAACTCACCGACATACATACCGACTTTTCCTAAAATACAAATATTAAGGACAAACTTTTACGAATGGTCGTAGGGCTTTGTTTTTATTGATTGAACGAGAGTTCTGATTTCGATAGAGTAAAGGCATAAATAATCGTCCAATATGTAGAGAAAACCTTTGCTGTTTTATCTATATGTTGTGAGTGAAAGAGCGGCACTGCCGCAGGTGGTCCGGGACGGGACTATGCTAGTCGACGAACTGCAGCAAGAACTCGCCAAGATTGTCTCCAAACACGAGGCCTTCCTGAGGCGTTATCCGGGCGGCGAGATTGCCGATCTGCGCCAGCGCGATCTGCGCGCCGTGCGTCTTCCGGGAGCGGATCTGCGCCAGGCGTTGCTTGCCGGCGCCAACCTTCAGAACGGCGTCTTTGCCGGCGCCAATCTTTCCGACGCGCAGATGATCACCGCGCGTCTCAGTAACTCTGATCTTTCCGGCTGCCGCCTGGTCGGCGCCAATCTCCGCGGCGCCTCGCTCGCCGGTGCGAAGCTGATGGCGGCGGACATGACCAATGCCGATCTCCGGCCGATGAAACTGCGCGATGTGCACCACGCGATCGAGCAGGTGGCGGATCTGCAGAACAGCGACATGTCCGAGGCGAAACTGGTCCGCACCGATCTCAGCAATGCCAATCTTTCGGGCGCGATCGCCGTCGGGGCGAATTTCTCCTCCGCGAAACTGACAAGCGCCAATCTGCATCACGCGGATCTCACCCGCTCGGTCTTCCGGGAAGCGGTGCTGCAGGGGGCTAATCTCCAGGGCGCCAATCTCAGCCAGGCCCAGCTTCGCGACAGCGATCTCTCCGGTGCCGATCTGCGCTCGTGCAATTTCGACGGCGTCGATCTGACCGATGCGGATCTGACGGATTGCCGGATCGCCAGCGGCATGGAGAACCTGCCGGAAGAAGTCCGCGAGCGGCTGGTGCAGCATTTCCACTGGGTTTCCTCCGGCGGGGTCAAAGGCACGCGCGGTGACTTCCGCGGCCTCGATCTCTCCGGACTTGACCTGAGCGGGACGGAGTTGAGCGCGTCCGAACTTTCCCGTGCCAACCTGAACGGCACCAAGCTGAAGGGCGCGTCCCTCCGGCTGTCGAACCTGGAGGGCGCCTGCATGACCCAGGCCGATCTCACCCGGGTCGATCTCCGCGGCGCCAATTTGAAAGACGCGGATCTGAGCGGCGCCACCCTGGTCTCGGCCCGGCTTTCCCGCATTGCCATCCTCAAACCCGGCACGCTCGAAGTACTGCGCGAGTGGCCGACCGATCTGCGCGGTGCCAAACTGGTCGGTGCCGATCTTCAGCGGGCCGATTTCGCCGGCGCCCTGGTCGAGCAGACCTGCTTCGATCATGCCAACGTCACCCATGCCTGCTTCACCGAGGTGGCGGTGCGGTCCTGCTCCTTCCACGATGTCCGCGGCGGCGACCCGGCCCTGCTCGAGCAGTAAAACCTTCTCTAGGCGCTCCATAACCCCCGGGAGGCAATCTCGGGGGAAGTCTTATGGTCGCGCGGGTTCGGACGGTGGCGTTCCGGGGGGTGGATACCCTCGATATCGACGTTCAGGTGCATATGGGAAACGGCCTGCCCGCCTTTTCCATCGTCGGCCTGCCGGCCAAGGCGGTGGACGAGAGCAAGGACCGGGTGCGGGCGGCTCTGAGTGCGCTCGGCCTCGCCCTGCCGCCGCAGCGGATCACGGTCAATCTGGCGCCCGCGGACGTCACCAAGGAAGGTAGCCATTACGACCTGCCGATCGCCGTTGGCATCTTGGTGCAGATGGGGGTGCTGCCGGCGGACGAGATCGCGGGCTATCTTGTGCTGGGGGAGCTGGCGCTGGACGGTCAGTTGACCGAGGTCTCCGGCATTCTCCCGGCCGCGCTCGGCGCTTCGGCCCGGGGTGCCGGGATCATCTGTCCCGAGAGCTGTGGGCCCGAGGCGGCCTGGGCGGGCAATATCGAGGTCCTGGCACCACGGAACCTGCTGGCGCTGATCAATCATTTCAAAGGCAGTCAGGTGCTGACGCCGCCCGATCCGGCGGGGCCGGAGGCGGCGGGCGCGCTGCCGGACCTCGCCGACGTGAAAGGCCAGGAAAGCGCCAAGCGCGCGCTGGAGATCGCCGCGGCAGGCGGCCACAATCTCCTGATGACGGGGCCACCCGGAGCCGGAAAATCTATGCTCGCCGCACGGCTGCCCGGCCTGCTGCCGCCGCTGGAGCCGCGGGAGGCACTGGAGGTCGCGATGATCCGAAGCGTCGCCGGGGACCTGAAGGGCGGGCGTATTTCGCGCACCCGCCCCTATCGCGATCCACATCATTCGAGTTCCATACCGGCCCTGGTCGGCGGCGGGTTGCAGGCCCGGCCGGGAGAGGTGTCGCTCGCCCATTGCGGGGTGCTCTTTCTCGACGAGCTGGCGGAATTTCCGCGCACTGTGCTGGACTCGCTGCGCCAATCTATCGAGACCGGCCAGGCGGTGGTCAGCCGGGCCAACAACCGGGTGACTTATCCGGCGCGCTTCCAGCTCATCGCGGCGATGAATCCCTGCCGCTGCGGCTATCTCTCCGACCCGGCGCACGCCTGCGGCCGGGCGCCGAAATGCGGCCTCGACTATCAGGCAAGGCTCTCCGGCCCGCTGCTCGACCGGTTCGATCTCCGCATTGAGATCGAACCCGTGTCCGCCCGCGCGCTGGCCGCGCCGCCGGAGGCCGAACCGTCCGAAACCGTCGCGGCGCGGGTCGCGCGCGCCCGGCAAATGCAGAAACGCCGCTTCGAGGCGGCGGGGGAAGAGGGCATCCAGCAGACCAATGCCGGGCTGAACGGAAGGCTGTTGGAGCAGGCGGCGCGGCCCGAGCCGGCGGGACAGGCGCTGATGGAGGAGGCGGCGCATCGCTTATCGCTCTCCGCCCGCGGATATCACCGCATCCTCCGGGTCGCCCGGACCATCGCCGATCTGGAAGGCTCGGAACCGGTCCGCCGCACCCATGTGGCCGAGGCGCTTGCCTATCGGGGGATCGTGCTGAAGCAGGCTGCATGAGTTGAATAATTTTCTACTCATCCGTTAGAGTAATATGTTATTCAATCGCATCGATAACCTTCGGTGCGATTGGACATGTACGGCTTTCCGCGGCAGTGCCGCCTGTCCGGGCTTTCGGCCCTGCTCCTGCTACTCATTTTTCCCCGCGCGCCGCTTCTGGCGGAGCCGCTCCTGGACCCGAACTGTCTGCAAGCCTGTCCGAAGGCGCAGAGCGAAAACCTGCTCGTCCGCCGCGAGAGCCACACGCTCTCGAACAACGCGGCGACCAAATTTGCGGACTGGGTCGCTTACGAGGTCGCGCCTGCCGATATCGGCAAGTCGAAGAAGAGGGTCTGGCGCGCGGACCCGGAGATCCCGCCGGAGGAGACTCTGGAGCCGGCGGACTATAAGGGGGCCCACAAGGCGCTGAAGACCGACCGCGGCCACCAAGCGCCGCTCGCCAGTTTTTCCAACGCCCCCGATTGGGCGACGACAAACTATCTCTCCAACATCACGCCGCAGAAGAGTGCGCTCAATCAGGGCCCCTGGAAGAACCTGGAAAGCGCGGTGCGTACGCTGGCCAAATCGGACGCGGGAACGGTCCATGTCCTCACCGGGCCGCTCTACGAGCACGAGATGCCGGCGCTGCCCGAAGCCGACGAGCCGCATCGGGTGCCGAGCGGATATTGGAAGATCGTGCTGCTGACGCGCGAGGGGACGGTGCTGGCGGCCGGCTTCGTACTGGACCAGGAAACGTCAAGGCGTGCCGATTACTGCGACGGACGCCACGACGTATCGGTATCGGAAATAGCCCGGCGCAGCGGGCTTGTCTTCGCCCCCGGAACGGTCTCTGCTCCGGCGGGCGATCTCCGCACCCGTCTTGGCTGCACTGCCCCTGTCAGCGTCGGTGCCTTGCCGGACTGAGTCTTATCCGAGCTTGGACTCGATCGCGTCCCAGAGTTCCGCCTCGATCGAACGACCGTCGAAACGGCCGAGCTCCTGCAGGCCGGTCGGAGAGGTGACGTTGATCTCGGTCAGATAGCGGCCGATCACGTCGATGCCGACGAAGATCAGCCCCTTCTCGGCGAGGGTCGGGCCGATGATTTCGCAGATTTCACGGTCGCGCGCGGTCAACTCCGCCTTTTCCGCGCGGCCGCCGACATGCATGTTGGAACGGGCCTCGCCCGCTGCCGGCACGCGGTTGATCGCGCCGACCGCCTTGCCGTCGATCAGGATCACCCGCTTGTCGCCCTGGCGGACCTCCGGCAGATAGCGCTGCACGATCACCGGCTCGCGATACATCTCGGTGAAAAGCTCAAGCAGGGAGTTCAGGTTCTCGTCGCCGGGCTTCAGGTGAAAGACCCCGGCGCCGCCATTGCCGAAGAGCGGCTTGACGATGATGTCCTCGTGCTCGGCCCGGAACTCCAGGATCTGCTCCCGGTCGTTGGTGATCAGGGTGGGCGGCATCACGTCTTCGAAATGGGTGACGAAGAGTTTCTCCGGTGCGTTCCGTACATGCACCGGGTCGTTCACCACCAGCGTCTTCGGGTGGATATGCTCCAGGATGTGGGTCGCGGTGATGTAGGACATGTCGAAAGGCGGATCCTGACGCATCAGGACCACGTCCATCTCCGAGAGATCCACCGTCTCCGGCTCGCCTAGACTGTAATGGTTGCCGAGCTCGCGGCGCACGTCGAGCGCGCGGACCCGGGCCAGCACCTTGCGGTCCCGGAAACTCAGATCCTTCGGCTGGTAATGATAGAGCTTGTGGCCCCGGCGCTTGGCCTCGAGCGCCATGACGAAGCTGCTGTCCCCGTTGATGTCGATT
Source organism: Nisaea acidiphila (assembly GCF_024662015.1). NCBI lineage: Bacteria > Pseudomonadati > Pseudomonadota > Alphaproteobacteria > Rhodospirillales > Thalassobaculaceae > Nisaea > Nisaea acidiphila. Next base: position 2,352,843 of record NZ_CP102480.1, on the reverse strand, counting down.
GCCTCGATCGGGTCCATCTGGATGGCGACGCCGAGCCCCATGCTTTCCTCCGTGCGGGTGCGCCAGTCAGGCAGGCGCGAATGTTCCGAGCGGCGACTATGTGGCGATTGGCGCCGTCCGATCAACCGCCTTTCCGGCTCAGTTCAATTGACTTTCCAGAACTTGAAGCATGCGCGCGACCTCCAGCCGTTCCGGCTCGGGGATATTGTCCGTGGCGAGGAAATCCCTGAGGCAGCCGATCGCGGCGCGGCGCTCGCCCTTGCGGGCCAGCAACAGGCCTTCCTCGCGCATCAGGCTCGGGAGGCCGGGTGCCAGAAGCCGCATGTCGCGAATCACCCGGAGTGCCGGCTCCAGCTTGCCGTTGCGGAGCAGGCGCAGCTTGATATTGTTCTGGAGTCGCAACAAAATATCGAGGTCGCTGACATCGCGGTAATGCGCCTGGCTCAACTCGGCCTGCTCACCCTGAAAACTTGTCAGCAGGCGCCTGAGATCGCGGGCATCGAGGACCGCACCGCCGTTGAAGGGGTCGATGATCTGCCGGGCACCGCCGTCCTGGACGCGGATCAGGAAATGGTTCGGGAAATTAAGCCCTCCGGCATCGAGTCCGAGCGCCCGTGCCGTCGCGATATAGAGAATGCCGAGCGCGACCGGCAGGCCCTTGCGCCGGTCGATCACGCGGATCAGGTTGGCGTTCTGCGGGTCGTCATAGGTCTTCTCGTCGCCCGCAAAGCCGAATTCCCCGGCGAAGGTCTCAGCGAGCGCCGCGGCAGGGCTGCTTTCGCCGCGGGCCCGCGCGCTCTCGCTGAAGGAGTCGAGTTGCTCGCGATAGCGGTCCAGCGGCACGCCAGGGCGGTCGAGGGAGGCCAGCAGCAGTGCCGCTTCGGCGAGACCCTCTGCCGCGAGGCCCTCCTTGCCGATCCTCTCGAGGCTAGCGCGGGTGCTCTCCGGATCGGGGATCATGGATCAGGAGGCGCCCTTGACCCTGACGTAGCTCACGACGTTGCGCACATAGTCGAGATTTCGGGCATGGTTGATGACCAGCTGCAGTTCGGCATTGCTCTGGGCGATGCCGAAGAGATAGACCGTGCCGTTGACCGTATCGACATCGTAATTGATTGAGCTGATGCCGCTGTCGAACAGCATCTGGGTTTCCAGCTGGGTCTCGATCCAGGTGTCGCGGGCTTTATCCACGATGTCGGAATTGTCGACCACCTGGATCTCGTTGATCACTTCGCGGATGCCGTCGGCCTTCCAGGCGAGCCGGGCCGCTTCGATCCGGTCTTCCGGCCTCGGCACCGAACCTGTCAGCAGCACGCGTCCGTCCTCGACCGAGAGACCGACCGCGGAAAACAGGTCCACGTTCTTTTGAAAGAGATAGTGATTGATCTCGGTCTTGATCGCGATGTCGCGCGCTGTGCCTTCGAGGCCGCGCTCGGACTGGCTGGCGGTCGCTGCGGTGGCGCCGGCGCCGACGGCGACTCCGACCGGCGTGCAGCCACCGGCGGCGAGCGGGAGAAGGAACAGAGGCAGAAGAAGGAGAGCGGCTCTCGGCATGCTGGTTACTCTATATATTGTGGTCGGCGATCCAGACATTCTGAATATGGCGGGGAACGCGCCAGTGTGCCACTGCGAATAGGTCAAATCTGAGACGGTGCTGCGCGAGATGTGCATTTCCCCGCTGGACCCAGAGCGCCGCCCGCTGCAGCCGCCGCCATTGCACATTCGTAACAGCCTCCCGCGCCGCTCGCTCCGTCGGCCGGGCCTTCACCTCGACGATGGCGAGGGTGCGGCCGCGTTCCGCAAGGATGTCGATCTCGCCGACCTTTGTGCGCAGCCGGCTGGCCAGAATGCGGTATCCCTTCAGCCGCAGGATGAAACGGCAGAGCGCCTCGGCGAGGATCCCGAAGCGCTGCGCCCTGCGCCGCGCGACGGCTTCGCCACTGACGCCGCGGGGCCTCATCCCGGCTCCTTCAGACGCAGCGCACGCTCGTAGATTTCCTTGCGCGGCACTCCGGTCTTCGCAGCGATTTCCTTGGCCGCGTCCTTGAGGCTGACCCGGCCGAGGGCGTCCGAGAGCATGCCGTCGAGCGTCTCGGCGCTCGGCCGTTCCTCCGCTTCCGGCGGCCCGAAAAGCAGCACGGCCTCGCCTTTCGGCGGCTCCGTTTCCGCATAGTGACGGGCCAGCATGTCCGTCCGGCCGCGCGTTACATCCTCGAAACGTTTCGTCAGTTCACGCGCCACGGCCATGTCCCTCGAACCGAGGATCTCGGCGGCGTCGGCGAGAGATTCCGCCAATCGGCGTGGGGCCTCGAAGAATATAAGGGTGGCCCGCAACCGCGCCACCTCCTCCAGCACCCGGCGGCGCTCGCCTTTCTTCGTCGGCAGGAAGCCGCCGAAAAAGAACCTGTCCGTCGGCAGGCCGGAAATAGACAGCGCGACCACCGGCGCGGCCGGTCCCGGAACCGAGGTGACCGGCGTGCCTTGTGCAGCCGCTTCGCGAACCAGTTTGTAACCGGGATCGGAGATGGTGGGCGTACCGGCATCCGTTACCAGCGCGATGCTCTTGCCCTCCGCGAGCATCCGGAGCAGCTCGGGACGGCTTTTTTCCGCATTGTGATCCTGATAGGCGAGCAGGCGGGTCCTGATCGCGAAACGCTGCAACAGGCGGCCGGTCAGTCTCGTGTCCTCGCAGGCGACGATATCGGCGGCGGCCAGGGTTTCCAGCGCGCGGCGCGAGATATCGCCGAGATTGCCGATCGGTGTGGCGACCAGAACGAGACCGTCGATGTGAATCTTTTCCGGCTCCTGCGCCATCTCCACAGGGACCGAAGTCACATTGGTGCCATCTTGCGGCGGTTTACTCTCGTCCGCGCCTTGATTAGCCTTTGGCGCCGACGAGCGGGAGGAGGTCTGAGGTGCGCGCGTTTTCATACCGTACCGGAAACCCACGGAGCGATGTTCTGGGCAATAGTCGAGTTATGGGAGGAAGCGACGGCTTTCTCCAAGTGCTTTTCACGCCCGGTCGCCGGATCGCGCTCCTGCCGGCGCTGCTGATCGTGCTGGTGCTGGCAGGTTGCCAGACACCCGGATTGCCGGGATTGCAGCGTGAGCCGGTCAGCCCGCCCCGGCAGAGCAGCCAGTCTGCGCCGTCTCCGGCGGGACCCGAGAGCTTGCCGCCGGACCAGTCCCTGCAATCCGGCCCGGGAGCCATTGCGGATACAGAACTTTCCTTCGAGCGGCCGGAACCGGAACCTCCGCTGATCCAGGAGCCGGGCGCGCCGGCGGGGATCGCCCTGCTGCTTCCCTTGAGCGGCCAGCGGGCCTCGGTCGGCCAGGCCATGCTCGACGCGGCGCAGATGGCACTCTTCGATATTGCCGGCGAAGACTACAACCTGATGGTCTACGACACACAAGGCACGCCGAACGGCGCCGAGGACGCGGCGCGCCTCGCGGTCGCCGACGGTGCGCGGTTGATCCTCGGCCCGCTCTATGGCCGTTCGGCGGAGGCGGTCCGTCCGATTGTCGCGGAAGCGGGGATCAATGCCGTTGCTTTCTCCAACGATCGCAGCGTGGCCGGTCCGCCCGTCTATCTGATGGGACTGATGCCGGCACAGCAGATCGAGCGCGTCATTCGCTACGCCGTCGGAAAGGGCTACCGGCGGATCGGATTGCTGCTGCCCCATGGCGGGTACGGCGATCTTGTGCTGGAGAGCGCGCGGTCGGCCGCTTTTGCCTCGGGCGCGGAAATAACGCGGATCGCCTATTACGACTCGCTCGCGAGCGATTTTACTGAAACGGCGCGCGCCTTTGCGGAATATGACAGCCGGCGTGAATCCCTCAAGGTGCAGAAGGATGAGCTTGCGGGGCGCACGGACGAGATTTCCCGGCAGACCCTCGCCCGGCTGGAGACCATGGATACGCTCGGAGACCCGCCTTACGACGCGGTTCTAATCCCTGAGGGTGGCAATGTGCTGCGTTCGATCGCGCCGCTGCTCGCATTCTACGATGTCGACACGCGCCGGGTGAAACTGCTCGGCACGGCGCAATGGGAGGATCCGAGCCTCGGCACTGAGCCGAGCCTGGTCGGGGGATGGTTTTCCGCCCCGCCGGCGCTCTACCGGGAGAATTTCGCGCTGCGCTACGAGGCGGCGTTCGGCCGTCAGCCGTCCGGGCTTGCTGCCCTCGCCTACGATTCCATCGCGCTTTCGGTGTCCCTGCAACGGGGTGAAGCGGGCGCGGATTTCGGTGGCTCAGCGCTGACTGCGGAAAGCGGTTTCGTCGCTCTCAACGGCCTCTTCCGCTTCGCTGCCGACGGCAGCAACCAGCGCGGTCTCGCGATCTTCGAGATCAAGGACCGGGCGCTCGAACAAATAGATTCGGCGCCGGAACGGTTTGACGATCTGACGAACTAGTCGATTTCAGGCAAACGCGCGCTCAGTGCGGCGATCACCGCGTTGAGACGCTGCCGGCCCTCGAGGGTCGCGGCGAGCCGGTCCGACACAGGCTCGATATAACCGGCGGCCTCTAGATCCTGCAGCAGGGGGCGGCCGAACAGGGCCTCGATCTCTGTCCCGGCTTCCGCCTCCAGGCGCTCGCGCTCGATCCCCTCGGAGAGCCGGAGCCCCATCATCAGCATTTCCGTAAGCCTTCCGGCCCGTCCGACCGGCTCCTGTTCGGCGATGCCGTGCCCGTTCCTGTCGACCCGGTCGAGCCAGATCGCGGGCGCACGGACGGTCTGGATCGCATGGGTGACGGTTCCGCCCGCCGGTCCGCGGCGGCGGAGCCGGGAATGGGCGCCGGGGCCGATGCCCGCATAATCATGATAGCGCCAATAAACCAGATTATGCCGGCATTCCGCGCCGGTGCGCGCGTGGTTCGAAACCTCGTAGGCGGGCATGCCCGCCGCTTCGAGCACTTCCTGGGTGGTCTCGTAGAGTTCCGCTTGCCGCGTGTCTTTCGGCAAGGCGATCTCGCCCCTTGCATGCCGGGCGAAGAAAGGGGTCTCCGGCTCGATGGTGAGCTGGTAGAGCGAAATGTGATCGGCCGCCAGTGCGAGCGCCTCTTTGAGCTCGGCGCGCCAGGCCGCGACGGTCTGCTTCGGGCGGGAATAGATCAGGTCGAAGGACATGCGCTCGAAGTTCTCGCGGGCGATCGCGATCGCGCCGAGCGCCTGCTCCGCGTCGTGGGCGCGGCCGAGAAAGTCGAGATCCCGGTCGTTCAGCGCCTGGATGCCGAGGGAAACGCGGTTGACTCCCGCTTGGCGGAAGCCGGCGAATTTCTCCGCCTCGACGGAAGTCGGGTTGGCCTCAAGCGAGATCTCGACCCGGTTGGTCCAGGGCCAGAGCCGGCGGACTTCGTCGATCACTTCTGCCACGGTCTCGGGTTCCATCAGCGATGGCGTGCCGCCGCCGAAAAAGATGCTCGAGACCGTCCGGTCAGGCGTCAGCTCCCTGAAATGGGCGAGTTCCCGTTTCAGTGCGGCGCGCCAGCGCGCATGGTCGATCCGGGAGGAGACATGGCTGTTGAAGTCGCAATAGGGGCATTTGGACAAACAGAAGGGCCAGTGGACATAGACCCCGAACGGCTCCGCCGCGGCGCTGTCCATCTGGACCCTAGCCGGCCTTGGCGGAACGGCGGTCCAGGCCGACCAGTTCGAGCAGCTTCTCGAAAGCGATGGCCCGGTGACTGACGGAATGTTTCCAATCCGAATCGACCTCGCCGAAGGTCCGGTCATGGCCTTCGGGCACGAACATCGGATCGTAGCCGAAGCCGTTTTCGCCGCGCGGCGGCCAGACCAGATCGCCGTGGACACGGCCCTCGACGGATTCGGTGTGCCCGTCCGGCCAGCAGATCGTCAGCGCGCAGACGAAGGCGGCGGAGCGGTCCGGATTGCCGGCGGCCGCCTTCTCGCGGAGCGCATCCTCGACCTTGCGCATCGCGAGGGAGAAATCCTTTCCCGGCCCGGCCCAGCGTGCCGAATAGATCCCGGGATCGCCGTCCAGCGCGGTGACGCTGAGACCTGAATCGTCGGCAAGGCACGGAAGGCCCGATCCTTCGGCCGCGGCGCGCGCCTTCAGTTCCGCATTCTCGATATAGGTGGTGCCGGTCTCTTCCGGTTCCGGAAGGTCGAGTTCTCCCGCGGAGACCACCTCGATGCCGAGCGGCCCGACCAGATCGCGGATTTCACGGACCTTGCCCTGATTGTGGCTGGCGATGACCAGCTTTTTCTCCGTGAAGGCGCGGCCCATGGATCAGCCTCCGATCGCTGTCTTCTGCAGGTCGACCAGTTCCGCGATGCCGGCCCGTGCGAGCTTGAGCATCTCGAAGAACGGTTCGTCTCCGAAAGGATCCTCCTCCGCCGTGGCCTGGATCTCGACGATCCCGGCGCGGCCGGTCAGCACGAAATTCGCGTCCGCCTCGGCGCTCGAATCCTCGGCATAATCGAGATCCAGTACCGGCGTGCCCTTGTAAATGCCGCAGGAAACGGCGGCGACATGGTCGATCAGCGGGACCGACGGCAGGGTGCCGAGCTGGACCAGTTTCTGGAATGCGAGATGGAGGGCGACGAAAGAACCGGTGATGGAGGCGGTCCGGGTGCCGCCGTCGGCTTGCAGCACGTCGCAATCGACCTTGATCTGCCGTTCGCCCATCGCCTTCAGGTCCGTCACGGCGCGCAGGGAGCGTCCGATCAGGCGCTGGATTTCCTGGGTGCGGCCGCTCTGCTTGCCGCGTGCGGCTTCGCGGTCGGTCCGCGTGTGGGTCGAACGCGGTAGCATGCCGTATTCCGCGGTTACCCAGCCGCTGCCGGAATTGCGCAGGAACGGCGGTACGCGGTCCTCGATCGAGGCGGTGCAGAGCACGTGGGTATCGCCGAATCTGGCGAGGCAGGATCCCTCGGCATATTTGGCGAAACCCGGCTCGAGACTGACGTCGCGCATCTTGTCGGCATTGCGGCCCGAGGGGCGGTCGGCGGCCATGGAGGTCTCCTTTTCGAATGACCGCGAGTGTCCGCACCGTGCGGAAAGTGTCCGGTCATTTGCATCTCTCTGTGAAATCGCGCGCAACCTACTATCGGCGATCCGGTGCGTCCATCGCTTTGCCGGAGGCGGAGGCTTGAGCTTCGGCATCGTGGCGGATTGACGCTGCGACGGGTGCTGCCTAAATTTTTCCTCATGGAACATATGTTAGGCATCGGGGCGCTGAACGCCCGTTCGCGGGAAATCCTGCAGCAGATTGTCGACACTTATGTGGAAACCGGGGAGCCGATCGGCTCCCGCACCATTTCCAGACGTCTCGGCGAGGTGCTGTCCCCTGCCACCATCCGCAACGTGATGGCGGATCTCGAGGAGGCGGGGCTGCTCTACGCCCCGCATACTTCGGCCGGGCGGCTGCCGACCGAGCGCGGTTTGCGGATCGTGGTAGACGGCCTTCTCGAGATCGGCGGGGACCTTTCCGAGGACGAGCGGGTCAAGATCGACTCCCTGCTCGGGGCGAGCGGCCGCGGCTATGACGAGGTGCTCGACGAGGCGACGCGCGCGCTGGCCGGATTGTCCGCTTGCGCGGGTCTCGTGATCTCTCCAAAATCCGAGCCCTCGCTGCGCCATATCGAATTCGTCCCGCTCGCCGCCGGTCGGGCGCTTGTCGTGCTGGTGAACGAGCTCGGTCTGGTGGAAAACCGGGTCATCGAACTGCCCGTTGATCTGCCAGCCTCGGCTTTGGTCCAGGCGACCAATTTCCTCAATACCCGCTTTCACGGCGCTTCCCTCGATCAGGCGCTGCGGGACATCAAGGCGGAGATCGATCAGCGCAAGATCGAGCTGGACGGGCTGACCGCCCGTGTGGTCGAGGACGGGCTCGCGCTGCTTTCCGGCGGCCCGGACGACGGGTCGCTCATTGTCCGCGGCCAGTCGCGGTTGCTGGAGGATGTCACCGCGGTCGAGGATCTGGAGCGGATCCGGCTGCTGTTCGACCAGCTGGAGCAGAAGCAGGGAATGCTCAAGCTTCTGCAGGCCACGGGCGATGCCGACGGCGTCCAAATCTTCATCGGGGCCGAGAACCAGCTCTTCGAGCATACCGGCTGCTCGATGATCCTTTCGCCCTATCGCGATACAAAGAAGCGGGTGGTCGGCGCGATCGGGGTGATCGGCCCAACGCGCATGAACTATGCCCGTATCATTCCCATGGTCGACTACACGGCTCGACTGATCGGTCGCGTCATCGGTTGACCAGACGGGCGTTGATCCGTGCGCCGAGGCGCGCTAAAGCAGGCGCTCCGGGCCCGGAATGATTGATTTCCCGTTCCGGCCGCCCACATTTGGGCCTGACTTTCAGGATCTGTAGACGGGAAAGAGCCAGACCGATGGCCGATGAAGACAAGAAAAACGAGCAACAAGCCAACCAGGACGCGTCGGGCGACGAGCCGCTTGTCAATCCGGACGACGGCATTCTCGACATGGACGCGCTGATGGGCGAGGCCGCCAACCGGGACGCCGAGGACGACGCCGACGAAGGCGGGGCCGAGGATGAAGCGCAGCAGCTCCGGGAGCAGCTGATGCGGACGCTTGCCGAGCTCGATAACACGCGTAAGCGCGCGGAGCGGGACATTGCCCAGGCGCGCAAGTTCGCGATCACGGATTTCGCGCGCGATCTGCTGAGCGCTTCGGACAATCTCCGCCGGGCGCTGGAATCCGCGCCGGAAGACCGGGACGAGCTGGACATCACGCTGAAGAACCTCGTTATCGGCATCGAGATGACCGAGAAGGAAATGCTCGGCGTCTTCGAGAAGCACGGCATCCGCAAGATCGAGCCGCTCGGAGAGAAGTTCGACTACAACCTGCACCAGGCGATGTTCGAGGTGCCGGACGCGAAGAGCGAGCCGGGCACGGTCGTCCAGGTTATGCAGCCGGGTTACGTCCTGCAGGATCGTCTGCTGCGCGCCGCGATGGTGGGTGTTTCCAAGAGCCCGGAAGAGAAGCAGGACAGCGTCGACACGACGGCCTGAGCGCTTTCGGATCAGACGGCCGGGTCGAGGGGCAGGAGCGCCTCGCCTGCCGGATCGTGGCGCTTCAGGGCGGTCTTTGCCCGCTCCCGCCGCTCCACCGCATAGCAATAGACACATCCGTGCGGACAGCTGTCATAGCTGCCGATATCCCGGGATTCCGCACAGAGGCAGCCGGGCCGGTTCCCTTTCTGCCGCGCTTTGAATGGCCGGCCGGCAATGTCGGCGAGTCGCTCGGCGTCGATGCAGCGGGCGGGCTCCAGGGCGCCGCCGAGCAAGTCGGTCTGGCAGCAGAGCGTCGGCTTCAGGCCAGCATCGGCCGCGATCGCGCCGAGTTCTGCGAGCAAGGCGGCTTTTTCCTCCGGGCCCGGATCCCGCCAGGTGAAGCCGCTGTGCCGCGCGCTTTCCTCGGTGTTGCGCCGGCTCTTGCGATAGATGTGCGCCGCCGAGAACGTTGCTTCGTCGACGCATCCGCGGAGCGCCTTCGTCAGCCCGGCAACCTGTTCGCGGTGAAAATCGGGCGGCGTCAGACTGGACCAGAAGACCGGATCGTAGCGCCAGACGACAGCGCGCGGGCCAAACCGTTGCGAGAGAGCAACGATATCGCCGATCGCGGCCTTGAGCGGCGGCACGCTCTGCTCCAGCGCTTTTGGATAGCCGGTCACCGTATACTGGATCACGAAGGGGATGCCGGCTGCCGCCAGGGCATCGAAGATACCGTGTGCCGGCCGGGCATTGCGGGTCCAGAATACATACCCGTCCACGTCCTCGGGCCGGAGGCTCACCCGCGAGGGTTTGCCGCCATAAGGATTGCGCACGACCGCAGAGCCGGCGGCAATTCGCGCCTGCAGCCAGTCGCTATAGAAGGCCGGAATGTCGGTGCGATAGCTGGCGGAAATGATCATTGCGGCGCCGATTCCCGAAAAATGAGCGTTTTTGCGGCTCCTGAGCAGCGGAATCCTATTCCACTTGGTTGCAGCGCGGCCACACCAAGCCTATATAGCGGATGGCTTGAACGAACCAATCGGGAACGGGGACGGCGCTTCGAGGAGGCCGTCGGCGTTTGCTGAAAGACGAGGAAAACATGAGCAAAGTTATCGGTATCGACCTGGGAACGACCAATTCCTGTATCGCGTTCATGGACGGCAAGGACGCGAAAGTGATTGAGAACGCCGAGGGCGCGCGCACGACGCCGTCGATGGTGGCTTTCGCCGAAAGCGGCGAACGGCTCGTCGGCCAGGCCGCGAAGCGCCAGGCGGTTACGAACCCGGAAAACACCCTTTTCGCGATCAAGCGCCTGATCGGCCGCCGCTTCGACGACAAGGCCTCCAAGCGCTTCAACGATCTTGTCCCTTATAAGGTCGTCGCCGGCGAGAACGGCGATGCGTGGGTCGAGGCGCGGGGTGAGAAATACAGCCCGAGTCAGGTGTCCAGCTTCACCCTGCGCAAGCTGAAGGAAGACGCGGAAGCCTATCTCGGCGACACGGTCGACCAGGCGGTGATCACCGTCCCGGCTTACTTCAACGACGCCCAGCGCCAGGCGACCAAGGATGCCGGTAAGATCGCGGGCCTTGAAGTGCTGCGCATTATCAACGAGCCGACCGCGGCCGCGCTGGCCTACGGCCTCGACAAGAAGAACACCGGTACCATCGCGGTCTATGACCTCGGCGGCGGTACCTTCGACGTCTCGATTCTGGAGATCGGCGACGGCGTGTTCGAGGTGAAATCCACCAACGGCGACACCTTCCTCGGCGGTGAGGATTTCGACCAGCGCGTCATCGATTATCTCGCGGACGAGTTCAAGAAAGAGAACACCATCGATCTGCGCCAGGACAAGCTTGCCCTGCAGCGTCTGAAGGAAGCCGGCGAGAAGGCCAAGATCGAGCTCTCCAGCTCGATGCAGACCGAAGTGAACCTTCCCTTCATCACCGCGGACCAGTCCGGTCCGAAGCACCTCAACATCAAGCTGACCCGGGCCAAACTCGAGGCGCTGGTGGACGATCTGGTGCAGCGGACGGTCGATCCGTGCAAGGCAGCGCTCAAGGATGCGGGCGTCAGTGCCGGCGAGATCGACGAAGTTATCCTGGTCGGTGGCATGACGCGGATGCCGAAAATCGCCGAAACGGTGAAGGACTTCTTCGGCCGTGAGCCGCATCGCGGCGTGAACCCGGACGAGGTCGTGGCGCTCGGCGCGGCGATCCAGGCCGGCGTGCTGAAGGGCGACGTCAAGGATGTCCTGCTGCTCGACGTGACCCCGCTGTCGCTCGGCATCGAGACCCTGGGCGGTGTCTTCACCCGCCTGATCGACCGGAACACGACGATCCCGACGAAGAAGAGTCAGACCTTCTCCACCGCCGAGGACAACCAGACGGCGGTGACCATCCGGGTGTTCCAGGGCGAACGCGAGATGGCGGCGGACAACAAGATCCTCGGCCAGTTCGATCTGGTCGGTATCCCGGGCGCACCGCGCGGCGTGCCGCAGATCGAGGTCACCTTCGACATCGATGCCAACGGCATCGTCAATGTTTCGGCCAAGGACAAGGCGACCGGCAAGGAGCAGCAGATTCGCATCCAGGCCTCCGGCGGTCTCTCCGACGACGATATCGAGCGGATGGTCCAGGAAGCGGAAGCCAACTCCGAAAGCGACAAGGCCCGGCGCGAGCTGGTGGAAACCAAGAACCAGGCCGATGCCGCGATCCACGGCACCGAGAAGATGCTGGCCGACCACGGGGACAAGATCTCCGAGGAGGACCGGCGCGAGATCGACGAGCACATGACCGCCCTGCGCACCGCGATGGAAGGCGAGGACGGCGCTGAGATCAAGGCCAAGATGGAAGCGCTCCAGCAGGCCTCGATGAAGCTCGGCGAAGCGATGTACAAGGCGCAGCAGGATGCTGCCGGCGGCGAAGCCGGCCCGGACATGGGCGGCGATGCGGGCGGCTCCGGCGGCGGCGAGGGCAGCGCGTCCAGCGACGACGTGGTCGACGCGGATTTCGAGGAAGTCGACGATCAGAACCGCGACAACAAGTCCGCCTGATCCCAACGGTTCGGGCGGAGGGGCCGATGACCATTCGGTTCCCTTCGCCCGGTTCCGATCCGGAAAGGCAGGCGGCTCATAACATTGCCGGACTGCCGACACCGTTGCGGGGACGATGACGCGCTATGGCAAAAAGAGACTATTACGAAGTTCTGGGGGTCCAGCGCGGCGCTTCGGACGCGGAAATGAAATCCGCCTATCGCAAGCTCGCGATGCAGTATCACCCGGACCGCAATCCAGACAATCCCGAAGCCGAAGCCAAGTTCAAGGAACTGAACGAGGCCTATGACGTCCTGAAGGATGAGCAGAAGCGTGCGGCCTATGACCGTTTCGGCCATGATGCTTTCGAGGGCGGCATGGGCGGCGGTGGCGGCGCCGGTTTCGGCGGTGCGGGCTTCGGCGGTTTCGCCGATATCTTCGACGAGATGTTCGGCGACTTCATGGGCGGACGGCGCGGCGCAAGCCGGCGCGGTTCCGACCTGCGCTACAATATGGCGATCACGCTTGAAGAGGCCTTCAAGGGCAAACAGGCCGAGATCCACATACCGAGTTCCGTCCAGTGCGAGGAATGCAACGGCTCAGGCGCCGAAAAGGGGTCCGAGCCGGTCACCTGCACGACCTGCCAGGGGCACGGCAAGGTCCGGGCCCAGCAGGGCTTTTTCACGATCGAACGCACCTGTCCCCATTGCGGCGGCAACGGCACGCGGATCGAGAAGCCGTGCAAGAATTGCGGCGGGACCGGCCGGACCCAGAAGGAAAAGACGCTGTCGGTCAATATTCCGGCCGGCGTCGAGGACGGCACGCGGATCCGGCTCAGCGGCGAGGGCGAAGCAGGCCCGCGCGGCACCCCGCCGGGCGATCTCTATCTCTTTCTCACGATCGCGGAACATCCGATCTTCAAGCGGGACGGGGCCGACATCTATTGCCGCGTCCCGTTGCCGATGACGACGGCGGCGCTCGGCGGCCAGATCGAGGTGCCGACCATCGAGGGCGGCCGTGCCCGTATCAACGTTACCTCCGGCACCCAGAGCGGCAAGCAGTTCCGCCTCAAGGGCAAGGGCATGTCGGTTCTGCGCAGCCCGGCCCGCGGCGACCAGTATGTGGAAGTCGCGGTCGAGACCCCGGTGAACCTCACCAAGAAGCAACGCGAGCTGCTCGAGGAATTCGCCGGCGAGCAGAATGAGAAGACCAGTCCGCAATCGGCCGGATTTTTCGATCGGGTGAAGGAACTCTGGGACGACTTGCGGGAGTGACGGCTCTTTCCGTCTTATCCTGAACCGACGACGCCGGCCCTTAGGCCGGCGTTTTTTGTGCTGAACCCGGTAGCACAACGATAGCGACAGGGATCTCGCGGACCATGGAGAAGCCGGAGCATACTACCGGTATGCCTCTATTAACTTATTGATTTTCTTGATTCTATATCAATCGCCGTTACGATGGCACGACCCTCGTGACGCAGGAACTCCAGAGCGGCGCGGCGTACTGCCAATGCGTATCGTACCGTGAAGCGCTCGGTATTGGACATGTCCCGCAGCGGTAAGGCCAGCAGCGACCGGATCTCCTGGTTCAGGACGCCGACACGCTCCTCCAGCAGTCGCTCGACCTCGTCCGGTCCGGCGAGATCGGCGAAATTCACGGCGGCGAGGAAATCGGACTTCAGCCGTTCCCCGGAACCGGACATTTCGACCTGCCGCCGGAGTTCATCGCGTCCGAGATCGGTGATTTCGAAGTTTCGCTGTTCCAGAGACTGTGTCGGGGCTCCGACCTCGATCACCGCGCCGCGGGCTTTCAGTTTTGCGAGCGCAGGGTAGAGCGCACCAGTGCTGACCGACTGGAAGTGCGCGAAATCGGTGTTGATGCGGCGCCGGATCTGGTAGCCGTTCGCCGGACCTTTCACAAGTGCGCCAAGGATAATATGACTGATTTCAAACATATTCTCAGCTCGATATATCATACAGAGACCGGAAAATCGAGACCTCGTGGAAGGAATTTCCCGCGCTCGCCCTTGCGGTCTCGACAGGCCCGGAAAAGCGGGCTACGCCTGTATCTCGACCGCTGGAAGGCTGGGGAGGGCCCGCGATGGGCAATGTGAAGATCGGAATCATGGGCGTCGCCGGAATTATGGGCCGGATGATTGCCAAACAGGTCCACCAGACCGCAAACGCAGCCCTCGCGGGCGGTACTGTTTTGCCAGGTAGTGCGGAAGAAGGTATTGAAATCGCGAAACTTTGTGGGTTCGATGCCGAGAGTCCAACAACCGTTTCCGACGCCGCTACGGTGTTCGCCGCAGCCGACGTGGTGATCGATTTCACCTCGCCCGCGGCGACCGTCGCCCATGCCGGCCTTGCCGCGGAGAGCGGGACCGCTTTCGTGGTCGGCACCACGGGGCTGACGGCAGAGGACGAAGCCCGCCTCGCGGAGGCGGCAAAGTCGATCCCTCTGGTCTATGCGCCGAACATGAGCCTTGGCGTCAATCTGCTGTTCGATCTGGTGAAGAAGGTTTCGGCTGCACTGGATGAAAGTTTCGATATCGAAATAGTCGAGATGCATCACCGCCGTAAAGTCGATGCCCCCTCCGGCACCGCGCTGGGTCTCGGCAAGGCGGCGGCGGAGGGGCGCGGGGTCACGCTGGAGGAAAAGGGCGTGCTCTCCCGGGAAGGCGTGACCGGACCCAGGGAAGACGGGCAGATCGGCTTCGCGACGTTGCGCGGCGGCGACGTGGTGGGCGATCACACGGTGATTTTCGCTGGCCCGAACGAGCGGATCGAGCTTACCCACAAGGCGGCGAGCCGTGAGATTTTCGCCGCGGGCGCGGTCAAGGCTTCGCTCTGGGCCGCTGGCCGCAAGCCGGGTCTCTATGCGATGCCGGACGTTTTGGGGCTTTAGACGGAAGAAAGGCCCGTCAGGCCGGCCGCAACGCGGCGAGGGCTGATCGCAGATTGTCCGCGAGGTCCGTCTTCTCGGGCGGGGAGAGGAAAGCGCCGATCTCCAGGGTCTGTCCGTGACTGCGGAGAATGAGCCGGTTCGCGCCGCTGCGCTCCTCCTCCACCAGAACATTCAGCCAATAGGGCTGAAGATTTTTCTGCAGCACCCGCCGGCCGCGCACGAAGCGCTCGACCGAGAGCCGCTCCCGGGTCAGGTGCAGGGTTTCGTAGCGCCGTGCATCCCGGTAGCTGAGCCGGAAGGCGATATAGATCAGCAGGACATCGAGCCCGAGGAAGCCGACCACCGGCCAGGCGCCGGCGATCCAGAACACGATCCCGATTGCGGTGCTGCAGGCTGCGATCGCGAGCATCAGTATCAGGAACCCAGTGGGGGAGAGGCTCCGGTGCGGATAGAGCACCGCGTCGAAGAGCGGCTCTTCTTCCCTGTCCCTTACTGAATTTCCAGACTGGCTCACTCTGTCGCGTCCGGCTCTGTTGCATGGCGATTTCCGAAGGCTTTAACCTGTGGCCGCCGCGCACCAAAGGCAATAGACAAGAAAGCGCGGCGGTTTGCCGAGGAGAGTGCTGGCACATGGCCAAACGAATGACCAACGCGGCGGTAGATGCCTTTTTCCAGCGGCTGAGCGACCGCGATCCGGAGCCGGTGGGGGAGCTGGACTACGTCAATCCCTATACCCTCCTGGTGGCCGTGGTTCTGTCGGCGCAGGCGACCGATGTCGGGGTGAACAAGGCGACGGGTCCGCTTTTCAAGGTTGCCGACACGCCGGAGAAGATGGTCGCGCTCGGGCTCGAGAAGGTGCGGGACTACATCAAGACCATCGGCCTCTTCAATTCGAAGGCGAAAAACGTCATCGCTCTCTCCGAGATCCTGATCCGCGAGCATGAGAGCCGGGTTCCGGAGGACCGCGAGACGCTGGAGCAACTTCCCGGCGTCGGACGCAAGACCGCCAATGTCGTGCTCAACATCGCCTTCGGACAGCCGACCATTGCGGTCGACACCCATCTCTTCCGGGTTTCGAACCGAACCGGCATGGCGCCGGGCAAGACCCCGCTCGCGGTCGAGAAGGCGCTGGAGAAGCGGATCCCGGAGAAGTGGTTGCTCCATGCCCATCACTGGCTGATCCTGCATGGCCGCTATATCTGCAAGGCGCGCAAGCCCGCTTGCCCGGTCTGTCCGGTCAGCGATCTCTGCAATTTCAAGGACAAGACGGTCGAGCCGGCCTAGGGCTTGCCCACGGTCCGGGCGGGTCAGCTCTGCGCGGCGCGTGAGATGCCCTGACGGAGCAGTGTCACGAAGCATTCGTCGCGCGCCACATCGGTGTCCCTGCGCGCACGGAACTCGTAGTAAGTGACCGCATAGCCCCGGTCGAGCTCGTAGAGAAACAGGTCGAGCACGCAGGCTTCCGTCCGGTATTGCCAGACTTCCGCCGACATGTCCCGGCGAATGAAGGACGGTTCGCCGAGAATGACGGAAAGATCCGCCTGATGCAGGTCGAGCAGCCGGCTCGGATCGCGTTCCGCCTGGCTGAAGCGTTTCGGCTTCTCCGGCGCGACCGGTTCATTCCGCCTGGCCGTTTCGGCCGGCTCGGCAGCCGCCGGCGCGGGGCTCACCGCGGCCGTCTGTTCGGCCCGGCCCGTTTCGGAGGCTTTCTGCACTTCGCCGCCGCAGCCATATAGCGCGGCGGCAATCAGGATGGTCGGAACGAAACGCACGGGAACCTCATCACTCCGCGGCTGCGGGTCCCGAGCTGTCGCTTTCCTTGAAAACCGAGATGTCGCCCTCGATCCTGCCGCCGAGCTCGACTTCGAGCCTGCCGAAGCGGACCGACCCTGTCACATGGCCGGTGCTGCGGACGGTGAGTGTGTCGCGCACCGTCAGGGTGCCTTCGAATTTTCCGCCGATGACGGCTTCATCGATGATCACCTTGCCCTTGAAGCGGCCGGATTCGGTCACCTCCAGATGGCGGCTGTTTTCCAGCGTCGCATCGACATTGCCCTCGACGACGAGAGAGTCGCAGGCGGTGATTTCGCCGGTCAGCGAGATCTCCGGACCGACGGTCAGTTTCTTGGCTTCGCCGCCGCGCGGCGCTGCGGCCCGCCGGCTTTGCGCGCCAGGCAGATCGAGGGTCCTGCGCGGGATTTCCGGGACGAAACCGGATGAGGAAGGTTTGCTCGGCTGCATGATGGACTCCCCGTCCGGCTTGTCTGCTTTGACCCCTGTGAAGGACGGCGCCGCCGGTTCCAAGCGGTCCTCCGCGCGAGGCATAGCTGCGTTCGCGCCGGGATTGGTTGCTCCGCTGCTGCCGGTCGTAGCCTCGGAGCCGGATTTTTTACGCCGAAACATCTGATCGTCAACTCATATGTTTTTGCAGGAATTTCAGGTCATCGACCTTAATACTCAATGGTTTATTATCATTTCTTCATGTCGTTCCGCAAGTATTCGAAACGATGGAGCATAAAAGCGGTCGCAATAACCGGTCCGGCAAGGTTGAGGATCGGGATGGTCATGATCGCCGCGATCAATACGCCGCTGATGAAGACGGCGCCGGATTTGCGTTTTCGGAGTGCTTTCGCCTCCGCCGGTTCCATCCGCCGCATCGCCACCATCTCGAAGAATTCTCGGCCGAGCAGATAGCCGTTTGCCCCATAGAAGATGACGATATTGAGCCCCGGTACGAGGAGATAGACGGGCAGCAACAAAATGTTGACGGCAACGGTGATCGCGAGGAAGCGCAGGCCCTCAAGGATGGCCTCGCTCAGCGGTTGCGGCCGTGCCGGGCCAAGCGTCGGGTAATGTTTGGCTTCGACCGCGCCGGAGACGGAGTCGAGGAACAGGCTCGATATCGCGTTTGACGCACCGGGGAAAAAAACAAGGCCTAGGATGACGACGATCAGGCTCGCGACCCAGGCCGCGAGTTCGTCGAGCCAGCCGCCGAAAAAGGCGAAGAAGTCGAGCACGAACCAGACCGCCGCGCCTAACAGAAAGATGGTCGCGAGCGAGCCGATGACGCTGAGGATTATGGGATTGCGCAAGCGTGGATCGGATAGCTGGCCGAGAGTGGCCGTCAGGGCTGAAAACATCGATCCTCTCTTCTCTTCTGTCCGAACCGCGACGGAATAGATGGGGTTGCGTGCGCGGGGACCAAGCATTTCGTGCCTCTAAGAGCACAGTGCCCTGGTGAGTACAAGGCTTCTCGGGTGAAGCGTCTTCCAATGCCATCGTCGCTCCAGTACCTTGTCGGCCGAATTCAGGCGGACGGAAGTTCCGCGATCCAGTCCCTCACCCTGCTTTCGGGAGCCGCCCGCGCATGTCAGCCAAGTCCCTCGACGTTACCTGCATCGGAAACGCCATTGTCGACGTCATCACTCGTGCCGATGACGCGTTTCTTACAGAGAACGGCATCGAGAAAGGCGCAATGAACCTGATCGACGCGGATCGCGCGGAGACGCTCTACGGCAAGATGGGCCCCGGGATCGAGATGTCCGGCGGATCGGCAGGGAACACCGCCGCCGGGATCGCAGCCCTGGGCGGCGCCACCGCCTATATCGGCAAGGTCCATGACGACACGCTCGGCAAGGTCTTCCGGCACGACATCACGGCGATGGGCGTCAGCTTCGAGACCCCGCCGACCCTCGACGGTCCGCCGACCGCGCGCAGCCTCATCCTGGTGACGCCGGACGCGCAGCGCAGCATGAACACCTTCCTCGGCGCCTGCGTGCAGCTCGGCCCGCAGGATATCGACAAGGACAGGATCGCCGCCAGCAAGGTGGTCTATCTCGAAGGCTACCTGTTCGATCCGCCGGAAGCGAAGAAAGCCTTTGTCGAGGCCGCGAAGCAGACCCATGCGAGCGGCGGCAAGGTCTCTCTGACCCTCTCGGACCCGTTCTGCGTCGACCGGCACCGCGACGCCTTCATGGAACTGGTCGACCACCATATCGACATCCTGTTCGCCAACGAGCAGGAGCTGCTGTCGCTCTACCAGACCGAGGATTTCGACGATGCGCTGCAGAAGCTGCGCTGGAGCTGCGAGTCCGCCGGCGTGACGCGCGGTCCCAAGGGTTCCCTTGTGCTGCACAAGGACGAGGTTCATGTGATCGATGCGGATCCGGTGGAACAGGTAGTCGATACCACGGGCGCCGGCGATCTCTACGCGGCGGGCTTCCTCTACGGTTATACCCAGGATATGGCGCCGGCCGACTGGGGCCGGGCCGGCAGCGTCGCCGCCGCCGAGGTGATCTCGCATTACGGCGCCCGTCCCGAGGCCGACCTGAAAGAGCTTCTGGCGGCGCGGCTTGGCTGACGCGGCGGCCGGCTTGCGCGGCTGGCTGGCGGAGACGGCCGCTCTCTATCTGAAGCGGCGCGTCCTCGTCGTGCTCCTGCTCGGTTTTTCCAGCGGCCTGCCGCTGCTCCTGTCGTTCTCGACGCTGAGCGCCTGGATGCGGGAGTCTGGCGTCGATCTGACAACCATCGCCGTCTTTGCACTCGTCGGCACGCCGTTCACATTGAAGTTCCTCTGGGCGCCGCTGATGGAC
The DNA here is from genome assembly GCF_024662015.1 of Nisaea acidiphila. Lineage (NCBI taxonomy): Bacteria > Pseudomonadati > Pseudomonadota > Alphaproteobacteria > Rhodospirillales > Thalassobaculaceae > Nisaea > Nisaea acidiphila. Next base: position 2,333,330 of record NZ_CP102480.1, on the reverse strand, counting down.
CGTCTCGCGGTGCCCGTGCTCGGCCGGATGCTGGGGCGCCGGCGGGCCTGGCTGCTGGTGACCCAGCTCGCCCTGATGACGGCGATCGTCCTGATGGGCGCGACCGATCCGGTGGCGACCCCGTGGCTGATGGCCTTCTTCGCCGTCATCGTGAGCTTTTGCGCGGCCAGCCAAGACATCGTGGTCGACGCATTCCGGATCGAATCCCTTAGAGAAGACGAGCAGGGCGCGGGCGCGGCGGCCTACACTCTCGGATACCGGGTCGGCATGCTGGCGGCCGGTGCGGGCGCGCTCGTCGTCGCGGACCAGGCCGGCTGGTTCCTCGCCTATCTTTCGATGGCGGCACTCGTCCTGATCGGCGTCTTCAGCGCACTCGCAAGCCCGGAGCCGGGGGACAGTCCGGCGACGGACCAGCCGCCTCAGACGCCCTACGAGTGGCTGCTGAGCGCCGTTTACGAGCCGTTCGCGGAGTTTCTGACCCGGCGCGGTGCGGTCCTGATTCTCGCCTTCATTCTGCTCTATAAGCTCGGCGATGCCTTTCTCGGCACGCTGACCAACCCGTTCTATATCGATCTCGGCTTCAGCAAGACCGAGATCGCCCAGGTGACGAAACTGTTCGGACTGGTGGCGCTGCTTGTCGGGTTGTTCGCCGGAGGGGCGCTGGTCAAGCGTCTTGGTCTGCTGAAAGCCCTGCTTGTCTCCGGCGTATTGCAGGCGCTTTCAAATCTGATCTTCGTCGCACAGGCTCTGGCCGGACACGATATCTGGATGCTGACGGCGACCATCGGGGTGGAGAATTTCACCGGCGGCATGGGGACCGCGGCCTTCGTCGCCTATCTCTCGAGCCTGACCAATGTCGCCTTTACCGCGACCCAGTACGCGCTGCTCTCGTCCTTCATGGCCTTCGGCCGTACGGTGCTCAGTTCCGGCGGCGGGTGGATCACCGATCATATCGGCTGGATCGGTTTCTTCCTGGCCTCGACGGCGATCGCGGTGCCGGGACTGATCCTGCTTCTGGTGCTGATGCGGATGTTCCCGCCGGAGCGCTCCGGCGGGGTGGTGCGGGCCGAAGCCTGATCAGGCCGGCGCGGTCGGCCGGTCGAGCGCGTAGCCCGCGGACCGCACGGTGCGGATCAGATCCGATTCCGTGTCGATATTGATCGCCTTGCGCAGTCGGCGGATATGCACATCCACGGTGCGCGGCTCGACATAGATATCCGGTCCCCAGACCCGGTCGAGCAACTGCTCGCGGGAGAACACCCGGCCCGGATGCTCGAGGAAATAGCGCAGCAGGCGGAACTCGGTCGGGCCGAGATGGATCTCGCGGCTGTTCCGGCGCACCTTGTGGGCGGCCAGATCCATTTCCAGATCCTCGAACTGCAGTGTCTCCGCGTCGCTCGCCGGACGGGTCCGGCGCAGCACGGCACGGATCCGGGCGATCAGCTCGCTCGGGCTGAAAGGCTTGGTGATGTAATCGTCGGCACCGGCATTGAGTCCGCGGATCCGGTCTCCCTCGTCGCCGCGCGCCGTCAGCATGATCACCGGAACGCCTTTGGTTTCCGGCGTCCGCCGCAGCCGGCGGCAGACTTCGACGCCGGAGAGCAGGGGAAGCATCCAGTCGAGCAGGATCAGGTCCGGGCCCTTTTCCATTGCCAGCAGGATGGCTTCCTCGCCGTCGCCGGCTTCCAGGACCTCGAAACCTTCGCGTTCCAGATTGTAGCGCAGCAGCGTGACGATCGGGGCTTCGTCCTCTACCACGAGGATTTTGGGGTTCATCATGTTCATCGGATTACCACTCTCGATTCTACCGATTACTCAGGCATCTCAACGATATAGCTGGCGTCCTCGCCTTTCGGGCGGTCCGCTTCCATCTTTGTGCCCTTGACCTGGAAATGTACGGTTTCGGCGATGTTGGTCGCGTGATCGCCCATGCGTTCCAGGTTCTTGGCAATGAACAGAAGGTGAGTCGATGCCGTGATGTTGCGCGGGTCCTCCATCATGTAGGTGAGGAGTTCGCGGAAGAGGCTGGTATAGAGCTCGTCGATATCCTCGTCCCGGTGCCAGGCGGCGACGGCGAGTTCGAGATTGTCGTCCGCGTAGGCGTCCAGAACGTCCTTGATGAGCGACTGGACAAGGGCGCCGATGCGCACGATGCCGTTGGCCGGCGGGATCTCAGGCAGACCGCTCAGCACGATCGCGCGCTTGCCGATATTCGCAGCGTAATCGCCGATTCGTTCGAGATCGCTGACGATCTTGAGACTTGCCACCACGGTCCTGAGATCGCCGCCGAGAGGTTGGCGCAACGCGAGCAAGCGCAGGCTCATCGCTTCGATCTCCGCCTCGAGGGCATCGATCTGGTCGTCCGACGTCTTGACGCGCTGGGCGAGGGTCTGATCCCGGCGATTGACCGCGCGCACCGCCGATTCGCACTGCGCTTCCACAAGCCCGCCCATCTGGGCGATCTTTGCTTTCAGGGCTTCGAGATCCTCATCGAAAGAGCGGACGATGTGGTCGTTTACTGGCATGGGCAAATTTTCTTTGTCGGTTCCGATCAGCCGAACCGTCCGGTGATGTAACCCTGGGTCCGGGAGTCGGTCGGGTTGGTGAAGATCTGCTCGGTGTCGCCGACCTCGACCAGCTCGCCGAGATGGAAGAAGGCGGTGCGCTGGGACACGCGCGCGGCCTGCTGCATCGAGTGGGTGACGATCACGATGGTGAAGTTCTCGCGCAGCTCGTCGATCAGTTCCTCGATCTTCGCGGTCGCGATCGGGTCGAGCGCCGAGCAGGGCTCGTCCATCAGGATCACTTCCGGATTGACCGCGATCGCGCGGGCGATGCAGAGACGCTGCTGCTGGCCGCCGGATAGTCCGGTGCCGGGCTCCTGCAGGCGGTCCTTCACTTCCTCGAACAGGCCGGCCTTGGTCAGGCTGGTTTCGACGATCTCGTCGATCTCCGCCTTGCTCGAGGCCGTGCCGTGAATGCGCGGACCGTAGGCGATGTTGTCGTAGATCGATTTCGGGAACGGATTCGGTTTCTGGAACACCATGCCGACCCGGGCGCGCAGCTGCACCGGATCGAGTCCGCTATCGTAGATGTCCTCGTCGTCGAGCGTGATCTTGCCTTCGACGCGGCAGATATCGATCACATCGTTCATCCGGTTCAGGCAGCGCAGGAACGTCGACTTGCCGCAGCCCGAGGGGCCGATCAGCGCCGTCACCTCGTTCGGCTTGATCTCCAGATCGACATCCTGCAGCGCCTGCTTTTCGCCGTAGAACACCTTGACCTTGTCGCCCTTCATCTTGGGCGTGGCGCTTGCGGCAGAGGATCCGCTCTTCTTGCTCATCTTTGACTTCTCGCTCATCGGGTTCTTACCAGCGCCGTTCGAACTTCTTGCGGAGCAAGACGGCCACGAAATTCATGAAAATCAGGAAGGCCAGCAGCACCATGATCGCGGCCGAGGTCCGCTCCACGAAGGCGCGCTCCGGGCTGTCGGCCCAGAGATAGATCTGCACCGGGAGCACGGTCGCCGGATCGGTGAAGCCGCCGGGAACGTCGACGATGAAGGCGATCATGCCGATCATCAGCAGCGGCGCCGTTTCGCCGAGGGCCTGGGCCATGCCGATAATGGTTCCGGTCAGGATGCCGGGCATCGCCAGCGGCAGCACGTGATGGGTCACGACCTGTAGCGGCGATGCGCCGAGACCCAACGCCGCCTCTCGGATCGACGGCGGCACCGCTTTCAGGGCCGAACGCGCGGCGATAATGATGGTCGGCAGTGTCATCAGCGCCAGCACCATGCCGCCGACCAGCGGGGCCGAGCGCGGGAAGCCGAAGAAGTTGAGGAACATCGCGAGACCGAGCAGGCCGAAGACGATGGAGGGAACTGCGGCGAGGTTGTTGATGTTGACCTCGATCAGGTCGGTCCATTTGTTCTTCGGCGCGAACTCCTCGAGATAGACCGCGGCCATTACGCCCACCGGGAAAGAGAGCAACAGGGTGATCAGAAGGGTGAGGGCAGAACCGGTGACCGCACCGAGAATGCCCGCTTCCTCAGGTTCGCGGCTGTCCGCTTTCAGGAAGAAGTCCGTATTGAAGCTGCTCTTGACCTTGCCGGCATTGTCCAGCTTGTCGTACCAGGCGAGCTCCATGTCAGTGACCCGGCGGTCGGACTCAGGGACAGTCCGGTCGACATAGCCCTTGGTCAGCATGTCGATGTCGTCGGAAGCCTTGATCCAGAGATCCTGCGTGGTGCCGACCAGAGACGGGTTCTCGATAAGCATGGAGCGCAGATCGAAGCCGGCATTCGGAGAGATGAAGTTGTAGAGCTTGCGCTTGTCCTTCCGGCCGGTGACTTCGGGGAAGTTGTCGCGCAGGTTTTTCTTCATCAGCCCGCCGTAATCGGCGGTCCGGAGCTGTTCCGGGTCTCCGGTGCCAGCCGGATCGAGATATTCCGGATCGAAATGGATGCTGAGCTGCACATAGGTCTGCAGGAAGGCACTCCAGCCGGTGCCGGCAATGCTGCCGACGAGGAATATCAGCATCAGGCCGGCGGCGAAGATGCTGCAGAGGCCGTACAGCCGGAAACGGCGCTCGGCGGCATACCGTTTCCTCAATCGCTCTTCCGAGGCCACGGGGCGCCGGACCTCGGTGCTCGGCTTCGAATTCATGATCGCGTCAGTCATATTTTTCCCGATATTTCCGGACCACCCGGAGGGCGATCACGTTCAGGCCGAGGGTAACGAAGAACAGCACCAGACCGAGCGCGAAGGCCGCCAGGGTCTTGGCCGAGTCGAATTCCTGGTCGCCGACCAGAAGGGTGACGATCTGCACGGTGACGGTGGTAACCGCCTCAAGCGGGTTCGCGGTCAGGTTCGCGGCGAGGCCGGCTGCCATGACCACGATCATGGTTTCGCCGATCGCGCGGGAGATCGCGAGCAGGAAAGCACCGACAATGCCCGGAAGCGCCGCCGGAATGATCACGTTCCGGATCGTCTCGGACTTGGTTGCGCCGAGCCCGTAGGAACCATCGCGCAACGATTGCGGCACGGAATTGATCACGTCGTCGGAGAGCGAGGAGACGAAGGGAATGATCATGATGCCCATGACCACACCCGCCGCCAACGCGCTCTCGGAAGCGACGTCCAGTCCGATAGATTCGCCCCAGCCGCGGATCAGCGGCGCGACCGTCAGGGCGGCGAAGAAGCCGTAGACGACGGTCGGGATCCCCGCGAGCACTTCCAGCATCGGCTTGGCGAAGGCGCGGAATTTCGGATTGGCGTATTCGGCCATGTAGATCGCCGAGAGCAGACCGATCGGACCGGCGACGAGCATGGCGATCAGGGTGATCAGCATGGTACCGGCGAAGAGCGGGACGGCGCCGAAGCTGCCGGACGCGCCGACCTGCTCGGCTCGGATCGCGGTCTGCGGGCTCCAATGGATGCCGAACAGGAACTCGAAGAACGGGACCCGGGCGAAGAATCGCAGGCTCTCGAAGATCAGCGAAAGCACGATGCCGACCGTCGTCAGGATCGCGATCATGGAGCAGATGATCAGCAGGGCGCGAATGATGCCCTCGACCGCGTTGCGGGCGCGGAAAGTGCTGCTGACCTGCGAGCGGGACCACGCGAGACCGCCCAGCGCGACGCAGACGACGGCCGCGACCATGGACCAGAAGCCGATCGACTGCAGGGCGACGTAGCGGTCAGTCGCGGCCTGGATCGCGGGGCTTGCCTCCCGGCTCACAGCGTTGCCGCTCGAAAGATTGTGGATGTCTGTCAGGAGCAGGGAATACTCGTCCGGATTCGTCGGCATGATCGACGGATCAAGTCCGGACATCACCATGTTGTCGACGATCTGCGGCTGGATGATCAGCCAGAGGGCCAGCAGGAGGATCGCCGGCAGACCGCAGCCGAGCGCGACGAACATGCCGTAGTAGCTGGGCAGCGAGTGAAGGATGCGCACATCGCCGGCGGCGGCGATGACGGATCGGGCACGGCCGACCGCATACCCGGCCACCGAGAGGCCGATGACAACCAGAATAAGGAAAAAGCTGTTCATAGTGCCCCGCCGGCGGAGGTTTCTGACGGCCCAATGGAAATGGCGGGCCTGGTGTGCCTGTCTTTATGAATCCGAACGCGCGGATTCATAAAGACAGGGGAGAGGCGGCAAGCCGCCTCTCCCACAACCTGATTACATGGTCAGGTTGGTCTTGTTGGCAGCAGCCGAGCGATACTTCTCGCGGTCGGCGGCCGGCAGCGGGATCAGACCCTTGTCGGTCAGATAGCCTTCGTCGCCGATCGCCTTCTCGGCGGTGAATTCGGCAACATATTCCTCAATGCCCGGAACCACGCCGATATGCGCGGTCTTCACGTAGAAGTACAGCGAGCGGGAGATACCGTATTCCCCGGCAGCGATGTTGTCGAAGGTCGGCTGCACGCCGGCAACCGAAGCACCTTTGATCTTGTCGCTGTTCTGGTCGAGGAAGCTGAAGCCGAAGATGCCCATGGCGTTCGGGTTGGCCTGCAGCTTCTGGACGATCAGGTTGTCGTTTTCACCGGCCTCGATGAACTTGCCGTCTTCCCGCATGGAGTCGGAAATCTTGCGGAAGCCTTTCTTGTCGGCCTTGCGCATGTCGGCGAGCATCTTGAAGGACTTCGCGCCCGGGCGCATGGCCAGCTCGACAAAGGCGTCGCGGGTGCCGGAGGTCGGCGGCGGGCCGAGAACTTCGATCGGCTGGTTCGGCAGGGACTTATCGATGTCGGACCAGTTGTTGTACGGGTTCTTCACGATCTTGCCGTCAACCGGAACTTCAGCGGCGAGCGCGAGGAAGAGCTGCTGCTTGGTCACGTTGAACGAGGCAGCGCCCTTGTCGTTGCCGATGACGATGCCGTCGAAGCCGATCTTGACTTCGACCACGTCGGCGACGCCGTTCTTCGCGCAGGTCTCGACTTCGGATTTCTTGATCCGGCGGGACGCGTTGGTGATGTCCGGATGCTGGACGCCAACACCGGCGCAGAACAGCTTCAGGCCACCGCCGGAACCGGTGCTTTCGACGACCGGCGTCTTGAAGCCGCTGGTCTTGCCGAAAGTTTCAGCAACGGTCGTGGAGAACGGGAAAACGGTAGAGGATCCGACGATACGGATCTGGTCGCGGGCTTCCGCGGCCGCGGCAACAGCGACGACGCCGGCGAGGGCGAGCGGGATTGCCTTGAGAATGGAATTCCTAAGCACGATTTTGCCTCCGGGACATAGGAGTGTGATCGAACGGACCAGATGGGTCACCCATCGGGTCGCCCCGTTTCCTACGCCGCTCCCGAGACCCTATTACTACGAAAATGTGAAGCTTTTGTTTCAGCCGACGGCGAAATGTTGCGGCTTTATGACATCCCCGGCCTTGCACGGCAGGAAGACCGTGAATGTGCTGCCTTCGCCGACCTTGCTTTCGATCGAAAGGGCTCCGCGGTGGCGGCTGACGATGTGCTTCACGATCGCCAGCCCAAGCCCGGTCCCGCCGAGTTCGCGCGACCTGGCGGTGTCGACACGGTAGAACCGCTCGGTCAGGCGGGGAATATGCTCGCGCGGAATCCCATCGCCCTGATCGCTGACGCTGATCGCCGCGACATCCTCCGCCGCAAGCGAGACGGATGCCGGCAGGTCGGCCGCCACGCGGGCGCTGATCGTCACCGTGCTCTGATCCCGTCCGTATTTGACCGCATTCTCCACCAGATTCTGCAGAACCTGCGAAATCTCGTCGCTGTTCGCAACCAGCGGGGGAAGGTTCGGATCGATGTCGACGGCGATGCGGATACCGCGCCGGGCGGAGCCGAGCTCGGTCGCGGCCGCGATGTGCTCGACGAGCGGACGCAATTCGACCTCATGATCGGGCGCGGTATGTTCCGCAGCCTCGATGCGCGACAGCGACAGGAGATCCGTCACCAGACGTGTCATCCGGCTGGTCTGCTGCTCCATGATCTCGAGGAAACGCTCATGCGCCTCGATATCCTCCCGGGCTGGACCGCGCAGGGTTTCGATGAAACCGTGCAGGGTGGCCAGCGGGGTGCGCAGTTCGTGGCTGACATTGGCGACGAAATCGACCCGCATGCTTTCGATCCGGCGGATCTCCGTCAGGTCGCGGAAGATCACCAGGGCGGAGCGTTGTTCGTCCTGCTCGCCGGGCAGCGCTTCGATCCGCACATTGAAGATCCGGTTCACCGGATCCGAGATGGAGATCTCGACGGTGCGGAAGCCACCTTCGGACAGCACGGCATTGCCGGCCTCGAGAAGGGCCGGATCGCGGGCTACCTGCGACAGTTCGCGGCCCATGATGCGCCCGCCGAACTGATCGCGGGCCGCCCGGTTCATGCTTTGCACCCGGCCTTTCTGGTTCAGGAAGATCAGCGGGTCGGGAATGTTGTCGATGATCGAGACATGGCGTTCGTTCAAGGCCTGCAGCTGTCCGCGCCGGTCGGAGATCCCGCGGAACAGCCGCGTCAGGGCGGAGGCGAGTTCCGCCGTTTCCCCGATGCCGTCGGCGATATTGGAAAGTACGTCCCCGGTCTTTGAGGCCCGTTCCGGCTCGTTCGAGCCGGCGCGCCGCTGGATGTGGCGTTTGATCGCGTCGAGCAGGCTGTAATGCCGCCGCACGATCGCCATAGAGATCAGCAGCGAGAGACACCAGGCTCCCGCCGCATGCACAGGCTCGACCGCATCGAACCCGGTGATGACCGCGAGCGCGATCGCAGCCGGCAGGGAGACGACCAGCCCGCCGCGAAACACATCCCAGAGCGGCAGGGCCGCTGGGCTGTCGTTGGTGGGTCCGGAATCCCTATTGGTCGGCTGATCGCTCATCGTCTCGTCGGTCTAAGGGCGATGTCGTGCGCTCACTGACTGCGCGGCACGTTTGACCGCGATCACTAGCGCCCGGAGTATGACGGTTTCTATCATAACCCCGACAAAACACCGACATCAGCCCCTAAACCGTCGAAAAGCCGAAAGATCGCTCCGTTTCAGGCTCGAAATCTTCCGATCCGCCGAACCAATCGCCGGATTGGTCTAGTCGCTGAGCGCATCGTGCGCCGCGATGGCGGCGGCGTTCACCAGATCGGTGACCGTCGCGCTCATCTGCACGATCTGAACCGGCTTCGCGAGACCGACCAGGACCGGACCGATGATCGCCGCTCCGCCGATCGACTGCAGCATCTTGTAGGTGATGTTGGCCGAATGCAGCGCCGGCATGACCAGCACGTTTGCCGGACCGGTGAGTCTGGAGAACGGATAGTTCCGCTTCATCAGATCGTGGTCGAGGGCGATATCGGCCGACATTTCGCCGTCATACTCGAAATCGACGCCGCGTGCGTCGAGTAGCTTGACGGCCTCGCGGATGCGGACCGCCTTCTCCCGCGGCGGATAGCCGAAATTGGAGAAGGAAAGCAAGGCGACGCGGGGCGTATGTCCGAACGCCCTGGCCTGCTCGGCGGTCTGGATTGCGATATCGGCCAGTTCCTCCGCACTCGGCAGTTCATTCACGTTGGTGTCGGCGATGAAGATGGTGCGGCCGCGCGCGACCGCGATCGAATAGGTCATCAGTTGCTGACCGGGCTTCGGATCGAGCACGCGGGTGACATATTCGTGGGTCACGCCGAAATTCCGCGTCAGCCCGGTCACCATCGCCTCTGCATGTCCTGAGGCGACCATGCAGGCACCGAAGACATTGCGGTCCTGGTTCACCATGCGCTGGCAGTCGCGGTGGATATGGCCTTTGCGCTGCAGCCGCTTGTAGAGCATCTCGGTATAGGCGGCGTTGTGCTCCGAGAGCCGGGCATTGTGGATCTCGAGGGTCTCCGCCCCTTTGACCCCGAGCTCTGCGACCTTCTCCTTGATCACCTCTTCCCGGCCGATCAGCACCGGCGTGCCGTAACCGCCGTTTCGGAAGGCGACGGCGGCGCGGATCACGCGCTCTTCCTCGCCCTCGGCGAAAACGACCCGGCGCGGATTGGCGCGGATCCGGTCGAAGATGACCTGCAGGCTGGAGGAGGTCGGATCCAGGCGCGCGCCGAGCTCGGCGCGGTAGGCATCCATATCCGCGATCGGCTTGCGGGCGACGCCGCTATCCATTGCGGCCTGAGCGACGGCGGAGGAGACCTTGACGATCAGACGCGGATCGAAAGGCGCGGGGATCAGGTAACCCTCGCCGTAATGCAGGGTCTTGCCGTAGGCCTTGCCGACCTCGTCCGGCACGTCCTCGCGCGCGAGCTCGGCCAAAGCGTTGGCGGCGGCGATCTTCATCTCGTCGTTGATCTCGCTCGCGCGCACGTCCAGTGCGCCACGGAAGATATAAGGGAAGCCGAGAACGTTGTTCACCTGGTTCGGATAGTCCGACCGGCCGGTGGCGACGATGGCGTCCGAGCGGACCGCCGCGACGTCTTCCGGGGTGATCTCCGGGTCCGGATTGGCCATGGCGAAGATGATCGGCCGGTCGGCCATGGATTTCACCATTTCCTGGGTCATCGCGCCCTTGGCGGAGAGGCCGCAGAAAATATCCGCGCCTTTCACGGCTTCCTCGAGCGTCCGCAGCGGGGTGTCGACGGCGTGCTTCGACTTCCACTGGTTCATGCCGTCCTGGCGGCCTTCGTAGATCACGCCGCGGCTGTCGCACAAGATGACGTTCTCGTCCTTCATGCCCATGCTTTTCAGCAGTTCGACGCAGGCGATGGCGGCGGAGCCGGCGCCGTTCACCACCATCTTGGCGGTTTCGAGAGACCGTCCGGTCAGATCCAGCGCGTTGATCATCCCTGCCGAGGTGATGATCGCGGTGCCGTGCTGGTCGTCATGGAAGACCGGGATATCGAGCAGTTCCTTCAGGCGCTGTTCGATGATGAAGCAGTCCGGCGCCTTGATGTCTTCCAGATTGATCCCGCCGAAGGTCTTTCCGAGGAAGCGCACGCAATTGACGAATTCGTCGACATCCTTGGTGTTCACCTCGAGATCGAATCCGTCGACATCGGCGAAGCGCTTGAACAGGACCGACTTGCCTTCCATCACGGGCTTCGCGGCCTGGGCGCCGATATCGCCGAGGCCGAGCACCGCGGTTCCGTTCGAGATCACCGCGACGATGTTGCCTTTGGCGGTATATTCGTAGGCCTTGCTCTCGTCCTTCTCGATGGCGAGGCACGGATAGGCGACACCCGGCGAATAGGCGAGGGCGAGCTCGCGCTGGGTCGTCAGATTCTTGGTCGCCGCGATTTCCAGCTTGCCCGGGCGTCCTGAGGCGTGAAATTCCAACGCTTCGGTTTCAAGCATGCGCTTTGCATCGTCCATGACGCTTCGTCTCCCTCGAATTTTATCGTTGGCGCCCGTGTGCCTTGGGCCGTCCGTGCCAGTTCGATAAACAGAATGAAATAGGATTAGCTCACGATAGGCGGGGCGTGCGGCAGGGGCAATTTCATATCTCGGAACGACGCATGTGCGAGCCTGCGACAGGTCCGGTTCGCGGCATTGGCGGCAGGCGCCGCCATCATGTTAAGGTCGCCGCCATTTTCGACGTCCCATTGACCCGAGCGACATCCCGGCCGTGAACACGATTTCCCCTTCCGACAGCGAACCCGCCGCCGCGCCGGCCTCTACACGTGACCGGGCTGCCGCGACGCCGATGTTCCAGCAATATTTCGAGGTCAAGGACAAGCATCCGGACGCCCTTCTGTTCTACCGCATGGGCGATTTCTACGAACTCTTCTTTGAGGATGCCGAGGCGGCGGCCGCCGCGCTGGATATTACGCTCACGAAACGAGGTCAGCATGGCGGCGAGCCGATCCCGATGTGCGGTGTGCCGCATCACTCGGCCGAAGGCTATCTCGCGCGTCTGATCCGCAAGGGCTTCCGGGTCGCGATCTGCGAGCAGACCGAGGACCCGGCGGAAGCGAAGAAGCGCGGTTCCAAGTCCGTGGTGCGCCGGGAGGTGGTCCGTGTGGTGACACCCGGTACGATCACCGAGGACGCGCTGCTCGACGCCCGCAGCAACAATTATCTGGCGGCACTGGCCCGGACGCAGGACAGTTTCGGCATTGCCTGGATCGATGTCTCCACCGGCGATTTCCATACTCAGCCGGCAAGTGCGCCTGGCCTCGGTGCGGCTCTGGCGCGGATCGGTCCGAGCGAGCTGCTTTTCCCGGACATGCTGCTGGAACCGGAGAGCGGTTTTTCGGCTCTCTTGCAGGAATGGCAGGGCGCCGACGTGCCGCAGCCCGCAAGCCGCTTCGATAGCGAAAACGGGCGACGGCGCCTTGAGACGCTCTTTGAGGTCTCGTCGCTCGAGGGGTTCGGCGAATTCGAGCGCGCCGAACTCGCCGCCGCCGGTGCGCTGGTCGACTATCTGGAGCTGACCCAGATCTCCAGCATGCCGCGGCTACTGCCGCCGCGCCGCTGGCAGGCAGGCGGTCTCGTCGAGATCGACGCCTCGACCCGCCGGAATCTCGAGATCCTGAGAACGCTGGGCGGCGAGAAGCGCGGTTCCTTGCTGAGCGTGCTCGACCGCACGGTCACGGGGGCCGGCGGGCGGCTGCTCGCCCAGCGGCTCTCGGCGCCGGTCACGGATGTCGCGGAGATCGGGCGGAGGCTGGATGCGGTGGCGCATTTCCGCGAGGGCGAGCGCCTGCGCGGCGAGATCCGCGACACCCTTAAGGCCCTGCCGGACGTGGAGCGGGCGCTGTCCCGCCTGGCGCTCGGGCGCGGCGGACCGCGCGATCTGGCGGCGATCCGCGACGGGCTCGCCGGGACCGGGCCGCTCCGCGATCAGCTCGCCCGGGCCGACGCGATGGCGAGCGGTCTGACCGGCGATGCCGGGGGTGCGCCCGAGGAAGCGAAGGTGATCTTCGAGGAACTCGGCTATCACGGCCCCCTGACGGACAAGCTCGACCGGGCGCTGGCGCCGGAGCTGCCCTTGCTGGCCCGCGACGGCGGCTTCATCGCGCCGGAATTCGCTCCGGAACTGGACCGACTCCGCACATTGCGCGACGAGAGCAGACGCCTGATCGCGGGCCTGCAAGCCCGTTACGCGAGCGAAACGGGCGTGTCCGCCTTGAAGATCAAGCACAACAACGTGCTCGGCTATTTCATTGAGGTGACGGCGGCTCACGGCGAAAAGCTGCTCGGCCGCGAGGATTTCATCCACCGCCAGACCATGGCGAACGCGGTGCGCTTCACCACGGTGGAGCTGGGCGAGCTGGAGCGCGATCTCTCGCAGGCCGCGGACAAGGCCGTCGCCCTGGAGCAGGCGCTTTTTCAGGAGCTTGTCGATGCGGTGCTCGCGGAGGCTGACGCGGTTGCGCTGGCGGCGCAGGCCCTGGCGCGGCTCGACGTTCTGACCGCGCTCGCGGAGCTTGCCGCCGAGCGGCGCTATTGCCGTCCCGAGGTGGACGCCTCGCGCGCCTTCGAGATCCGGGCCGGGCGGCACCCGGTGGTCGAGGCGCTCAATCCCGGCGAGGGCGGCTTTGTGCCGAACGATTGCGTCTTGCAGGACCCGGAGCGGCTCTGGCTCATCACCGGCCCGAACATGGCTGGTAAAAGTACCTTCCTGCGCCAGAACGCGCTGATCGCGCTGATGGCTCAGGCCGGCTCTTTCGTGCCGGCGGAGAGCGCGCATATCGGTGTCGTCGACCGGCTCTTCAGCCGTGTCGGGGCGGCCGACGATCTCGCCCGCGGCCGCTCGACCTTCATGGTCGAGATGGTGGAGACGGCGACGATCCTGAACCAGGCGACCGACCGGTCTCTGGTCATTCTCGACGAGATCGGGCGCGGCACGGCGACCTTCGACGGGCTCTCGATCGCCTGGGCGACGGTGGAGCATCTGCATGAGGTGAGCCGGGCACGGGCGCTGTTCGCGACCCATTACCACGAGCTGACCGGTCTCGAATCGAAGCTCTCCAGCCTCGCCTGCCACACCATGCGGATCCGGGAATGGAACGACGACGTGGTGTTCCTGCACGAGGTCGTCTCCGGCGCCGCCGACCGCTCATACGGCATCCACGTCGCCAAGCTGGCCGGCCTGCCGCCCGCCGTTGTGGCACGGGCCGAGGATGTGCTGGAGCGGCTGGAGAAGGGCAAGGTCTCCAGCAATGCCGCAAATCTGGCCGAGGATCTGCCGCTTTTCCAGGCCGTCGCGCCCGCCCCGGCGGCTGCGGCCCCTGCGGAAAGCGCCGTCGAGGCGCGGCTCGACGAGGTCCGTCCCGACGATCTGACGCCGCGCGAGGCGCTCGACCTGATCTACGAGCTCCGGGCGCTCAAGGAGCGGCGCGACTAGACGATATTGCGCTCCAAAACGAGCGCATCGGTCTCGAAACGCTCGAAACAGAAGCGGGAGAGGTCGATCGTCCGGAAAGCGCCGGAGGTGATCAGCTCGGCCAGCGCCCGGCCGACCGCCGGCGCCTGCTGCAGGCCGTGGCCGGAAAAGCCGTTGGCGAAGTAGAAATTAGCGATTTCCGGGTGATTGCCGACGATGCCGTTCTGATCGATCGTATTGTAATCGTAATGACCGGCCCAGGCCCCGGTGAGCTTAATCGCCTCGAAGGCCGGAACGCGGTGCGCCAAGGTCGGCCAGATCACCTCTTCGAACCAGTGATAATCGACTTCGAGGTCGGACGTCTCGCCGTCCGGGTCCCGGTCTGAAGGCGGGGAGACGCCGCAGATATAGCCGCCGCTTTCGGGGCGGACATAGACGCCCGACGGGTCGATCAGGAGGGGGACGGCAGGGTCCAGCGGTTCGCGGCAATCGAAGACGAAGACATTGCGTTTGCGCGGCACGACCGGCAGCAAGATCCCGGCCATGGCGGCGACGCGGCCCGCATTCGGGCCAGCCGCATTGACGACCGTCCCGGCGGAAATGCGCCTTCCGTCCGCCAGCAGGACTGCATCCAGCCGTTTACCGTCTGTCTCGAAACCGGTCACCTCGGCTTCGATATAGGTGACCCCGAGGCTGCGGGCCTTGCGCCGGAAGGCCTGCATCAGCGTGTTCGGATCCAGCCAGCCCTCGCCGCACAGGCCGTAGGCGGCTCCGGCGATCCCGTCGAGGTGCAGCCAGGGAAACCGTTCCGAAGTGGCAACTTTATCGAGCAGGGCGATTTCGGCGCCGAGGCGGGACTGGTCGGCATGATTCTGCTTCAGGACATCGAGGCCGGACGGACCGGCGAGAAAAAGATAGCCCCCCTCGACGAAGCCCGGGTCCGGACAGTCTCCCTCGACCGAGAGGTAATCCGCGAGATGGGTCACGAAATGGTGCCCGAAAAGCCCGATCTCGATGTTTTCCGGGTTGGAGAATTGTTGGCGGATACCGCCGGCGGAGCGCGGGGTCGAGGCGGTTTCGTATGTCGAGTCGCGCTCGATCACCGTGATGCTGTCCGGACCGCCGGGCGCGGTCGCGAGGAAATAGGCGATGGCGCTGCCGATCACGCCGCCGCCGACGATGACGACATCGCTGGCGAGTTTTTCTGCCAAGGACGGACTCTCCGGGAAAGGATCAGAGTCGAATGGATTTATGCTTCGTTCTTATCTCCGCATCGAAGCGCGGTCTAGTCGCCATGTTGCAGCGCCGAACATGGCGCCCCCGGGAAATATGCACTAAGGTCCGGCGAGGCAGTTTGCGAGGTATGACAAGTCTATGGCCGCCGACAATCTGATGCCGGAAAGCGCGCCGGGAACGGAAATTCCCCTGGCCGCGCCGCCCAAGGTCAAGGGTCGCAAGAAGATCGTCGATCCCGCGGCGCTGGAAGAGACCGTCGACACTCTCTGGCAGGAAACCGACGGGCCGGACGCGTTCCGAACCGAATTGCTGAAGCTCCTGCGCCATACCATCGATGACGGCCGCGCCGAGATCGAGCGCCGCTTTCTGGAAAGCAACGACGGCGCGGAGGCGGTGCGCGCCAACGCCTATCTGATGGATGTGGTCGTTACCTCGGTGGCGGACACCGCGACGCAGAAGATCTACCGGAATGCCAATCCCTCCCAGGGTGAACAGATCTGTGTCGCCGCAGTCGGCGGATACGGCCGCGGAGAGATGGCGCCCTTCTCGGACCTCGATCTGCTGTTTCTGCTGCCCTACAAGCAGACGCCCTATAGCGAGCAGGTGGTGGAGTATATGCTCTATCTGCTCTGGGACCTGCGCCTGAAGGTCGGCCATGCGACGCGCTCGGTGGACGAGTGCATCCGCCAGGCCAAGGCCGACATGACGATCCGTACCTCATTGCTGGAAATCCGCTATCTCTGGGGCGCCGAGACGCTTTATGCGGATCTCCGGGAGCGGTTCCGCAAGGATGTCGAGACCGGGACCGAGACGGAATTCGTCGAGGCCAAGCTCGCCGAAGCGGACGAACGGCACGAGCGCCTGGGTGACAGCCGTTATTTCATCGAGCCGAACATCAAGGACGGGAAGGGCGGGCTGCGCGATCTGCACCGGCTATTCTGGATCGGCAAATACGTCTACAAGGTCGACAAGGTCGCGGGCCTGGTCGAGCGCGGCGTCCTGACGGCGGCGGAGGCACGCAAGTTCGCCAAGGCCCAGAAGATGCTCTGGACCATCCGTTGCCACCTGCATTACCTGACCGGCCGCGCCGAGGAGCGCCTGACCGTCGATCTGCAGACCGAGATGGCCAAACGCATGGGCTATACCAACCGCGCCGGAGCGGTCGCGGTCGAGCGCTTCATGAAGCACTATTACCTGGTCTCCAAGGATGTCGGGGATCTGACGCGGATCTTCTGCGCCAATATCGAGGCCGAGAACCGCCGCAAGCCGCGGCTCCGGCTGTCCTGGGGTTTCCAGAGAAAACAGGATCTCGGCGACTTCCAGGTCGACGGCGACCGGCTGAACGTGGTCGACGATGAGGTGTTCTCGCGCGATCCGGTGAACCTGTTGCGGTTCTTTCATACCGCGCAGAAGAACGATCTTGAGCTGCATCCGCATGCGCTGCGCCTGGTGACACAGAACCTGAAGCGGATCGACAAGGATCTTCGGAAGAACGAGGAGGCGAACCGTCTTTTCGTCGAGATGCTGGAGGCGCCGCAGGGGCCGGAACGGATCTTCCGGCGGATGAACGAGGCCCAGGTTCTCGGCAGGTTCGTGCCAGACTTCGGCCGTGTCGTCGCGCAGATGCAGTACGACATGTACCATGTCTACACGGTGGACGAGCATACCATCGTGATGCTCGGGATTCTGCATAGGATCGAGAAGGGCGAGCTTGCCAAGGATGTGCCGATCGCGAGCGAGGTGGTGCACAAGGTCCTCTCGCGCCGCGCGCTCTATGTCGCGGTTTTCCTGCACGACATCGCCAAAGGCAGGGGTGGCGACCATTCGCGGCTCGGTGAGCGCGTCGCCCGACGGCTTTGCCCCAGATTCGGTCTCAGCGAGGAAGAGACCGAGACCGTGGCGTGGCTGGTCCGCTGGCACCTGCTGATGAGCTATGCCGCCTTCAAGCGCGACGTGAACGATCCGAAGACGGTGGAGGATTTCTCCGCCATCGTGCGCTCGCCGGAGCGGCTCCGCCTGTTGCTGGTGCTCACGGTCTGCGATATCCGGGCGGTCGGCCCCAATGTCTGGAACGGTTGGAAGGCGGCCTTGCTGCGTGAGCTTTATTGGGCCTCCCAGGAGACGCTGACCGGCCAGGGCGAGGAAGCGGGCCGCAAGGGCCGGATCGAGAAAGCCAAGAAAGCCCTCCACGACGCGCTCACCGGCTGGCCGGAAGAGGAGATCGAGCGGCATCTGACGCTCGGATATGCGGATTACTGGCTTGCCTACGACCTCGACACTCACGTGCGTCATGCCCGACTGGTGCGCGAGGCCGAGACCGAGGGCAGGGAACTCGCTATCGAGAGCCGGGTCGATGCCGCGCGCGAAGTCACTGAGATCATCGTCTATACCTCTGACCATCCGGGGTTGTTCTCGCGTATCACCGGCGCGATGGCCATTTCCGGCGCGAATATCGTCGATGCCCGCATCGGGACCTTCAGCAACGGTATGGCTCTGGACGTCTTCTGGATTCAGGACGAGGACCGCAAGGCATTCGACCGGCCGGACAAGCTGGCGAAACTGACCGTCGCGATCGAAAAGGCGTTGACCGGCCGGGTGAACCTGCTTTCCGAGCTGGTCAAGCGGCGCAGGAGCATCGAGCGGCGCGCCCGGGTGATGAAGATCCCGACCCGCGTGCTGATCGACAACAAAGCCAGCGTGACCCACACCGTCATCGAGGTGAACGCGACCGACCGTCCGGGCGTGCTCTACCGCATCGCGCGGGCGCTCCGTGAGATCAAGATCCAGATCTTTTCCGCCAAGATCTCGACTTATGGGGAGAGCTTCGTCGACGTCTTTTACGTGAAGGATCTGTTCGGGCTGAAAATCGATTCCGAAACCCGGATCCAGGAAATCCGCGATGCCTTGCTGACCGCGCTGGCCGACGATGCGGCGCCGCCGCGCTCGGATAGCGGCGACTCTTGATCCGCCGAACATTGTCCTGCCTTTATCCCGCCCCGGTTCCGATGCAGTCTGCCGCCTTCGCTGTCACAAAGCCGAAAGTGCCATGTCCCTGATCCGCGCCGCCGCCACCGTCGGCAGTTTCACTATGGTCAGCCGGGTCACGGGCTTCCTGCGCGACGTGCTGATCGCCGCGATCCTGGGCGCCGGGCCGGTCGCGGACGCCTTTTTCGTCGCTTTCAAGCTGCCGAACTTCTTCCGCCGTCTGACCGCCGAGGGGTCCTTCACCGTTGCCTTCGTACCGCTCTTCGCGGGGGCGCTGGAAGCCGACGGGAAAGCCGAGGCGAAGAAGTTCGCCGA
Source organism: Nisaea acidiphila (assembly GCF_024662015.1). NCBI lineage: Bacteria > Pseudomonadati > Pseudomonadota > Alphaproteobacteria > Rhodospirillales > Thalassobaculaceae > Nisaea > Nisaea acidiphila. Next base: position 2,314,522 of record NZ_CP102480.1, on the reverse strand, counting down.
AGAGGCGTTGGCCATGATGTGCGCGGTGCTGGCGGCGCTGACGCTGGCCATGGAACTGACCATGCCCTGGGTCATGCATGTGCTCGCACCGGGTTTCGTTGCGACACCGGAACGCTTTGACACCGCCGTCGAGCTGACCCGCATCACCTTCCCCTATCTGCCGCTGATCTCCATCGTCGCGCTTTATGGCGGGGTGCTGAACAGCCTCGACCGCTTCGCCGCGATGGCGGCGGCACCGATCCTGCTGAACCTGATCCTGATCGGCGCCATGGTCGGTTTCGGGGACCGGCTGGAAACGCCGGGCCATGTGCTCGCCTGGGGCGTGGCGGCGGCGGGACTCGCCCAGCTGCTCTGGATGATCGGAGCCTCCTCGCGGGCGGGTTTCTCTCTGAGTCTCAGAATGCCGAGACTGACCCCGGGCGTACGCAGGCTGTTCGGGCTGATGCTGCCGGCGATGCTCGGCGCGGGGGTGGTGCAGATCAACCTGCTGATTGACATGGTGCTGGCCTCGACCCTGCCGCTCGGCTCGATCTCCTTCCTCTATTACGCCGACCGGGTGAACCAGCTGCCTCTCGGCGTGATCGGCGTCGCCATCGGCACCGCGCTGCTGCCGATGCTCTCGCGCCAATGGCGCGGCGGAAACGCGGCGGGGGCGCTGGAGACGCAGAACCGGGCGCTTGAATTCGGCGCCCTGCTGACGGTGCCGGCCGCGGTCGGGCTTGCCGTTCTGGCGGATCCGATCGTCACCGTGCTGTTCGAGCGCGGCGCCTTCACGGCCGCGGACGGGACGGCGACCTCGGCGGCGATGGTCGCCTTCGCCGCGGGCCTGCCGGCCTTCGTGCTGGTCAAGGTGCTGCAGCCCGGCTTCTTCGCCCGCGAGGATACGAAGACACCGGTGAAAGTCGCGGCGGGAGCGGTGCTGCTGAACCTCGCGCTTAACCTTATCCTGATGCAGTTCCTCGCCCATGTCGGCCTGGCGCTGGCGACCGCCATTGCCTCCTGGGCCAATGGTATCGCGCTGGCCTGGTTGCTGCGCCGCGACGGCGTGTTCCGGTTGGACGAGCGTTCCCGCAAGCGGTTGCCGAGAATTGTCGCCTCGGCGCTGCTCATGGGCGCGGTGCTTGCCGGGACCCTCTTGCTGCTTGTTCGCGCTGAACTGGAGCCGTTCGGGCGGGGATCGCTGCTCGGGGCGGCGGCATTGCTTGGCTTCATTCTATTGGCTCTTGCCGTCTATTTCGGTGCGGCGACCCTCCTCGGTGCCTTTCGCCCGGCAGAGTTGAAGGCGTCTCTCAGACGCGCCGACGCGAGCTGAGCCAGTCCGGCCTTGACCCTTGGCCAGCGGCCCGCAATAAATCAGGCCCTTTTTCGCATCAGTCTTATGGATCGCGTGACATGAACCGGATTTTCTCGGGCGTGCAGCCCACAGGTAACCTGCATCTCGGCAATTACCTCGGCGCGATCCGCAACTGGGTTCAGCTGCAGCGCGACTACAACTCGATCTTCTGCGTCGTCGACATGCATGCGATCACCATTCCGCCGCACGATCCGGCGGAGCTGCGCCGGGCCACCCGGGAAGTCGCGGCGGGCATGATTGCCTCCGGTATCGATCCGGACGAATGCATTATCTTCAACCAGTCCGCCGTGCCGGCGCATGCGGAACTTACCTGGATCTTCAACTGCGTCGCCCGCATCGGCTGGCTGAACCGGATGACCCAGTTCAAGGAGAAGGCCGGCAAGAACCGCGAGAACGCGACGGTCGGGCTCTACGATTACCCGGTGCTGATGGCCGCCGACGTGTTGGTCTACAAGGGTACGCACGTGCCGGTCGGCGACGACCAGAAGCAGCATCTGGAGCTGATGCGCGACACCGCTCAGGCTTTCAACTCGATGTACGGTGTCGATTTCTTCCCGCTGCCGGAGCCGATGATCTTCGGTGCGGCGACCCGGGTGATGAGTCTGCGCGACGGTACCAAGAAGATGAGCAAGTCGGATACGTCCGAATATTCGCGCATCAACATGACCGACGAGGCGGACGAGATCGCGCAGAAGATCCGCAAGGCCAAGACCGATCCGCATCCGATCCCGGAGACGGCGGAAGAACTGGCCGACCGGCCGGAGGCCAGGAACCTGATCGCGATCTATGCCGCGCTCGAGGGCTCCGAGACGGATGCAGTGCTGAAAAACTTCGCTGGCAAGGGCTTCGGCGATTTCAAGAAATCCTTCGCCGAACTCGCTGTCGAGACACTCGGCCCGATCGGTTCGGAAATGAAACGGTTGACCGAGGACACGACTGCCGTCGATGCGGTGCTGAAGAAGGGCGCCGAGCGGGCCCGCGAGATCGCCGATCCGGTCATCCGGGAAGCCAAGGAGATCGTGGGCTTTCTTAAGCCCTGATAGGCTCCACGCCGTAGGGCGTGAACACTTCCACCGGTGCGCGCAGCCCGCGCACCGGATGGCTGCCGAGGGTCTTCAGCGAAAGGGTGGCCATCCGGGCGATCGGCTCGGAGGCGACGATCGCGTAGCCGAGATCCTTGCCGAGACCCTGCAGCCGGCTTGCCAGATTGACCGCCGGCCCGATCACGGTGAAGTCGAGCCGGGTCGGACTGCCGATATTCCCGTAGCTGACATCGCCGACATGCAGGCCGAGCGCGTGCTCGATCCGGGGCTTGCCGTGCTTTTCCCGTAGCGCGTTCCGGCTGCGTAGCAGGGTCTGCGCCTCCATCGCGGCCTTCAGCGCTGCATCGGCTTCCCCGGCCGTGCTGTCGGGACCAAGCGGGAAGATCGCCAGCAATCCGTCGCCGATGAACTTCAGGATCTCGCCGCCCCGCTCTTCGATCGGCTGCGACATGATCTCGAAATAGTCGTTCAGCATCTCGATGATCTCGGCGCTGGGCAGCGCGTCCGAGGCCGCGGTGAAGCCGCGCACGTCGGCATAGAGGATCGCCGCCCGGATGGTTTCCGAGGTGCCGCGCCGGATCGCACCGTTCAGGACCCGGCGTCCGGTATCGCGGCCGAGATAGACCTCAAGCAGGTCGCGGGTCAGCTTCTGCCGCTCCAGGATTTCGATCCGCATGCTCAGGGCCGGCAGCAGCGTATCGAGGATGCCGAGTTCCCGGGCGGTGAACCCGTCGGGAGCATCCGACGCCCAGGTAACGAAATTCAGGTCACCGTTGCTGAATTTGAGCGGCATGGCGACATAGTCCGTCGCGCCTTCCTCCTTCAGGTCATGCAGCACCGGGAAATCGAGCGGCGTTGCCGGATCGGAGAGTTTACGGCGGATCGCAGCGGCCCCCTCGAAGATGACCGGCAGCGGGCTGCGCCGGAAGCTCTCGGTCTCCTCGATGCCGTGCAGAACCATCAACTCCTCCGGATCGCGCATCGTCTTGCGCCAGATCACCGAGCGGCCGCGGGCCTGGGGATGCAGGGTCCGGATGAAGCAGGTTGCGCGCAGCATGGGCATGCCCTGCGCGACGATCAGGTTGCAGAGGTCGCGCATTAACTCGCGCATCGACAGGATTCCGGTGGAGCGCTCCATGAGCCAGCGCTCGGGCGCCATGGTCAGATCCTCGGCCGAAAGGGAACTGCCGGGCGGCAGCGCGGTCTGGTGATCGGCGCCCTCGTGGGTGACCCGGACATGCGGCCGGATTGGGTCGATCTGACGTTCTGTGGCCGGTTTTGCTTTCAAGGGATCCGGGCTCCGAAGCGGAAAGACTGTCTTTCCTTGTGCCGTGGCGGCATTTCAATGATAAGGCAGCGCGTCCATGGCAAAAAGTGGCTTGAATTCGCTTCCCGCGGGGTCACTCTATATAGTACCGAATTGGTGCCCGGCGAGATGCGGGCCGCAGGACATGGCAGGACCGTCGCACGCCAAGAAGGCGCCGGCCGGGCCGGGTCCCCCAAGGAGAGAATGGGATGTTCATTCAGACTGAAGAAACGCCGAACCCGGCGACGCTGAAATTTCTGCCCGGACGGGACGTCATGGGCACCGGCACCGCCGAATTCCGTTCGGAAGAGGAAGCGGCCGGAAAGTCGCCGCTCGCGGAACGTCTGTTTGACGTGGACGGCGTGACCGGGATCTTCTTCGGCGGCGATTTCATCACCGTGGCCAAGCGCGACGACAAGGAATGGTATCTGATGAAGCCGGCGGTGCTGGGCGTCATCATGGAACATTTCACCGCCGGCCGGCCGGTTGTCACCGAGGATGCCGAAGCCGGGCACAATTCCGACGGCGAGGACAGCGAGGTCGTCTCGCAGATCAAGGAACTGCTCGACACCCGCGTCCGCCCCGCGGTCGCGATGGATGGCGGCGACATCGTGTTCGAGAGTTTCGACGAAGGTATCGTGACGCTCTACATGCGCGGCGCCTGCGCCGGCTGCCCGAGTTCGACCGCAACCCTCAAGATGGGTATCGAGAACATGCTCCGGCACTACATCCCCGAGGTCCGCGAAGTCCGCGCCGCGGCAATGTAAGAAATTCCAAGCAACACTAAATCGAATACCAGCTATGTGCGAAATGCGGTAGCTGACCATTTCCTATGCATATATCTAGCGGTATCATCGCTGTCGGCAGAATGTGGCAGCGGTGTTCCCAATGACAATTCAGCGTTCGAAAATGCCGTCATTTCATATGGCTGCGCTCGTTGCCGGCGCGGCCGCTCTTGCGACCCAGATATCTGTATTGGTGGAGCCCGAAAGCACGGCCCCCGTCCAGCGCGCGGCACCTGCCGTGCCTGCTGCGAAAATCCAGATTGTCGAGCCCGCGAACGCTCAAGCGCTTGAGCTTGTACTCGGGACCGTCGGATTCGATCTCAAAAACATCCGCCGCGGCGCGGATCCGGTCCCGGCGATCCATGTCGCGAGCCTGCCGCACGATCTCGGCTCCATCGATCAGGTCGATCGCAAGAAAAAGCTCTTCTTCTCGACCGTGCTGCCGCTGGTGCTGAGCGCCAACGACCGGGTGGCGCGCGACCGGGTGAAACTGGCGCGCCTGCGCGACCGTGCCCTGGACGGTGCTGCGCTGCATGACTCCGAACGGGACTGGCTGCTGCATTTGGGCGACCGTTATGGAGTCGAGTTGTCCGAAGATGGCGTCGACCGCGCTTTCCTGGACGGACTCATGCGCCGCGTCGATACCGTGCCGGTCTCTCTCGCTTTGGCCCAGGCGGCGGTGAAAAGCGGCTGGGGCTCGTCCCGTTTCGCCCGCAACGGCAACGCCCTGTTCGGGCAGCGCGCCTGGAGCGACGATGACGGCATCGTGCCGAAAGAGCGGACCGACGAGGAAGGCCACGTCGTGCGCAGGTATGACAGCCTGATGAGTTCCGTCGCGTCCTATATCCACAACCTGAATACTCATCCGAGCTACCGCGATTTCCGCTATCGCCGTGCGTCGATGCGCGCCGCAGACCGTCCGCTGGACGGCAAGCGGCTTGCGGGCGGCCTGACGGCCTATGCCGAAATCGGCGATCGCTATGTCGAGATTCTGCGGACCGTGATCGAAAAAAACCGGCTGGCGGAATTGGACGGCGCTCTGCTAGAGCGCAAGATCGTCACCGCAGCGAAGCGCAGCAGCTGATCTCCGGCTGATCCGGCGTCCGCCCGCCGTCCCTTACGGGACGACGAACTGGGTTCCGAACCAGCGCCAGCGATTGTCCGGCCCCGGCATCGTGCAGTTGATGCGGGACCGGCCCTGCGGGAACGGCTGCTTCAACCGGACCTCGACCCGTTGCTCGAGATATTCGAGATGGGTCTCGCCCTCGCTCGAGGCAAAGCAGGAGAGGCTCTTCGGGCTGCCGACGGAGGCGTCCAGCGTGAAGCCGAAAGCCGGCGGGTTTTCGGTAAGCAACGTGTCCTCCGGCAGGACGTCGGTCACCGGCAGGGGCAGCGCATTCGCGATCAGCCTGAATCTGTCGATCCCGCCATAGCGCTCGTTCAGGGCAAAGCGTGGCAAAGTGAAATGATCCATTCCGGTATAGGCGACACCGGAATGCTGGCCGAACGCAGCGCCGAACCCGACGTCGGCGACCGATTTCCGTACCAGAAGGCTGTATTCGCCATAGGGATAGGCGAACAGCTCAGGCTTTGCACCGAGCTCATCCACGAAGCGCTGGTTCGATTCCGCGAGCTCGCGGTCGAGGGCGAGTTTGCCCAGCGTGGTCATGTGCGGGTGGGATTTGGTCTGGCTGCCGATCGTGACGCCGCCGTCGCGCAGCTCCCGGATCTGGTCCCAGCTCATATAGCCTTTGACCTGGCGGTCGATCGCTCCGGTGGCAACGAACAGCGTGAATGGCAGCCCGGACGCTTTCAGGCGCGGCCAAGCGTGCTCATAGACCGAGAGATAGGCGTCGTCGACCGTGATCGCGATGGTCCGGTCGGCGAGCGGCAGGCCGGTTTTCAGCGCCTCGACGATCTTCGGCAGGGGCAGAACATGATAGCGCTCTTTCTTGAGCTCCTCGATATGCTCCTCGAACTGCTCGATCCGGATATTCGTCGACGGGAAATCGTTCTCGCCGAAACGGTGATACATGGTGACCACCGCGCCCGAGACCTCCTGCGCGGCGAGGGGTCCGGGCATCAGGGCGGAGACGCCCGCGAGCGCCAGACAGAAAGCGGTCAAAAATGTGCGGGCCGGTCCGCTCCGGAAGAAACCCAACGGACGCGGTCGGCGAAAGTGCGTACAACTCGGCATAGACGCTATATTCCTTTGCTGTCGTCCGCCAACGTGGTTTACAGGCAGCGATGCGACTGGAAAATTTGCACTTTCAGGCCGCATTGTCACTCTAACATACGCAATTCGCGGCGGAAATTAAGATGGCGTCTCGCCCCCGCACAATTCTCGGCATCGACAGCAGCACCGGCGCCTGCTCGGTCGCGCTCTGCCGCGAATCGGAACTTTTGGCGGTGCGCCGCGAAGAAATGACGAGGGGACAGTCCGAGCGCCTCGCGCCGATGGCCGGGGAAGTTTTCGAGGAAGCCGGTCTCGATTTCGGCGATCTTGACGGTGTCGCGGTCAGCCGCGGCCCGGGTTCCTTCACGGGAGTCCGAATCGGTCTCGCCTTTGCCAAGGGGCTTGGCCAGGCGCTCTCTGTCCCGGTCCTCGGTATTACCGGGTTCGACGCGGTGGCGCGCGCGGCGCAGGCTTCCGGCGCCGCCGCCGGAAAGCATCTCGCCGTCATTCTCGAAAGCCGCCGGGCCGAACTCTTCTTCCAGCTCTACGGCGCGAACGGTGCCGCCATGGGCGGTCCGGGCGCGCTGCCGCCGGAGGCGCTAGGCGAGAAGCTGGCGTCCCTTACCGGAGATTGTCCGATTGTTCTTGCGGGCGATGCGGCGGAAAAGGTCGCGGCGCAGCTCGGCGATGTCTGCGAGAGGAGCCCGGCGACGGTTCCCGATGCGGCGGAAGTTGCCGCGATCGGCCTGTTCCTCATGGAGACCGGCGGCGAGTGCGCGCCGGAGCCGCTCTATTTGCGGGCACCGGACGTCACGCGCCCGCGTTCTGCATGACGACCGGCCCCTCCTATTCGCTGGATCTCGAGCTGGCGCGGTATCTCGATGCGGCGGCGGATCTGCATGGCGCGCTCTTCGAGCGGCCCTGGAACCGGCCGGCACTCGAAGATCTGCTGTCGGTGTCCGGTACTGACGGCGCGGCGGCACTCGTCTCGGACCGCACGCCCCGGTTTGCCGGCTTCGTGCTATTTCGGACTCTCGGCGATTTTTCGGAGATTCTCACACTTGCGGTCGCGCCCGAAAACCGCCGCCAGGGGATCGGCCGGCTGTTAATGGAACAGGCCGTGCACGCCGCCCGCGAATCGGGCGCGGAACGACTCGTTCTGGAGGTGCAGGACGGTAACCGCTCGGCGATCTCGCTCTACGAGAGCCTCGGCATGACACCTTTCGACCGGCGGCGGAACTATTACAAATCGGGCGATGGCAGCCATGCCGATGCCATATTGATGCAGCTATTCTTGGACAACTGACGGTCTTCTCACCGGTGCAAAGGCCGATTCGACCGAGTCCCCCGGATTCATGCGGGTTTCGACTGCAACCAGACTGTCATGCGAATGTGTGAAAAATGTCATGGTTATCTCGGTATAAGCGGGCACCGGATGGGGTCGAAGGATGTCTGCCCGGTACTCGATCCGCGCCCCTGCCCAAGCGAATTCTCTAGCGGCGGCAAAGCGCGTACCCATATCGGACCTGAGAATAACGGCTAAGGCCGTCTCCGGCGGTCCGTCAGCCTGCGGCCCCCGACAAACAGGGATGCGACATATCATGGGATTCTCTATTCCGACACGCACGGCACTTTCCGAACAGGCACCTGTTTCCGTCGCCGGTTCCGACCGGCTGGGCGATCAGCCGCTGGTTTCGGGAACCCTGGAAGTCCGGCTCGCCGCGGGCCCGGAAGACGTCCTCGCGGCCAAACAGCTTCGTTACCGTGTCTTCTACGACGAGATGGGCGCCACCCCGTCGCCGGCGGCGCGCGACAGCCGCCTTGACGAGGACTCATTCGACGATGTCGCCGACCATCTCCTCGTGCTCGATCACCAGCTCGGCGACGGGCCGGAAGCCGTGGTCGGTACCTACCGCCTGATCCGCCGTTCCGCGGCCGGGACCGCAGGCGGTTTCTACACCGCAGACGAGTTCGACATTTCCAGGCTCGTGGCCCAGCCCGGCGAGATCCTGGAACTCGGCCGCTCCTGCACCGCCGCCGGATATCGCACCCGCCCGACCATGCAGCTGCTCTGGAAAGGCATCGCGGCTTACGTCTTCCAGAACGACATTTCCCTGATGTTCGGCTGCGCCAGCCTGCCGGGGAACGATGCCGAGGCTCTTCGAACCCAGCTCGCCTACCTGTATCACCAGCATCTCGCGCCGGAGCGGATCCGCGCGACGGCGCTTCCTGAGCGCTATCTCGAGATGGACCGGATGCCGGTTGAGGAGATCGATCTGCGCCGCACAGCGGCCGCGCTGCCACCGCTGATCAAGGGCTATCTCCGTCTCGGCGGCTATGTCGGGCATGGCGCCGTGGTCGATCACCAGTTCAACACGACCGACGTCTGCGTCATCGTCGAGACCAGCAATGTGTCCGACAAATATTACAAGCACTACGAACGCGAGGCGCGGGGAGTCTCGATCCAATGAGCGTCGTGGGGGCGCTTGAGGATCTGAACGAAGAGGATTTCCTCGCGGATCCCGGTTTGCTCGGTTCCTGGGAACGGAGTGCCGAACCGCTTGAGGCGGCCGGCATGGTCGCGCCCTCCCGCACCCTGCTGTGGCGCCGTCTGGCGCTTTACGGATTGCTGACCTGCTCCCTGCTGCCGTTGCAGGTGCTGTTCGTTGCATTGCGCTCGCCGGGCGCATCGGCGCTGCCGCTGTTCTACCACGGGCTCTGCGCCCGGCTGCTCGGTTTCCGGGTGAAGACCCGTGGGCGGCCGCTGACCCACGGGCCTGTGCTCTATGCCAGCAATCACGCCTCCTACTTCGACATCGTCGTGCTTGGCAGCCTGCTCAGGGCGAGCTTCATCGCAAAGAGTGAGGTGAAAGGCTGGCCCGGTTTCGGCCTTCTCGCGATCCTGCAACGCACGGTCTTCGTCGAGCGCCGTCGCGGCCGCTCGAAAGTGCATGCGAACGAGATTGGCGACCGGCTCTCGGACGGCGACCGGCTGGTGCTGTTTCCCGAGGGCACCAGCAACGACGGCAATCGCGTCCTGCCCTTCAAGAGTTCGATGTTCGCCGCGACCCAATCGAAAAATCCGGAAGAGCGGGTCGAGGGGCTGCGGGTGCAGCCGGTTTCGATCACCTATACGCGGTTGAACGGGATGCCGATGGGCCGGGGCCTGCGCCCCTTCTATGCCTGGTACGGCGATATGGATCTGGTCCCGCATCTGTTGGACGCGCTGGCGCTCGGCCGAGTCGACGTCGAGGTCGAGTTTCATCCGCCGCTGGACCCGGCCGAGTTCGGCAACCGCAAGGAACTCGCTGCGCATTGCGAACGCGCGGTCTCCCGTGGCGTCTCGCGCGCGCTTTCCGGCCGCGACGAGGCAACGATCTGATCGCGTTCTGCCGGGAAAAAGACCTGCCGCCCGGACGGTTCAGCGGCTTGACTGCGCGCCGCCCGGTGTTAGCATTTCCTTGATGAGAGAAAACGCACGCTGGAATTTCAGTTTCACACGGCGTATTGGTGCGGCCGTTTCCCTGAAATTCGGCTGTCCTCAGGACGGCAAGGCTGAGCGCGCGTGAGCAAGAAACTCTTTATCAAGACCTATGGCTGCCAGATGAACGTCTACGACAGTGAGCGTATGACGGACAGCCTCGTCTCCCTCGGATACGACCCGGTGACCACGCCCGACGACGTGGACATGGTGATTCTCAATACCTGCCACATCCGAGAGAAGGCGACCGAGAAGGTTTTCTCGGAGCTTGGCCGGATTCGCCGGGAGAAGGAGGCCCGTGCCGCAGAAGGCAAGCCTCTGCTGATCGCCGTCGCCGGTTGCGTCGCGCAGGCCGAGGGCGAGGAAATCGTGCGCCGCGCGCCTTTCGTCGATCTCGTCTTCGGGCCACAGACCTATCACCGCTTGCCGGAACTGGTACGCGAGGCGGAACAGAAGGCGGTCGAACGTCAAGCCGCGAGCGGCGGGCGGGGCACACGGGGGGCCGGAGTCGTCGACACCGACTTCCCCGTCGAAAGCAAGTTCGATTTTCTGCCGGAAGAGCGTCATGCCAGCAGCGCGGCGGCGTTTCTCTCGATCCAGGAAGGCTGCGACAAATTCTGCAGCTTCTGCGTCGTGCCCTATACCCGCGGTGCCGAGTTTTCCCGGCCGGTGGCGCAGGTTCTCGCCGAGGCGCGCCGCCTGGTCGCCTCAGGAACCGCGGAACTCACCCTGCTCGGGCAGAATGTGAATGCCTATCATGGCGAGGCGGCTGGCGGCGAATGGGGGCTCGGACGGCTGATCCGCGAACTGGCGGAGATCGACGGTCTGGAGCGCATACGCTACACGACCTCGCATCCGAACGATGTTGACGAGGAGCTTGTCGCGGCGCATCGCGACGTGCCGCAACTGATGCCGTACCTGCATCTGCCGGTGCAGTCCGGCTCGGACAGGGTGTTGCAGGCGATGAACCGCAAGCACGATGCGGCGGCCTATCTCCGCGTCATCGATCGGCTGCGCGAGGCGCGCCCCGATCTGGCGCTCTCCTCCGACTTCATCGTGGGTCACCCGGGCGAAAGCGACGAGGACTTCGCCGCCACGCTCAAACTTGTAACGCAAGTCGGTTACGCTCAGGCCTATTCCTTCAAATACAGCCCCCGGCCGGGCACGCCGGCGGCGGGGACGGACCTGCAAGTCGATGAAGCCGTGAAGTCAGACCGACTGGAAACCCTGCAGCAGCTTCTGAACGCGCAGCAGCTCGCTTTCAATGCGGCGTCCGTCGGCGCGGTGCAGCCGGTTCTGGTCGAGCGTACCGGGCAGAAAGACGGCCAGCTTGTCGGCCGCGGCCCCTATATGCAGGCGGTTCACTTTCCCGGCCCCGACCGGCTCGTCGGCAAGATCGTCGACGTTCGGATCGAATCCGGGCACGCAAACTCCCTTGCCGGAATGGCGGTCACCGGCGAATGGGACGGCGTTCCGGACCGCACGTCACGCAACCCTGAGCATGAAAGGGCGATTGCTTGAGCATCACGACCGAGGCTACCGACGTCATCCAGCTGGAATTCGCCGATCACGATCTCTTGCCGGCTCTGCTCGGCGACCACGACCGGAACCTCGCCCGTCTCGAGCAGAAGCTCCAGGTCTCGCTCTCCTGTTTCGGGAACAAGGTCACGATCGAGGGCGATGCGGACGCGGCGACCAAGGCTCAGTCGGCCCTGACCTCGCTCTACCGACGCCTCGAGGGCGACCGGGATGCCGGCAAGAAACTCAAGGCTCTCGATATCGGCACGGTCGACGCGGCGGTGAAGTGGGCCCAGAGCGAGGACGGCGTCGCCAACGGCAGCAGCGGGTTCAACGACCGCTCGGCCTTCGTTCCGACCTGGAAACGGGCGATTCAGCCGCGTTCGCCGAACCAGCATCGCTATATCCAGGCGCTGTCCCAGGACGAGCTAGTTCTCGGCCTGGGTCCGGCGGGTACGGGCAAGACCTATCTCGCTGTCGCCATGGCGGTCTCCATGTTGATGGAGCGCAAGGTCGAGCGTCTGATCCTGTCGCGGCCGGCGGTCGAGGCCGGAGAACGGCTCGGCTTCCTGCCTGGCGACATGAAGGACAAGGTCGACCCGTATTTGCGCCCGCTCTACGATGCGCTCTACGATATGATGCCGGGCGAGCAGGTCGAGCGACGTCTGGCGGCCGGCGAGATCGAGGTCGCGCCGCTCGCCTTCATGCGCGGGCGGACCCTGGCAAACTCCTACATCATTCTCGACGAGGCGCAGAACACCACGCCGACGCAGATGAAGATGTTCCTGACTCGTCTCGGGGAGAATTCGAAGATGGCGATCACCGGCGATCCCTCGCAGATCGATCTGCCGTTCGGCGCCAAATCCGGTCTTGTGGATGCCATGGGCGTGCTCGGCCGGATCTCCGGCGTCAGTGTCGTCGAATTTTCCGCCCGCGACGTTGTGCGTCACCCGCTGGTGACCAAAATCGTCAATGCTTACAATGATCGTGAATCCGCCCGTCTCGACGATGGGGCGAAGGATTAGGTGCAACAGAGGAGTATCCGCGCGTGCCCGACGAATCGGAGCCAGGAAGTAGTCGCTTCAGCGCTGTGGCTGAACAGGATCCGCCGGAGGACCCGGAGCAACCGGACTCTCATCTAGATATTGCCGTCGCCGTGCCGAACCCGGCCTGGACCGAGGCGCTGCCCGATGCCGAGGCGATCTGCGTGTCCAGCGCGGCCGCCGCGATCGGCAAGCCTCAAAGGCCGACGGAAGTCAGTATCGTCCTTTCCTCCGATGCGGATGTCCGGGACCTCAACCGGGATTTCCGTGGAAAGGACAAGCCGACCAACGTGCTGTCCTTTCCCTCCGGACTTGCATCCGGTGTTGGCGGGACCGATATGCTGGGCGACGTGATACTCGCCTTCGAAACGGTCGCCATGGAAGCGGAACGGGACGGCAAGACGCTGGATTCCCATCTGAGACATCTTGTCGTGCACGGCGTTCTGCATCTTCTCGGCTTTGATCACGAGACCGACGAAGAGGCCTCGGCAATGGAAGGGCGCGAGATCGAGATCCTTGCCGCTTTCGGTATCCGTGACCCCTACAGCCCCATCGTGGAGCCGGTTCGATGAGCGCCAATTCGGAGAACCGTCAGGCGGCGGCTGAGGAAGCGGCGGTTCCCGCGGTCGAGCCCGTCGATGCGCCGGAGCGGCGCGATCCGTCCTGGGGGCCGCTGAAGCAGATCATGAAAGCTTTCAAGATCAAACGGAACGGCGGCGCGTCGGTGCGCGACGCGCTGGAAGAACTGATCGAGGTCGACGGCGCGGGCAAACCCGGCGAGGACCTCGCCATCGATCCGCATGAGCGGGCGCTGATCCGGAACATCCTCGGCCTCCGCGACATCACCGCGCGCGACGTCATGGTGCCCCGGGCCGATATCACCGGCGTCGCGATCGATACTTCGTTGAACGATCTCGTATCGGACATGGTGAAGGATGCGCATAGCCGCGTGCCGGTCTATCGCGAAACCCTCGATGACGTCGTGGGCATGGTCCATATGAAGGATGTGCTCGCCCATATCCATGCCGGAAAGGACGTTCCGCTCAGCTCTCTGCTGCGCGAGGTGCTGTTCGTCTCGCCCTCGATCCGCGCGATGGATCTGTTGCAGGAGATGCGGCTGACCCGGCGTCACCTGGCGCTCGTCGTGGACGAGTTCGGCGGGGTCGACGGCCTGATCACGATCGAGGACCTGGTCGAGGAAATCGTCGGCGATATCGTTGACGAACACGACGTGGACGAGGGACCGAAGATCGTCATGGTCGGCCCGGATACAGCCATTGCCGACGCGCGCGCCGAGATCGAGGAGTTCGAAGAGCTTTTCGGCGAGGTGCTGGACGAGGAGGAGCGCGAGGAGATCGACACGCTCGGCGGCCTGGTCTTTTCGCTGGCCGGACGGGTCGCCGCCCGCGGCGAGCTGCTGACCCACCCTGCGGGCCTCGAATTCGAAGTGCTTGAAGGGGATTCGCGCAGGATCAAGCGCATCCGGATCCACCGGGTGCAGCCGGACGGATCGCAATTGCCCGAGGCCGCTTCGTGAGCACGGCGGCGGCCGCCGCCCGGCTGGGCGCGGGCGCCCGGACAAGCATAAACCGGCTGGCGGCCCTGACCGGGATTCGCAATCTGGCGGTCATGGCGGCGTCGGGCGCCGTCGCCGCGCTCGCGCTGCCGCCGTTCGGACTGCTTCCCGCGATTTTTGCGTTTGCGCCCCTGATGCTTTCGGTCGAGCGGCGGCAGAGTTGGGGCGGAGCCTTCGCGACGGGCTGGGCTTTCGCGTTCGGTCACCATGTCGCGGGGCTCTACTGGATCTCCAACGCGCTCTTGGTCGATGGCGACAGGTTTGCGTGGGCGGTACCTTTCGCGGCAGCCGGTCTTCCGGCAGGACTGGCGCTTTATGGCGGTCTCGCGGCACTGCTGTATTTCCGTCTCCAGCCGCGCGGCTGGCTCCGCGCACCGGCGTTCGCCGGCGCCTGGAGCCTTGCAGAGATATTGCGTGGAACTGTCGCGACCGGATTTCCCTGGAATTTGCCGGCGTCGGCCTGGACCTTTTCCGATGCCCTGATGCAGCCGTTGGCGCTGTTCGGTGCCTACGGATACGGTTTTTTCGTTTTGTTGTTCGCATTCTCGCCTCTGATGCTACTGCGCCGAGGCAGCGGCCGCACCGAACGGTGGGTCGGCGCCGGCTGCCTTTTGCTGCCCGTGGTGTTTGCCGGCTACGGCGTGTGGCGGCTCGATAGCGCATCGGAACCGGATGCGTCGGCGCCGACGGTTCGCGTCGTGCAGGGAAATGTTCCGCAGAGGGACAAATGGAAACCGGATATGCTCCGGGGGCATCTCGCGAAATATGCGATGCTGACTCGTCTCGGCCGGGCGGATGCAATGCCGGCGGGAATAGCGGAATTGCCCCCGCCGCGCCTCGTCGTCTGGCCCGAGACCGCGGTGCCCTACGCGCTCAACCGCGAGCCTGAACTCGCCGCTTATCTCGGTTCGCTGCTTCGCGTGCCTGGCGGCTTGCTGATGACCGGGGCGCCGTTGCGCGAACCGGTCGGTGGCGATGCGAATAAATCCCGCAATTTCAATGCGGTTGTTAGTCTGGATCCTGCCGGGGCGATGGCCGCGAGGCACGATAAATTTCACCTAGTACCTTTTGGGGAATACGTCCCTTTCAGCGAATGGTTGCCGCTCGGTCCTGTGGTGAGGACCGGAAGCGGCTTCACGGCCGGGACCGGGCCGGGAAGTTTCGCATATCCCGGGCTGCCGCGGATCGGTGCCCTGATCTGTTACGAGGTGATCTTTCCCGGGGCCGTCACGGCATCGGGCGGACCGCGGCCGGAACTGCTGGTCAATGTGACGAACGATGCCTGGTTCGGCGCCAGTTCAGGGCCTTACCAGCATCTGGCCGCCGCGCGTATGCGAGCGGTGGAAGAGGGCATTCCTGTGATCCGGGCGGCGAATACCGGCATCTCCGCTGTGATCGACGCCTATGGCCGCATCAGGGTCTCTTTGCCTCTTGAGGAAACCGGTACGATCGACAGTTCGTTGCCGGCGGCCCTGCCGAGTAAAACGCCCTATGCGCGCGTCCGTAATTCCACCGCGATACTTCTCGGCTTTCTGCCGCTTTTGGCTGTTTTTCTGCGCCGCTCCGTCTAGCGCTCTTTTTTCTTTTTTTCGGTAAGGCTTTCCTGTTGACTGCATACGTTTGTATGGGTAACTGGTTTTAACGCAATTTTAGATTAATGGTTTGGAACATGGAGCAACCGTCGAGTAAACGGCGCCCCGGTGGGCGGATGGCCAGCCTGGGGAAACCGAATCCGGTCGACGTCCATGTCGGATCCCGAGTACGCATGCGCCGCACACTTCTCGGGATTAGCCAGGAGAAGCTCGGCCAGGCGCTCGGCCTGACCTTTCAGCAGGTACAAAAATACGAGCGCGGGGCCAATCGTATCGGCGCGAGCCGACTGTACGATCTGAGTCGGGTGCTCGAGGTTCCGGTCAACTTCTTCTTCGAGGAAATGTCGGAGGAAGTACAGGACCAGTCCCCTGGCCGTCTCTTCGAGAAAGAGCGGGAACCCGAGGCATACCAGCTGCCGGACGACCCGATGAACCGGCGCGAGACTCTTGAGCTTGTGCGTGCATATTACCGGATTGCGGACCCCGAGGCGCGCCGGCGGCTGTTCGACCTCATGCGCTCCATCGCAAACAGTTTCGACGGCGAAGACTCGGAATAGTGCCGTCGGCGGTTTGTGCTTGACCGGGATTCGCAAAAGCGGCAGGTAGTCCTACCTCTCGGTGCCTTCGATAGATTCACCGGACAGAGTTCATGCGCGGCGGCCTCAAAAGGGCCGGGCGTTCACGGGTACGTTTGATGCCGGCATGAGCACAACTCATATTCTAGGAGAGCCCCCGTTGACTCAATCCGACTACGAATTCACTAGCGAATCCGTTTCCGAAGGACATCCGGACAAGGTCTGTGACCGGATATCCGACACCGTCGTCGACATGTTCCTGGCAGCGGATCCGTTAAGCCGTGTCGCTTGTGAGACGCTGGCCACAACCGACAAGGTCATCCTTGCCGGCGAGGTCCGCGGACCGGCATCAGTCACAAAGGATGCGATTGTCGAGTCCGCCCGCGAGGCGATCCGCGACATCGGCTACGATCAGGAAGGATTCAGCTGGAAGACGGCTGATATCGACGTTCTGCTGCACGAGCAGTCGACGGATATCGCGATGGGCGTCGACGCGGCCGGCAACAAGGACGAAGGCGCGGGCGACCAGGGCATCATGTTCGGCTATGCCTGCCGCGAGACGGACGCGCTGATGCCGGCGCCGATCCATTTCTCGCACCAGATCCTGAAATCCATGGCCGAGGCGCGCAAGTCCGGAGCCGAGAAAGGCTTCGGGCCCGACTCCAAGAGCCAGGTGACGCTGCAATATGCGAACGGCATGCCGGTTCGCGCCACCTCCGTCGTGGTTTCGACCCAGCATGACGAAGACATGGATCAGGACGAGATCCGCGAGCTGGTCCGGGGCCATGTACTGAAGGTTCTCCCCGAAGGCTGGATGTGCCCCGAGGACCATTTCTACGTGAACCCGACCGGCCGCTTCGTCATCGGCGGTCCGGTCGGCGATGCCGGCCTCACCGGGCGCAAGATTATCGTCGACACTTATGGCGGCGCCGCGCCGCATGGCGGCGGTGCGTTCTCCGGCAAGGATCCGACCAAGGTCGACCGCTCGGCGGCCTATGCCGCGCGCTGGGTTTCGAAGAACGTCGTCGCGGCCGGTCTTGCCGACAAATGCACCATCCAGGTGTCCTATGCCATCGGCGTGTCGCACCCGCTCTCGATCTATTTCGAGACCTATAACACCGGCAAGGTGGACGAGGCGAAACTGGCCTCCGTCATCCGCGAGATGGTCGATCTCTCGCCGCGCGGTATCCGCGAGCGGCTCGCGCTCAGCAACCCGATCTACAGGCCGACCTCGGCCTATGGCCATTTCGGCCGCGAGGATGGTGGGGACGGGCACTTCACCTGGGAAAAGCTCGATCTCGTCGACGAGCTGAAGAGCGCTTTCGCTTAACGGCAAACGAGGACGGGACTGAACCGTGCCCCCGGGCAAGGACATTCCGAAAGACATCGTACAGCGCGACCGCGTCTTCTATGGCAGAAGGCGCGGTCGGCGCTTGCGCGCGGGTATGGAAGCGCTTCTGGAGGAGCGCCTTCCGGAGCTCCTTGTGGAGCTGCCGGGCACGCCGGACGCGATGCTTGATCCCCGGACATTGTTTCCGCCGGAAACGCGGGGGATCTGGCTCGAGATCGGCTTCGGCGGCGGCGAACACCTCGCGGCCCAGGCCGAGGCCAACCCGGATGTTGGTTTTATCGGCTCGGAACCCTTCATGAACGGTGTGGCGAGCCTGCTCCGACATTGCGAGGACCGCGGCCTTTCGAATGTCCGGATCTATCCGGACGATGTGCGCGACCTGCTTGCGGTTCTGCCGGACGGCTGTCTTGACCGGATTGCTGTACTTTTCGCCGATCCCTGGCCGAAAAAGCGCCACCATCCGCGCCGCATCATCCAGCACGGGACGATCGCCGACTTCCATCGCCTGCTGAAACCGGGCGGGGAGCTGAGACTGGCGACAGACGACATGGGTTATTTGCGCTGGATGCTGGCGCGGGCGACCGCGCACCGTGGTTTCCGTTGGCTTGCCCGGGGACCGCAGGACTGGCGGCTGCGGCCGGAAGATTGGCCGGAGACACGCTACGAAGCGAAAGCGCGCGCGCAGGGACGGCAACCGGCCTTCATGCGGTTCGAGCGTCTCGATACCGGCGGTTGATCGAATTTTCTTGAAGCATCCGCGCACTCCGCTATATTGATTTCTCCATTACATGACCCAATCGGTAACGCTGATAGGGTGGGCCAACGGCCCACTTTTTTTTTGTGTTTTCCGAGGGGTAAATCGTCCGGCCCCGGCCGGACGGACCATTAGAGGACACGGGTGACGCAGCAGCTGACCGAGCGGATTGCCGCGATGATTGGCCCTTCGATCGAGTCGATGGGATACGACCTCGTCCGGGTGAGTTTCACCGGCGGGAAGAGGGCGGTCCTGCAGATCATGGCCGAGCGCACCGACCGGAACCAGATGACGGTCGATGACTGCGCCGATATCAGCCGCGCCATCTCGCTGATCCTCGATGTCGAGGACCCGATCTCCGGGGAATACAATCTGGAGGTCAGTTCGCCCGGCATCGACCGGCCGCTGGTGCGGCCCGAGGATTACAACCGGTTCGCCGGCTTCGAGGCCAAGATCGAGCTCGAGGTTGCGGTGGACGGGCGCAAGCGGTTCCGGGGCGAAGTGCTCGGGGCCGCGGATGACGGAACCGTGGCGATCGAGCAGGACGGGGAGCGGCTGAGCTTTCCCTTCGCTTCGGTCCGCACGGCGAAACTGGTTTTGACCGATGCTCTGATCGACGCCGCCGAGCGCGGCGAGATCTGAGAGACGGTCAGGGGCAAACGGAAGTAACGGCAAGAAGACGCGACCCATGGAAACGGCAACCCAACCCAAGCTTGAACTGATTCAAGTCGCCGATGTCGTTGCGCGCGAAAAAGGCATCGAGCGCGACGAGGTCCTTGAGGCGATGGAGCAGGCGATTCAGAAAGCCGGCCGCTCCAAATACGGCCACGATCACGATATCCGGGCCAATATCGATCGCACCAGCGGCGCCATCGAACTGGTCCGCGTGACCGAGGTGGTCGACGAGGTCGAGGACGAGATGACCCAGATCACGGCCGCCGCCGCGCAGAAGCGGGATCCGGCGCTGAAGGTCGGCGATCTCATCGTCGACCCTCTGCCACCGATCGATTTCGGCCGTATCGCCGCGCAGACCGCCAAGCAGGTGATCGTGCAGAAGGTGCGAGAGGCCGAGCGGGCCCGCCAGTACGAAGAATTCAAGGACCGCGTCGGCGAGATCGTCAACGGCATCGTCAAGCGCGTCGAGTTCGGCAATGTCACCATCGATCTCGGCCGGGCCGAGGCGGTGCTGCGGCGCGACGAGTTGCTGCCGCGGGAAAGTTTCCGCAACGGCGACCGTGTCCGCGCCTATATCTACGATGTGCGCGAGGAACCGCGGGGCCCGCAGATCTTCCTTTCCCGCACCCATCCGCAATTCATGGCCAACCTGTTCAAGCAGGAAGTGCCGGAGATCTACGACGGCATCATTGAGATCAAGTCGGTTGCCCGCGATCCGGGCAGCCGCGCGAAGATCGCGGTGATCTCCTATGACGGCAGCATCGATCCGGTCGGCGCCTGCGTCGGCATGCGCGGCTCGCGCGTGCAGGCCGTGGTCGGCGAACTGCAGGGCGAAAAGATCGACATCATTCCCTGGTCTGACGATCCGGCGACCTTCGTGGTCAACGGTCTGGCCCCGGCCGAGGTCAGCAAGGTGGTTCTGGACGAGGAGCAGCGCCGCATCGAAGTCGTGGTGCCGGACGATCAGCTCAGCCTCGCCATCGGGCGCCGCGGTCAGAATGTGCGGCTCGCCTCGATCCTCACCGGCTGGGATATCGACATCCTGACCGAGGCCGAGGAATCCGAGCGCCGTCAGGAAGAGTTCAAGACCCGGTCGAAGACCTTCATCGACTCCCTCGATATCGACGATGTGATTGCGCATCTGCTGGTTGCGGAAGGCTTCACGTCGGTCGACGAGATCGCCTATTCGCCGCTTGAGGACCTCATGGGGATCGAAGGCTTCGATGCCGACATCGCCGAGGAACTGCAGAACCGCGCGCTGGCTTTTGCGGAGGCCGAGCGCAACCGTCTGCAGGATCGCAGCGCCGAGCTCTGCGTGGCCGAAGACCTGCTGGCTTTCGAGGGCCTTGCGCTCGCCAATATCGTGGCGCTGGCTGAGCAGGGCGTGAAGACGCTCGACGATCTGGCCGATCTGGCCGGTGACGAGTTGATCGAGATGCTGCCGGACGCGGGTCTCGACCAGAATACGGCAAACGACGTTATCATGGCGGCCCGGGCGCACTGGTTCGAGGACGAGGAGTCCGAAGACGGCGCGGCCGACGCCGATGCCGAAGCTGGGGAGGCTCATGACGAGACCCCGGCCACATGAGCGTGCCGCTCTAGAGGATAGCAGCGGACGCGGCGATCGCCGGTGCATTGCCACCGGCGAAAGCGGCGATGCGGAGAACATGATCCGGTTTGTCATCGGGCCTGACGGCGCGGTGGTCCCGGACCTTTCCGAGAAGCTGCCGGGCCGGGGCCTCTGGGTTTCGGCAAGCCGTGACGCCCTTGCCGAGGCAAGCCGGAAACGGGCCTTTTCGCGGGCTGCGAAGCAGAAGGTTACGGTCCGGGACGATCTGGTCGAGGCGATCGAAGCCATGTTGGTGGCCTCGATCCAGTCGCTGATCGGTCTGGCGCGCAGGGCCGGTGCGGCCATTGCCGGCCATGCCAAAGTCGAGGATGCGCTTCGTCATCACAAGGCCATCCTTCTGCTTGAAGCGGCCGACGGCGCCGAGGAGGCGCGGGAGAAGCTGCGGCGGCTCTCGGACGGCCTGCCGTCGGCGGCGCTGCTGACCCGCTCCGAGCTGGGAGCGGCGTTCGACCGCGAACAAACAGTGCATGCGGCCATCCTGGTCGCAGGCGACCATTCGAAGGGCCTGACGGCCCGTTTAAGGCGAGAATTTGCACGACTCGCGGGATTCCGGGGCGATATTTCTCGACTCGGCTTGGAAAACAACGGCTAGGGGTGTATTGAGGCCCCTGCCCGGTATTACGGAAAAGACGCGCGACCGATAATGACAACGAGCAACGACACTGATCGCAAGAAACTGAGCCTGTCCGGACGGGGGAAACTTTCCCTCGGAAAATCCGTCGACAAAGACTCGGTGAAGCAGAGCTTTTCCCATGGCCGTTCCAAGACTGTTCAGGTGGAACGGCGGCGCAAACGCGTCGGCGGTCCTGGCGGTCCTGGCGGGGCCGGTGATTCCGGAGGCCTGAGCGCGGAGGAGCGGGAACGCCGCACCCGGGCACTGAAAGAGGGCCTGAAGCAGCAGGAAGCCGCGCGTTCCGAGGAACAGGCCGCGCCGACGGTCGCCGAGACGCCGGCCGAAGCCGTGCCGCAGCCCGAACCCGAACCTGCGCCGGAACCGGTCGATCGCCGTCAGGCCGAACTCGAGGAAATGCGCAAGATTGCCGACGCCGAAGGCAAGCAGCGCGAGGAAGAAGCGGCCCGTCTCGCCGAGGAAGCGGCTGCCCGTGAAGCGAAAGCCCAGGCTGAGCGCGCCGCGACCCGCGCCGCCGAAGCGCGCCCGCAACCCGCGGCGGCCCCGGATGCGGGTGGGCCCGCTCCGGAAGAGGATGCCGATGCCCGGCGCGGCAAGCGCCGCGGTGGTGGCGGCGGTGGCGGCGCGGATCGCCGTCCGGCCCCGGCCCCGGCCCGTCGTGGCGAACAGCGCCGCCGGTCCGGCAAGCTGACCGTTTCCCAGGCACTGGACGATCGCGGCGGCGAACGTTCCCGCAGTCTCGCTTCCGTGCGTCGCGCCCGTGAGCGCGAGAAGCAGCGGATGCGCGAGGAGAACGGCGAGCAGGTCAAGCAAGTCCGCGAAGTCGTCATCCCGGACGCGATCACCGTGCAGGAACTGGCCAATCGTATGGCCGAGCGTGCCGGTGACGTCATCAAGTCGCTCATGAAAATGGGCATGATGGCGACCATCACGCAGTCCATCGACAGCGACACCGCCGAACTGGTGGTGGCCGAATTCGGCCACAAGTCCAAGCGAGTCTCCGAATCCGACGTCGAACTGCAGCTCCAGGGCAAGGAAGACTCGCCTGAGGACCTGAAGCCGCGGGCGCCGGTCGTGACCGTCATGGGTCACGTCGATCACGGCAAGACCTCCCTGCTCGACGCGCTGCGCCGTTCCGACGTTGCGGCCGGCGAGGCGGGCGGCATTACTCAGCATATCGGCGCCTATCAGGTGAAGGTGCCGTCCGGTGCGAGGATCACCTTCCTCGATACGCCGGGCCACGAGGCCTTTACCGAGATGCGCGCGCGCGGCGCGAACGTCACCGACATCGTCGTCCTCGTCGTGGCCGCCGATGATGGCATCATGGCGCAAACGGTCGAGGCCATCCGCCACGCCAAGGCGGCGGGCTGCCCGATCATCGTCGCGATCAACAAGTGCGATCTGCCGGACGCCGACCCGAACCGGGTCCGCACCGAGCTGTTGCAGCATGAGATCGTCGTCGAGGAAATGAGCGGTGACGTGCTCTCGGTCGAGGTTTCGGCAAAAACCCAGCAGGGTCTCGACAAGCTGGAGGAAGCCATCCTCCTGCAGGCCGAACTGCTCGAGGTTAAGGCCAATCCGGACCGTCGTGCCGAAGGTGCCGTGGTCGAGGCGAAGATGGAGAAGGGACGCGGTTCCGTCGCGACCGTTCTCGTCACCAAGGGTACCCTCAATGTCGGCGACATCTTCGTTGCCGGCGCCGAATGGGGCCGCGTCCGGGCGCTGCTCGACGATCGCGGCCAGCGCGTGAAGTCTGCCGGCCCGAGCACGCCGGTCGAGGTTCTCGGCCTGCAAGGTACGCCGGTTGCCGGCGATGAGTTCGGTGTGGTCGAATCCGAGTCGCAGGCACGTGAGATCGCCGAGTATCGTCAGCGGGTGCTGCGCGAGAAGTCGGCCGTCGCCGGCGCGCGCGGTTCCGTCGAGCAGATGCTGTCCGCGATTGCGGCGGGTCAGGCCGAGGAACTGCCGGTGGTCATCAAGACCGACGTGCACGGCTCGCTCGAAGCCATCCGGACCACGCTGGAGAAGCTTTCGAACGATCAGGTCGCGGTGCGCATCCTGCATGGCGCGGTCGGCGCCATCAGCGAGTCCGACATTACCCTTGCCAAGGCCTCGGGCGCCCTTGTTCTGGGCTTCAACGTCCGTGCGGTTCCGCAGGCGCGGGACATGGCACAGCAGGAAGGTCTCGAGATCCGCTACTACTCGATCATCTACGAGCTGATCGACGACATCAAAGCGGCGCTCACCGGCATGCTGTCGCCGGATCTCAAGGAAGAATTCCTCGGCAATGCCGAGATCCGCGAGGTCTTCAACATCACGAAGGTCGGCAAGGTCGGCGGCTGCATGGTCACCGAAGGCATGCTCCGCCGTGCGGCCAAGGTGCGCCTGCTGCGCGACAACGTCGTGATCCACGAGGGCACGCTGAAGACGCTCAAGCGCTTCAAGGACGAGGTCAAGGAAGTCCGCGAAGGCTACGAGTGCGGCGCGGCGTTCGAGAACTACAACGATATCCAGGTCGGCGACTTCATCGAGTGCTTCGAGGTGAAGGAAGTCGCGCGGAGCCTGGAATCGGTCCAGCAGGCCAGCACCTCGTCGTAAGGCGGGGTTTGACTGTCACAGGCTGACGGGAGCTAGAAAGTGGTTGGATCGCACCCTGACAAGGCAGGGCGGCGCGGTCGCGCGCCGTCGCAGCGCCAGTTGCGCGTGGGCGAGGAAGTGCGTCATGTGCTCGCCGGCGTGTTCCAGCGCGGCGACCTGCATGACCCGGAACTCGATGGTGTTTCCATTACGGTGAGCGAGGTCTCGGTCAGCCCGGACCTGCGCAATGCGACGGTTTTCGTCATGCCGCTCGGCGGCGTGCACGCGGACGACGTCCTGGCGGGCCTGAAACGGGCGGCGCCGTTCCTGCGCACCGTCCTGGCGAAATGGCGAAACAGATGACATTGCGCACCGTACCGCGGATGCGCTTCATCATCGATACCGCTTTCGAGAGCGCCAACCGCATCAACGAGATGTTTCAGGATCCGGTGGTCCGCGCCGACCTCGAAGCGGATCGCGACGAAGATGGGGAAGAGGACGGCAATGGCGCGTAGGAAACGCGGCAATCCGGTCAATGGCTGGGTCATCCTCGACAAGCCGTCCGGCGTGACCTCTACCCAGGCGGTCTCCGCGGTCCGCCGCGTGTTCGATGCGCAGAAGGCCGGCCATGCCGGGACGCTCGATCCGCTGGCGACCGGTATTCTGCCGATCGCCCTCGGCGAGGCAACCAAGACAGTGCCGTACGTGATGGACGCGTCGAAGGAGTACACTTTCGAGGTGACCTGGGGCGAGGAACGCTCGACGGATGATCTCGAGGGAGATGTCACGAGCACCTCTGACATACGCCCCGACGAGCAGGCGATCCTGGCGGCATTGCCGCAGTTCGTCGGCACGATAACCCAGGTTCCCCCGAAATTCTCCGCGGTGAAGATCCAGGGCCAGCGGGCCTACGATCTCGCACGGAACGAGGAACCGGTGGAGCTTTCCCCGCGCGAGGTGCGGATTGATTTCTTCGACCTGGTCGAGATGCGGGGCGCGGACCGGGCGCTGTTCAAGGTCGGATCCGGCAAAGGCGCCTATATGCGCAGCCTCGCCCGCGACCTCGCGCGCGCGACCGGGACCGTCGGGCATATTTCGATGCTGCGGCGGCACCGGGTCGGCCCGTTCCTCGAAACGGATGCGATTTCTCTGGATTCCTTGAAAGCTTTGGAGCATAGTCCCGCCGCTTTCGAGCACCTAATGCCGGTGGAAACGGCGCTGGACGGCATCCCGGCGCTCACTCTGGCCGGTGCAGAGGCAAATAAGCTCAGATGCGGTCAGTCCGTCCCGGTCTTCCGGGCCATGGACCTTGATCGTTTCGGAGATCTCCGGGAAGGCGACCTGATGTACGCCGTTTCCGGGGGCAGCCCCGTTGCGATCGGACGGATCGACGGCGGCTGTATTTGTCCGATGCGCGTACTCAACCTTTGACCTAGGAGTATCCGATGTCGATTACGCAAGAGCGCAAGGGCGAGCTCATTGAGAAGTTCGGCCGCGAAAAGGGCGACACCGGTTCGCCGGAAGTTCAGGTTGCGATCCTCACCGAGCGTATCGTGAACCTCACCGAACACCTGAAGACCCACAAAAAGGACTTCCACTCCCGCCGTGGGCTTCTGATCATGGTCGGCCAGCGCCGCCGTATGCTCGACTATCTGAAGTCGAAGAGCGTCGAGCGCTATCAGACCATCATCTCCGAACTGGGCCTGCGCCGCTAATCCGTGCCGCAGGATCAGAAGCAGAATCGCGCCCGCCCCACGTTTTCCGTGGGGCGGTTTGCGTTTCTGCTGGGCCTCGCCGGGACGCCGTGATTGGGGTTTGACGCCCCCGGCGATCCATGCGATTGAAGGCCCGCTCAATAGAGGAAAAAACCGAAGAACCGCACCGATAAGACACCGAGAAGTATGAGCCGGGTGTCACCTCGTTCGACACTGTGTTTGCAGACCGAGGCCGCCCCGACCCGTTCCCCCCGCGCCACTAAGGGCGCTGCGTTCGAAGAACCGGTCACGGCGGGCCCAATCCAAGCGATACAGAAACAGGATCGAGTTTCGGAACCGAGCGGTTCAGCTTTGAAGGAAAGCTGAATGTTTCAGATCTACAAAAAAGAAATCGACTGGGGCGGGCGCAAGCTGACGCTCGAGACCGGGAAAATCGCCCGTCAGGCCGATGGCGCCGTCATGGCGACGATGGGCGAGACGACTGTGCTCTGCACCGCCGTCTACGCGCGTCAGCCGAAGCCGGGGGTCGATTTCTTCCCGCTGACCGTGAACTACCAGGAAAAGACTTTTGCCGCCGGCAAGATCCCGGGCGGCTTTTTCAAGCGCGAAGGCCGTCCGACGGAGAAGGAGACGCTGACCTCGCGTCTCATCGACCGGCCGATCCGCCCGCTCTTCGTCAAGGGCTTCAAGAACGAGACCCAGGTCGTCTGTACCGTTCTGTCCCATGACCTGGAAAACGACCCGGACATCGTTGCGATGATCGGCGCCTCCGCCGCTCTGACCATCTCCGGTGTGCCGTTCCTCGGCCCGATCGCGGCTTGCCGCGTCGGTTACAAGGATGGCGACTACATCCTGAACCCGTGTCAGAGCGAGCTGCCGGACTCCGAGCTCGATCTGGTCCTCGCCGGCACCCAGGAAGGCGTGCTGATGGTCGAGTCCATGGCCTCCGAGCTTTCCGAAGACGTGATGCTCGGTGCCGTGACCTTTGGCCACAAGGCATTCCAGCCGGTGATCGACGCGATCATCGATCTCGCCGAGGCCTGCGCCAAGGAACCGATGGACCTGCCGGGCGAGAGCGAGGACGTGGCACGCGTCCGTGACGCCCTGAAGGCCGGCATCTCCGCCGACATGACCGAGGCCTATGCCGAGCCGAACAAGACCCAGCGGCAGGAAAACGTGGCCGCCGTCCGCGAGAAGGGCATCGCACTGTTCGAGGACGACGCGGACAAGGACATCGCCAAGGGCCTGATGAAGGGTATCGAAGCCGATGTCGTGCGCGGTGCCATTCTGAAGACGGGGCAACGGATCGACGGCCGCGACACTAAGACGGTGCGTCCGATCGTCTCCGAAGTCGGCATTCTGCCGCGCGCCCACGGCTCCGCCCTGTTTACCCGCGGCGAAACCCAGGCGTTGGCTGTCGCCACGCTCGGGACCGGTCAGGACGAGCAGATCATCGACGCGCTCGAAGGCGAATACCGCGAGCATTTCATGCTGCATTACAACTTCCCGCCCTACTCGGTCGGCGAAGCGGGCCGCATGGGCTCCCCGGGACGCCGCGAGATCGGTCACGGCAAGCTTGCCTGGCGCGCCGTGCGTCCGCTGCTGCCGTCCAAGGACAGCTTCCCCTACACGATCCGGGTCGTCTCCGAGGTCACCGAATCGAACGGTTCCTCCTCGATGGCGACGGTCTGCGGCACCTCCCTCTCCCTGATGGATGCGGGCGTTCCGCTGAGCGCGCCGGTGGCCGGTATCGCGATGGGCCTGATCAAGGAAGGCGACGATTACGCCGTGCTTTCCGACATCCTTGGTGACGAGGACCATCTCGGCGACATGGACTTCAAGGTTGCCGGGACCGAAAACGGCATCACCTCGCTGCAGATGGACATCAAGATCACCTCGATCACCGAGGAGATCATGAAAATCGCGCTGGACCAGGCCAAGGACGGCCGGGTCCACATCCTCGGCGAGATGGCGAAGGCTCTGACCTCGTCCCGTGAAGGTGTCTCCGAGAACGCGCCGCGGATCACTACGATCACGGTCCCGACCGACAAGATCCGCGAAATCATCGGCCCGGGCGGCAAGATGATCCGCGAGATCTGCGAGAC
The DNA here is from genome assembly GCF_024662015.1 of Nisaea acidiphila. Lineage (NCBI taxonomy): Bacteria > Pseudomonadati > Pseudomonadota > Alphaproteobacteria > Rhodospirillales > Thalassobaculaceae > Nisaea > Nisaea acidiphila. The sequence continues at coordinate 2,286,635 of NZ_CP102480.1, read as the reverse complement.
CACCGGTGCCAAGATCGACATCGACGACGACGGCGTCGTGAAGGTCGCGGCGGTCGACAACGCCTCCACCGAGGCGGCGCTCGAGCGCATCCGCTACATCGTCGCGGAGCCGGAGCTCGGCGTGATCTACAACGGCAAGGTCGTGAAGACCGTCGATTTCGGCGCCTTCGTGAACTTCCTCGGTGCCAAGGACGGCCTCGTTCACATCAGCGAGCTGAAGAACGAGCGCGTCGGCAAGACCACGGACGTGGTCAATGTCGGCGACCAGGTGAAGGTGAAGGTCATCGGCTTCGACGACCGCGGCAAGGTCAAGCTGTCCATGAAGGTCGTGGACCAGGAGACCGGTGCGGATCTCTCCGAAGACGCCGCCGCCGAGGAATAAGACATATGAGCCTCCAGGTATCCCGCCTTGTCGGACATCGCGGGATCGCCGCGGAGGCTCCCGAGAATACCCTGACCGGCTTCCGCCTCGCGGCGGAGGCCGGTTTTTCGTGGGTCGAGTTCGACGTGATGCTGAGCGCGGACGACGTTCCGATGTTGCATCACGACGAGGAGCTCGGCCGCACCAATGACGGCAGCGGGCCGCTCTGCGCCGAGACGGCGGCGGCACTGAAGCGTCTCGATGCGGGCGCCTGGTTCGACAAGGGGTTTTCCGGCGAGCGGATCCCGACCTTCGAGGAGGCGATTTCCTGCTGCCGTGCGCTCGGTCTCGCGATGAATGTGGAGATCAAGCCGGCGGCCGGACACGAGATCCGGACGGCTGAAATCGTCGCCGAGACTCTGAATGCGCTCTGCCCGGATCTGACGGAGCGGATTGTTGTCTCCAGCTTCGTCCCGGATTGTTTGAAAGTGGCCAAAGAAAAAGCCCCGGACTTTTACCGGGGCTATCTCTGTGAGTCTCTGGCAGACGGTTGGCGGCAAGCCGCCGAAGAACTTGGATGTGTTTCGGTCCATCCGAACCATCGCCCGCTAAACGAGGCGGCGGTCGCCGCGATCCGTCAGGCGGGTTTCAAAACCCTGACTTATACGGTGAACGACCCGGAACGTGCCGCGACCTTGATCGCGTGGGGCGTGGATGCGGTCATCACAGACGAACCTTCCCTCGTCGCTGCGCTCGCCTGAGCGGCGCGGCCGGCATTCATCCGGGCGAGGTCCCGCCAATAGCCAAGCATGAAGACCCGCATCGCGGACGGGACCGAGCTCTCGCCGCGGGTACGGTCGATTTCGTTGATCAGCGCCTTAACGTCGTAGCCGAGACGCTTCGCGACCATGTCGAACATGTCCCATTCTTCGGGATGCAGACAGATGCTGGTCCGCCTGTTCTCCAGACGGAAATGACGGCGCACCATCCGGCTCGCGTCATTGTCCCCGTCTTCTACCGTCTTCAGGGCCGTATTGAATATGTCTTTACCCTGTCCCGACGGGGTGAAGCTGTCTGCCATGAGGTGTCTCCAGTAAGTAGGGTATTTACGATTGTCACTATTCCCAGAAAAATGGGAAAACGCAAGCGTAAATTGATTGCCGTACGCGTCTAGCGTGTTGATTTCGCATACCATTGTGCACTCAGAATCCATAACTATCTGATTTTACGAAATAAAAAAATTTGGGAGTTTTTAGCCTTAAACCGCATACACCGTGAAAATTCCCAGAAAAATGGAAATTGCATTCCCAGAAAAATGGGAATACACTGAAAATATGGGTCGGTATAAGAAAGCAATCTCTCAACTTGAAGCGGAGCTCCGGCACCGGTGCCACCGCTATTACGTTGAGTCGGGAATCCGGAAATATAAGTTCGCTTCGGCGGCCGGGATTTCGGACACGCTTCTGAAGGGTATCGACGCACCGGATTTCGAGGCTTCGCTAAAGACCCTGCAGCGGCTGGACGAGGTGATCCCCGAGGAATGGGAGCCGGCGAGCGACGATCCCGGCGAGCAGCTCATCGTTCCGGCATCGAACGATCCCGTCATCGGTTACAAGATCTGGGAAAGCGATCTCAGCCGCAGCCGGAAGATCTATGTGCGTGACGATCTGCTGCACGGCCTCGATCCGGACCAGGTTGAGCGTTGCGCCGCCTATATAGATAAAGTGCGCGATCCGGACGGACGGCTGCTCGAAACAAGGTTCAAGATCGACGTGTTGCGTGCGCTGGCGCCGCAATGCGCAATCCATGTGTTCGATGTTGGCGAGGACGATCCCAGCAACTTCTTTATCGAGCACTGGGACAACGGCACCGGGTTCTGGAAAGGTGCCGACATGACCGGGATGAAATTCGCCGAGCTCGACGACGAGGCTCTGCGCGGTTGTCAGCTTGAGGATTATCTGGTCTGCCGCGAGACCCAGTGGCCGAACCTGGCCATTGTGCAGCGCAATTACGCCCATGGCGAGGAGCGGAAGTTCCTGCGGCTGTTGTTCCCCTTCGAGGCCAAGGACGGATCACCGAAGATCCTTAGCATCACGCGACCGCAATCGAAGGGGCTGGCGCTCGACCTGCTGCAGAAAAAGCTGCCGGGCTACGAGCAGATCGGCGGCGAAGGCGTTGTCGACCTCCGGACCCGCCGCTCCTAGACCTTCCGTTTCCGGAAACTTCCGCTAGTCGTCTTCGCGATCCGGCTTGGGGATGGCGACCGTGTGGAACCCGCCATCCACATAATGGATCTCGCCGGTTACCCCGGCGGAGAGGTCGCTGAGCAGATAGAGTCCGGCCTGTCCGACCTCGTTCAGCGACGCATTGCGCTTCAAGGGCGCGTTTTTCTCAGCAAACCGGAATGTGTGCCGCGCATCGGCGATGGCGGAACCGGCAAGCGTCTTCATCGGCCCGGCCGAAATCGCGTTCACCCGAATCCCGTGCTCGCCGAGATCGGCTGCAAGATAGCGCACGCTGGCCTCGAGCGCGGCCTTGGCGACACCCATCACATTGTAGTTCGGTGTGGTGCGGTTGGCGCCGAGATAGGAGAGCGTCAGCATGCTGCCGCCATCCTTCATCAGCGGCCAGGCCCGGCGCGCGATATTGGTGAAGGAGAAGCAGGAGATATCGAGCGTGTTGAGAAAGTTCTCCCGGCTCGTATCCGCATAGCGGCCCTTAAGCTCGTTCTTGTCCGAATAGGCGATCGCGTGGAGCACGAAGTCGAGCCCACCCCAGGCATTGCCGATCTCGTCGAAGGCGCGGTCCAGCGCATCGTCGTCGGCGACGTCACACATCACGGCGAGACCGGAGCCGACACTGTCCGCGAGCGGTTCGACCCGCTTTTTCAGGGAGTCGTTCTGATAGGTAAAGGCGAGCTGCGCGCCTTGACCCGCGACGGCGGAGGCAATGCCCCAGGCGATCGAACGGTCGTTGGCGACGCCCATGACCAAGCCGCGCTTGCCGGCCATCAATCCCTTATAGGATGAGCTTTCGGCCTCGCGCTGATCGGCAAGGTCGTCAATCAGGTCGGTCATCCTGTCGCCCCTCCGCTCAGGCGTCGTATTTCTGGAATGCTAGCACGGCATTGGTTCCGCCGAACCCGAAACTATTCGACATCGCGACGCGGAGCCCCGCATTGTCCACCCGCTCCAGGACGACCGGCATGTCTTCCGCCTCCGGATCCAGGGTCTCGATATTGGCGGAGGCCGCGATGAAGTCGTTTTTCATCATCAGCAGCGTGTAGATCGCCTCGTGAACCCCGGTCGCACCCTGGGAGTGCCCGGTAAGGGATTTCGTCGAGCTAACCTTCGGGATCGCGTTTCGGCTCTTGAAGACCTCGCGGATACCGTCCAGCTCGATCATGTCGCCGACCGGCGTGCTGGTGCCATGGGCGTTGATGTAATCGACCGGCCCCTCGACATCTTTCAGGGCCATCTGCATGCAGCGTACACCGCCCTCGCCGGACGGAGCGACCATGTCGGCGCCGTCCGATGTCGCGCCGTAACCGACGATCTCGGCATAAATCTTCGCGCCGCGCGCCTGCGCCCGCTCGAGCTCCTCCAGCACGAGGACGCCGCCGCCGCCGGAGATGACGAAACCGTCGCGGTTGGCGTCATAGGCGCGGGACGCTTTTTCGGGCGTGTCGTTGTACTTGGAGGAGAGTGCGCCCATCGCGTCGAACAGCACGGAGAGGGTCCAGTGCAGTTCCTCGCCGCCGCCGGCAAACATCACGTCCTGTTTGCCCATCTGGATCAGCTCGTAGGCATTGCCGATGCAGTGCGAGCTGGTGGAGCAGGCCGACGAGATCGAATAGCTTAGGCCCTTGATCTTGAAGGAGGTTGAGAGCGTCGCCGAATTGGTGCTGCACATCACGCGCGGGACCATGTAGGGACCGACCCGCTTCGGACCCTTCTCGCGCGCGGTGTCGAAGGCATTCATCATGTTCGAGGTCGACGGGCCGCCGGAGCCCATGACCATGCCGGTGACCGGATTGCTGATATCGCTCCCTTCGAGACCGGCGTCGGCGATCGCCTCCTGCATGGCAATATAGTTGTAGGCGGCACCCGGTCCCATGAAGCGCATCAGCTTGCGGTCGATATGCTCCGAAGGGTCCAGCTTGATGGAGCCATGGACGTGGCTGCGGAAGCCGAGATCGGCGTAATCGGGCGCGAATTCGATGCCGGACTTGCCGGCCTTGAGGGAGGCGGTCACTTCCTCGGCATTGTTGCCGATGCTGGAGACGATCCCGAGGCCGGTAACAACGACGCGACGCATGTCAGCTCGCTCCCTGCATGGCGGAATTGTCGAACAGCCCGACACGGATATCCTTCGCCTCGAAGACGGTGGTGCCGTCGCAATCGACGCGCCCGTCGGCGATTCCCATATAGAGCCTGCGCATGATCACGCGCTTCAGGTCGAGCGTATAGGTCAGCAGTTTCGCCGTCGGCAGCACCTGGCCGGTGAACTTCACCTCGCCGACGGAGATCGCGCGCCCGGCACCGGGGCCACCCATCCAGCCGAGGGTAAAACCGAGCAGCTGCCACAGTGCGTCCATGCCGAGGCAGCCGGGCATCACGGGGTCGCCCTCGAAGTGGCACTCGAAGAACCAGAGGTCCGGCTTGATGTCGAATTCGGCGGTAACCTGGCCCTTGCCGTAAGCTCCCCCTTCGGTGGAGAGACTGGTGATGCGGTCGAACATCAGCATCGGCGGCATCGGCAATTGCGCGTTGCCGGGGCCGAACAACTTACCCTTAGCGCAGGCGATCAGATCGTCGTACCCGAAGCTGTTCTTTTCTTTGAAGTCCAACAATGCCGTTCCTTCCCGCACACCGGTGCTGATCGCGGCACCGGTTTCATTTGGCGTCATGATAGACCGCAACCGCGCGACCGCGCCATCTCCCACATTTCATGCACCGCGTACCGCAGATAAGGTATCGAACGCAAGCAATCACATATTGCGTTTCATCGGATCTCTTGACATATGGGGCGTATTGCCGCTCTGTCTAAGGTTTGAAACGCCATTGTGGCGGCGCGCCAAGCGACCTAACCCGAGCGACCTAAAGGGAAACCGGGAATGAGCAGTGTGGAAGTGAATACCGATAAGGAGAACCTCTCCGGGCGTCTCACGCGCGCGGGGCTGCGTCCGACGCGTCAGCGTCTCGCGCTTGCGGATCTGCTATTCATGACCGGCGACCGTCACGTGACGGCCGAGCAGCTGCACAAGGAAGCGGGCGAAGCCGGAATCACGGTCTCTCTCGCGACCGTCTACAATACGCTCCACCAATTCACGGAATCCGGACTGCTGCGAGAGGTCGTGGTCGAGTCCGGCCGTTCCTATTTCGATACCAACACCACCGACCATCACCATTTCTTCGTCGAGGACGAGAATTGTCTGACGGACATTCCGGGCGAGAAGATCGGCTTCGTGAATATTCCGGACGCGCCTGAAGGCACGGAGATCGAGCGGGTCGATCTCATCATCCGGCTGAAGTCGAAGGACCTCTGAGGTTCCAGCCCCGCCTAGCGGAGCGATTCGTCCACCCGAACTCCCCAGATCGCTGACCGGTGTACCCAGCCGCTGAGGCCGGACACCTCAATCTCGCACCATTCGCGCACGCAGCTGTCGAGCCAGGCGACGACTCCCGGCTCCATATGCGCGACCGCTGGCGCGCTGTCCGTCGCCTCGCGCCGGAGCGTCCGGTTGCGCCCGATCACGAGAACGGAGCGGCGGCCGGACAGCATGCTCTGATGGACCCAGCCTTCCGTTCCCTCAAAGTCGCGGATTTTCCGCCAGTTCTCGAATTCGGAGACGATCTCGACCGGCAGGTTCTCGCGCACGAAGACCCAGTCCACGGGGTAGCGCACGCCGGGCCCGGTACGGACGTTCACTTCGTCCGCGCGGAGCGTGACATAGCGCGGGATCGGCAGGCCGGTGACGCTGCCGACGGTTTCCGCGTGCAGCGGTCCGGCGAGCGCCGCCAGAAGCGATGTCGGTACGATCAGCAGGGCGGCAAGTAACGAAAGCGGTCTGGGCTGCATGGGTTCGATCCTGATATGCCGCGCAGCATACCACTAGTGATGGGGGCTGATAAGAGGCGAGCCGCTATATAACGTAGATCTCGGGCCCTTTGTGGACAATTCGCGAGACCCCTGATATTTCCCGGTTCAGCAAGGCCTCCGGGGAAGGACGACGCCCATGACCACGAGCAAACCGCTTGTCATCGTGACGAGGAAACTGCCGGATCCGGTGGAGACCCGGATGATGGAGCTGTTCAACACCCGGCTGAACATGTCCGACGAGCCGTTTTCCCGCGAGCGGCTGCAGTCGGCGATGCAGGAAGCGGAGATTCTCGTGCCGACGGTGACCGACAAGCTCGATGCGGCGTTGATCGAGGGTGCGGGTCCGAACCTTAAGCTCATCGCCTCCTTCGGGACCGGCGTCGACCATATCGACGTGCCGGCGGCGAAGAAGAAGGGGATCATCGTCACCAACACGCCGGGCGTGCTGACCGAGGATACGGCCGACATGACCATGGCGCTGATCCTCGCGGTCTCGCGCCGCCTGGTCGAGGGCGAGAAGCTGGTGCGCTCCGGCAAGTGGGAGGGCTGGGGCCCGACCGTGATGCTCGGCCACCGGATCCACGGCAAGCGCCTCGGCATTATCGGCATGGGCAGGATCGGCCAGGCGGTGGCGAAGCGCGCGCGGGGTTTCGGCCTCTCGATCCATTATCACAACCGGCGCCGTCTGCATCCGGAGATCGAGGCGGAGCTGGAAGCGACCTATTGGGACAATCTAGACCAGATGCTCTCCCGCATGGACATCATATCGGTCAATTGCCCGCGCACCCCGGCGACCTTCCATCTGCTGAATCAACGCCGGCTCGCTCTGCTGCAGCCGCACGCGATCATGGTGAACACCTCGCGCGGAGAGGTGGTGGACGAGGACGCGCTGGTGCAGGCTCTGGCCAACCGGGATTTCGCCGGGGCCGGGCTCGACGTCTTCGAACACGAGCCTGAAGTGGACCCGCGGCTGCTCAAGCAGCAGAACGTCGTGTTGCTGCCGCATATGGGCTCGGCCACCATCGAGGGCCGGATCGATATGGGGGAAAAGGTGATCGTGAATGTGAAGACCTTCGTCGACGGGCACCGCCCGCCGGACCGGGTCCTCGAACTGGATTTCTAGGGGCGGACCGCTCCGGGGCCGTTTACTGGCCGAAGAAGGCGCTGGCGTCGCCGGAGGCGACCATCGTTCCGATCAGCATGAGGAAGACGACAAGCGCGATCCCGAAGAGCGGCACGGACCAAGATCCGGTAGCCTGCAGATCGGCCTTGCTCGGGACGACGCCATTGTCGGTTCTCGAATGCTCTTTCTGATCCTCTGCCATGTCCCGTGCTCCCGGACCGACATTGATTCCATATCAAACCGGAATCTGTCGGCGTGATTTCTCTGCCATTGCGTACGCAACGGATATGGTAACGGATTGATTCTTTCCAATCGGTTACCGTCCGCTGCTGTGGCAAAGTACACATGCCAATCGCGACCGAATGAAGGCGGGTTTCAGGCAAGGTCCCGGATCGTGGGATCGGTGCCGCAGAGCGCGCAGCCGGGATCTCGCGCGGCCTTCATCTTGCGGAAGGTCGGGCCGAGCGCGTCATAGATCAGCAGATGACCGGACAGGCTGCTGCCGAGGCCAAGCAATTCCTTGATCACCTCGGTGGCCTGCAAGGTTCCGATCACCCCCGCAACGGCTCCTAGAATGCCGGCTTCCTCGCAGCGCGGGATCATGCCGGGTGGGGGCTCGGTCGGGAACAGGCAGCGGTAGCAGGGTTCGCCCTCGTGTCCCGTGACGCCGCCGCGGAAAGTGGCGAGCTGGCCCTCGAAACGCAGCAGCGATCCGGAGACGAGCGGTTTGCCGGCGAGAAAGGCGGCGTCGTTGGCGAGGTAGCGGGTCGCAAAATTGTCGCTGCCGTCTGCGATGAGGTCGTAGCCCTCGAACAGCCGCGCGGCGTTCTCCGCCGTCAGCCTCTCGGCATGTTTCTCGACCCGGGTCCCCGGATTGATCCGCGCGACCGATGCGGCCGCGGACTCGACTTTCGATAGGCCGACGGCATTCGAGTCATGAGCGATCTGCCGTTGCAGGTTGCTCAAGTCCACCTCGTCGTCGTCGACGATCCCGAGCGTGCCGACTCCGGCCGCCGCCAGATAGAGCAGCAGCGGCGAGCCGAGACCGCCGGCGCCGATCACCAGCACCTTCGAGACGAGCAGCTTCTCCTGCCCCTCGTCCCCGACCTCGTCGAGGATCAGATGGCGGGCATAGCGCTGGAACTGCTCGTCGCTCAGTTCCATGCCTGTTATTCCCCGAGCCCCTCGAACAGGGCGGTGGAAAGGTAGCGCTCCGCGAAGCTCGGGATGATCACGACAATACGCTTGCCTTCCATCTCCGGGCGCTTGCCGACCTGGATCGCCGCCCAGAGCGCGGCACCGGAGGAGATCCCGCCGGGCAGGCCCTCGACCCGGGCGGCCTTCTGGCTGGTGGCGATGGCGGCCTCGTTGCTCACCTGGACGATCTCGTCATAGATCCCGGTGTTCAGGATGCTTGGCACGAAGCCGGCGCCGATCCCCTGGATCTTGTGCGGCGCGGGGTCGCCGCCGGAGAGCACCGGGCTCGCCTCGGGCTCGACCGCCACGACCCGCAGATCCGGATTGCGCTGCTTCAGCACGCCGCCGGCGCCGGTGATGGTCCCGCCGGTGCCGATGCCGGAGACGAAGACGTCGAGATTGCCGCTGGTATCGGCCCAGATTTCCTCCGCGGTCGTGCGGACATGCACATCCGGGTTGGCCGGGTTGTCGAACTGCTGCGGCATGAACGATCTGGGAGTCGCGGCGGCGAGTTCCTCAGCCTTCGCGATCGCGCCTTTCATGCCTTTGGCCGCTTCCGTCAGCACGATCTCCGCGCCGAGGAAGGCGAGCATCTTGCGCCGTTCGATGGACATGGATTCCGGCATGGTCAGGATCAGCCGGTAACCGCGGGCCGCGGCGACGAAGGCGAGGCCGATACCTGTATTGCCGCTGGTCGGCTCGATGATGGTGGAACCGGGGCGCAGCTTGTCCGCCTTCTCGGCGGCGTCGATCATGGCGAGGCCGATCCGGTCCTTCACTGAGGCGAGCGGGTTGAAGAATTCGAGCTTGGCGAGGATATCGGCCTTCACGCCCTCGGCGGCCGCGAGTTTCGAGACGCGGACGAGTGGCGTCGCGCCGATCGTGTCGAGGATGCTGTCATAGATCCTGCCGCGGAATTCGGGTGTGCTCATGTCTTCCTCCCATGCCGAAGAATGCGTCCCGTTCAAGCTGGGCGGTCCAGCCGCGGGACTAAAGTATTGCCGGAGAACGGGTGTCTGCGCGATTGCGCGTCAGCTCTCGCCCGTGCCGGTCGAACCGAAACCGCCGCCGCCGCGTTCGGTCTCATCCAGTTCCGTGACCTCGTTCCAGCGCGCCTGGATCACCGGGGCGACCACCATCTGCGCGATCCGCATGCCGCGCGTGACGGTGAAGGGCTCGTTTCCGTGATTGATCAGGACGACGCCGACCTCGCCGCGATAGTCCGCATCGACCGTGCCGGGCGTATTCACCTGCGTTACCCCGTGCTTGAGCGCCAGGCCCGAGCGCGGCCGCACCTGGCCCTCGTATCCCGGCGGCAGGGCGATGGCGAGGCCGGTCGGGATCAGCGTCCGCTCGCCGGGCGCAATCACGACCTCGTCCTCGATTGCCGCGAGCAGGTCCATCCCCGCGCTGTCGGCGGTCTGGTAGGCGGGCAGGGGCAGGTCGGCGCCGTGCGGCAGGCGGCGGACCTTCACGTCGACGGTGGCGCTGGTCATGCGCTGAAATGCTCCACGATGCGGGTGGCGAGCTTCTCCGCCACTTCCTTCTTGGTCAGCTTGGGCCAGTCCTCGCTGCCCGCGCCGGTGATCAGGTGAATGGTGTTGGCTTCCCCGCCGAAGGTCCCGGTCGCGGGGCTGACATCGTTGGCGAGGATCCAGTCGCAGCCCTTGCGGGCACGCTTCTCGGTCGCGTGCGCGACGACCATTTCCGTTTCGGCGGCGAAACCGACGACCAGGGACGGCCGTGTGCCGCCGAGGCCGGAGACCGTCTTCAGGATGTCCGGGTTCTCCGTCATGGAGAGCGACGGGATCTGGCCCGATCCATCCTTCTTCAGCTTCTGCCCGGCCTCCTCGGCGACCCGCCAGTCGGCGACGGCGGCGGCGAAAACCGCGATATCGGCGGGCAAGGCGGCCTCGACCCCGGCCAGCATCTCGCGCGCGGTCTCTATATGTTTGACGGTGACCCCCGCCGGATCCGGCTCCCGCGTCGGGCCCGTGACCAGCGTCACCTCGGCGCCCGCCGCCGCAAGCGCCGCCGCGATGGCGTGGCCCTGCTTGCCGGAGGAGCGGTTGGCGATGTAGCGCACCGGGTCGATCGGCTCGTGCGTCGGCCCGCTGGTGACGATGGCACGCTTGCCGGCGAGCGGCCTCGCCGCCGGATCGAGCCGGGCCATGACCGCCTCGGCGATCGCTTCCGGCTCGGCCATGCGGCCGGGCCCGTATTCGCCGCAGGCCATGTCGCCCTCGTCGGGGCCGATGAAGGCGATGCCGCGCTCCTTCAGGGCTTTCACGTTCTCCACCGTCGCCGCATGGCTCCACATCCGGACATTCATCGCCGGCGCGGCGAGCACGTCGGTATCGGTGGCGAGCAGCAGGGTGGAGGCGAGATCGTTCGCGAGGCCCGCGCGCATCTTCGCCAGCAGGTCGGCGGTGGCCGGTGCGACGACGATCAGGTCGGCCGAGCGGGAAAGCTGGATATGCCCCATCTCCGCCTCGTCGGTGAGGGAGAAGAGGTGCGTATAGACCTTGTCCTCGGTCAGCGCCGAGAGGCTGAGGGGCGTCACGAACTCCGCGCCCGCCTTGGTCAGCACGGCGCGCACCGCGACCCCGCGCTTGCGCAGCAGCCGTACCAGTTCGAGCGCCTTATAGGCGGCAATGCCGCCGCCGACGATCAGCAGGACCCGTTTGCCGGAGGCCATGGGGCCGATCCCTCTCGCATGAATAACCGGGGCGGACTCTAGGTCCGGGCAAGAAGCGAAGCAAGGACCCAAGGGCCGGAATCCAAGCCGGCATTGGCGTAAAAAGCGATGGGTTCGGCACCGTCGTCCGCAGGAAACGGCTCAACTCCGCCCATAACAATCCTGTAAAAGACGAAAAATTTTCGTATATTGAGCTGGAGTTGGTGGTGCCGACGATCAAACAGTTCGCGGATTGCCGGATCGTCATTTATTTCGACGATCATGATCCGCCGCATTTCCATGTGATCACTTCGGACCGGCGGGAAGCGATCGTGCGAATTTCGGATTGTGAGGTACTGACCGGTTTGGCCGCGCGAGAGTTTGCGGAAGCGCATGCCTGGGCAATGGCGAACCGGGAGCTTTTGCTCGCGAGATGGAAGGAGTTCAACTGATGCTGCTTCACAGACTGCGCGACCTTTGCCTCGTGGTCGAGGCGGGAACTGCCCGGGCACGGCTGATGTTCGAGAACGGCGATCATCTCGAACTGGACTTCACGGAGCGTGCGCGCAACCGGTCCAAACTGAAGCCACTTCTCGAACCGGATACCTTCCTCGCGGGTCGTATTGTTGATGACGGTATTGCGGTCGAGTGGCCCTGTGGCATCGAGATCGATGCCACCTCTCTGCATCGAAGTGCGATGGCGATGCTGTTTCGCAAATGGAGAAAGCGCCACGGAATGTCTCAGGTAAACGCGGCAGAGGCTTTGGGTCTGACGGGCCGAACGGTGCAGAACTACGAGTCGGGCGAGCAGGAGATTCCCCGGACCGTGATGCTTGCGATGCGCGGATATGATGCATCGCCTGAGCTGCAAAGGCCGCGGGCGGCAGGATAAACCCGAGCGAAATGCGGGAAGCTCCTAGCCCGCTTTCCTCAGCCGCGCCTCCTCGATCCGCTGGCGGGCGATGCGGTCGGCGACCTCGCTGGGCGGCAGGTTCTGGCGGGCGGCTTCGGTGAAGACGGCGTCGAGGGTCTGCATCAGGCGGTCGAGCTTCTCGCGGACCCAGGCCGGCTCGTAATTGCCGGAGATTTCGGCCGCGACATTGATGATGCCGCCGCCGTTTATGACGTAGTCCGGCGCGTAGAGGATGTCCCGCTGCTTCAGCAATTCGCCGCTCTGCGGAACGTCGAGCTGGTTGTTCGCGGCGCCGGCGACGACCGGGACCTTGAGCCGGGGGATGGTGCCCGCGTTCAGGATCGCCCCCGCCGCGCAGGGGGCGAAGACGTCCGCATCGACATCGTAGATCGCATCGGGGTCGACCACGTCGGCGCCGAACTCGGCGACGGCGCTTTTGAGGGTTGCCTCGTTCACATCGCTGACGACCGGGCTCGCCCCGGCCTCGTGCAGCAGGCGGGCGAGCCCGTAGCCGACATGGCCGATGCCCTGGATGGCGACGGTCAGGCCTTTCACGCTCGGGCGCTGCAGCTTGTGCTTCACGGCGATCTTGAGGCCTCGAAAGACACCTTCGGCGGTCACCGGAGACGGGTCGCCGCTCGCCGCCCTGCCTTTCGTAAGGCCTGCGACGAAACGGGTGCGGCGGGCGACATGCGCCATGTCCTCCGGGCCGATGCCCATATCCTCGGCGATCCAGTACTGCCCGCCGAGACGGTCGACCGCGCTGCCAAGACTTTCGAGGAAGCGGTCGGTCTTGTCTTTCGCCGGATCGCCGATCACCACCGCCTTGCCGCCGCCGAGCGGCAGTTCGGCCATGGCGTTCTTGTAGGTCATGCCGCGCGAGAGCCGGAGCACGTCGGTGAGCGCCTCGTCCTCGCGGTCGTAGAGCCGCATGCGGCAGCCGCCGGCGGCGGGACCGAGGGCAGTGGAATGGATGGCGATGATGGATTTCAGCCCGGTTTCCGGGCAATGGGCGTAGCTGACGGTCTCATGCCCGTCGAAGCTGGGGGAGTCGAAGACAGCGCTCATGGGTCTCTCCCGACAGATACATTGTCGCCGGCGCTCGGGCCGACGATCCGTTGCTACAAATGTGGGGGATTATGCTGAAAATCTCCGGTCGTATACGTCCCGGAACCGGACCATCCGGTGCCGGGAAGGTCCGTTCCACGTAACAAAACTGCGTCGGAATGCCGCAGGCGGAACCTCTAATCGAACAGCAGTGCCAGCACGGCGATGAAGAGCGCCAGCCAAACCGGCCAGAAGGAGCGCCGGCGGCGTGCATTCTCCTCGGCGAAGCGGGCGACGGTCTCCGGATGCAGCTTCAACCCGCCCTCGGTCAGCGAGCCCATCACACGGTCGGTGGTCTCGATGATCTGCGGCAGCCGCTCCGCCAGCGCGATGGCATGGGTAGCGGCCTCTCGGACCCGGGCCTGCGGACCGCGATGCTCGCGCATCCAGTCCTCGATCATCGGCCGCGGCAGCTCCCACATATTGACGTCGGGATTGAGCGTCCGCCCGACGCCTTCCGCCACCACCATGGTCTTCTGCAGCAGCAGGAGCTGGGGCTGGGTCTCCATCTCGAACTGTTCGGTGATGCGGAAGAGCTGCGCCAGTAGGCGGGCGACGGAGATCTCGTTCAGCGGCCGGCCGAGCAGCGGCTCGCCGATCGAGCGGCAGGCCTGGGTGAAGGCCTCGACGCTCTTGTGCGCGGGCACGTAGCCGGCGCGGAAATGAACCTCGGCGACCTTGCGGTAATCGCCGGTCAGGAACCCGGTCAGCATGTCGGCGAGATAGTAGCGGGTCTTCTGGTCGAGCCGGCCCATGATGCCGAAATCGACCGGCACGACGCGCCCCTCCTCGTCGACGAAGGCGTTCCCCGGATGCATGTCGGCATGGAAGAAACCGTCGCGGAACACCTGGTTGAAGAAGGCGGTGGCGGCGCGGCGGAGGATCTCCGTCGGCTCGTGCCCCTTCTCGATCAGGGTCTCCAGGTCGTCGATCCGTGTGCCGTGCACCCGCTCAACGGTCATCACCCGTGCCGTGGTTCGGCCCCAGTCCACTTTCGGCACGCGGAAGCCTGGATCTTCCTCGAAATTCTGCGCCAGTTCGGAGGCGGCGGCCGCCTCCATGCGCAGGTCCATCTCCATCTCCACGGTCTCGCGGAACAGCTCGATCACCTCGACTGGCTTCAGGCGGCGGATCCAGGGCCAGTGGGTCTCCAGCAGCTCGGCGATCCAGAGAAAGAGGTCGAGATCGCGGGCGAAGCGGGCCTCGATGTCCGGGCGCAGGATCTTGACCGCGACTTCCTCGCCCTCCGTCGTGACGGCGAAATGGACCTGGGCGATCGAGGCGGCGGCGACCGGCTTGTCCTCGAAGGAGGCGAAGACCTCCGCGATCGGGCGCTCCAGCTCGTCTTCGAGCATTCGTTTGGCGATCGCCGTCGAGAACGGCTTCAGCCGGTCCTGCAGGCGGGAAAGATCGTGCGCCTGCTCCTCGCCGATGAGGTCGGAACGGGTCGCGAGCGACTGGCCGAATTTTATGAAGCTCGGACCGAGCGCGCTCAGTGCCGCCGCGAGCCGCTCTCCGGGACGCAGCCGGTCGTAGCGCCGGTTGCGGAACAGCAGGACGAAGCGCGCGGCAAGCGCCAGCGCGGGCGCCTGCGGAATGTCGGCGAGCGGCGCCAGCGCACCGTGCCGGGCGAGGATCCAGGCCGAGCCGCAGAGGCGGAGCAGGTTGCGCAGGGCACGCCACATGACAGGTCAGATCTTCCAAGCGGAATGGATGGCGGCGATCCCGCCGGAGAGATTGCGGTAACGGATGCGGCCGAAGCCGGCCGCGCCGATCCGCTCGACGAAGCTCTCCTGGTCGGGGAACTTGCGGATGCTCTCGGCGAGATACTGGTAAGCCTCGCGGTCGTCGGCGACCCGGGCGCCGATCTCCGGCAGCACCTTGAAGGAATAGAAATCGTAGACCGGGTCGAGCGCCGGAATGGCGAGCCGGCTGAATTCGAGACAGAGGAAACGGCCGCCCGGCTTCAGCACCCGGCGCGCGTCGCGCAGCGCGGCATCGATATCGGTGACGTTCCGGAGCCCGAAGGCGATGGTGTAGAGGTCAACCGACGCGTCCTCGACGGGGAGCATTTCCGCGTTACCGACAATCCAGGTGAGGCCCTCGACGCCGTTCTCGGCCGCCCGCTCGCGTCCGACGGTCAGCATCGACTCGTTGATGTCGCAGACCGTCACCGGTCCGCCGCCGCGCGCCCGGTAGCGGAAGGCGATGTCCCCGGTGCCGCCGGCGACGTCGAGCAGCGTCAGGTCCGGCCGCGGCGCGATCCAGTCCATCAGCGCGTCCTTCCAGAGCCGGTGAATGCCGAGGCTCATCAGGTCGTTCATCAGGTCGTAGCGCCCGGCCACGGAATCGAAGACCTGGCGCACCATCCCGGCCTTCTCGCCGACCGGCACGTCCTGGAAGCCGAAATGGGTGGTGGCGCTCTCTGTCATCGAGGATGTCCCGCATACGCGACCGGCGGCCTCGCCGAGTCTCCACCCCGTGATCTAGCCCAGAGTGACGCGCAATCCAACTGTTGAAGCGTGCCTGCAGCACGCGCGGGCCAGCTGTTGAAGTATCGCCCTTGCCGCAGCCCACGGCCTCGCCTAGAGAGAAGGCGAGCCTGGATCGAAAGGAGCGCCCGGTGCCCGAACTGCCCGAGGTGGAAACCGTGATGCGCGGCCTGCAGCCCTTCATGGAGGGCCGCCGGATGACGCGCGTCGAGCAGCGGCGCCCCGATTTGCGCTGGCCGCTTCCCGCCGATTTCGTCGCCCGACTCGAAGGCAAGCGTGTCGACCATATGACCCGGCGGGCGAAATACATTCTCGTCCATATGGACGACGGCACGGTGCTGCTCTGGCATCTCGGGATGTCCGGGAAAGTGAATATCGACGCGGTCCGCCCGGCGGAGCTCGAGAAGCACGATCACATCGTCTTCACCATGGAGGACGGCACGGTGATCCGTTTCAACGATCACCGCCGCTTCGGGGCGATGGACCTGATTTCCGGCCCGGCGCTTGCCGGGCACAAGCTGATCGCCGCGCTCGGACCGGAGCCGCTTTCGAACGCTTTTAACGGCCCCGCGCTCGCCGCCGCTCTCAAAGGCAAGCGTACGCCGATCAAGGCCGCGCTGCTCGATCAGAAGGTGGTCGCCGGCCTCGGGAATATCTATGTCTCGGAAGCGCTGTTTCGCTCGGGCATCTCTCCGCTCCGGCAGGCGGCGAACGTGCAGGGCGTGCGGGCCGAACGCCTGGCGGGGGCGATCCGGCAGGTGCTCGAGGACGCGATCCGTGCCGGTGGGTCGACCCTCAGGGATCATCAGCGTCCGGACGGGGAGCTCGGCTATTTCCAGCATTCCTTCCAGGTCTATGACCGCGAGGGCGTGCCCTGTCCGGTGGACGCCGCACACGGCCCGATTCGCCGGATCGTGCAGTCCGGCCGCTCGACTTTCTATTGTCCCCGCTGCCAGCGCTGAGGTAGAAGCAGCCGTCATGTCTATCCGGCGACAGAAGAAGCGCGGGGCCACGTTCTGGGCCGTCCGGTCTCTTGCAAGCGTGTTCGCTCTGGTCCTGCTGCTGGCATTCGCCCGGCCGGGAGCGGCGGCGGACGGCTTCGTAGAGGGCTTTGCGGACCTTCCGCTGATGCCGGGCCTCGAGCAGATTCCAGATGCGTCCCTGGCGTTCGACGCGGCCAGCGGCCGGATCGTCGTCGCCTTCGCCCGCGGAACCCTGCCCGCGAACCAGATCAGGTCCTTCTATGCGGAAACGCTCGGCCAGCTCGGCTGGAGCGCGGCCGGGGAGGACAGTTTCCAGCGCGAGGGGGAGAGACTCACGCTGGATTTCACGCCGGACGGCGAGGAGATGCTCGTCCGGTTTTCCTTGTTGCCTAGGTGACCGGCGGACCCGCGAGGGCCTGCCGGCTAACGGACGAATGGGAGCGATCCGATGGCATATGAATGTATTGAAGTCGACAAGAGGGGCCCGGTCGGCCTGATCACGCTGAACCGCCCGAAAGCGCTGAACGCGCTTTCGAGCCAGCTGATGGCGGAACTGGGTGAGGCGCTCGCCGCTTTCGAGGCGGATGACGAGGTCGGCTGTATGGTCCTGACCGGCAGCGAGAAAGCCTTCGCGGCCGGCGCCGATATCAAGGAAATGCAGTCCAAGAGCTTCGCCGACGTGTTCAGCGAGGATTTCATTACCAGCGGCTGGGAAGACCTGACCCGCTGCCGCAAGCCAGTGATCGCGGCTGTCGCGGGCTACGCGCTCGGCGGCGGCTGCGAGGTCGCGATGATGTGCGACTTCATTCTCGCCGCCGATACCGCGAAGTTCGGTCAGCCGGAAATCACCATCGGGACCATTCCGGGCTCTGGCGGGACCCAGCGCCTGACCCGCTTCGTCGGCAAGTCCAAGGCGATGGAAATGTGCCTGACGGGGCGCATGATGGACGCCGAGGAGGCGGAGCGGGCCGGCCTTGTGAGCCGCATCGTGCCGGCGGCTGAGCTGCTGGACGAGGCGATCAAGACGGCGGAGCGGATCGCGGGCATGTCGCGCCCCTCCGTGCTGATGACCAAGGAATCGGTGAACCGGGCCTACGAGACCACTCTCGCCGAGGGCATCAAGTACGAACGGCGTCTGTTCCATTCGACCTTCGCCACCGAGGACCAGAAGGAAGGCATGTCGGCTTTCGCGGAAAAACGGCAGCCGAATTTCAAACACCGCTGATTCCCGAAATCAGTCGGATTTACGCGGTTGACGCGACATGGACACTCGTCTATAAGCCGCGCTCTTGATTTTCCGCGCATCGAGCTGGGATTAGAAGCAAATGGCGCAACATCAGTCTGCCAAGAAACGTATTCGCCGCAACGAACGGCGCCGGGTGATCAACCACGCCCGGATCAGCCGCATCCGTACCTTCGTGAAGAAGGTCGAGACGGCGATCGCCAGCGGGGACAAGGACGCGGCCCAGGCCGCCTTCAAGTCTGCGCAGCCGGAAATGCAGCGCGGCGTGAGCAATGGTGTCCTGCACAAGAACACCGTCGCCCGCAAGCTGTCGCGGCTGTCCGCCCGCATCAAGGCGATTTCTGCGTAACACGTCTTTCCGTTTTCGGACGGGACCGAAGAGCCGCGACCCAGGTCGCGGCTTTTTCTGTTCCGGCCGACGGATGGTCGACGCATGACGGTCTTGTTGCTGTTTTGTTGCGATTTTGTGGCCGGAATGCGGGGAATCGCACATCTCGTGGACCGGTCTTGCGCGGGAATTTCTTTAAAAATCTTATTAAAAACAGAAGTTTAGCGTCTTCCTTCCGCAGGATGAAATTCGAAGACGATGTCATTGCTGAAGGACGGAATACAACGTCCTGATTCAAATCGAAGATTGATTCTGTCAAGGAAAAGATCAGAGCTTCCAGCGAAAAAAAATCGTCATTTTGGACAGAGTCACGGTTGCGCGCCGAAAGGCACTTCGGTAGTTTGACTGCCTGTTGCCGCGCTGGGGTGCAAACAAAATGAAGAGAAGTTTCCAAAACTTCAGTTCCGGTATTCGCTATACGCTGCAGTTTCGAGGGGCATTCAGACAGAATGCCAAGTAAAAACTTCAGCGATTCATAATTTTACTTCGAACAGCCCGAAGTGTTCAGGAAATCGCCGGGGCGATTTTCGTACGGAGAAGGTGTGTCCGAAGGGGCTTTTCTGGTCCGACGGCCGTCAAATACGGATGGGGCTCTGTGACGGTCGGGCGGGCATAGGAGAAGGGGCAAAAGAGGGTTGAATGCGTGGGGTGAAATCGGGCCTGAACGGCATCTCGGCGGGAGTTCGCAAATGACCGCGGATATGTCGGGCGATCAGGAGCTTTGCTGGGCGCGGGTGCGCGGCAGGCTGCGAACCGAACTGGGCGATGCGGTCTTCCGCAACTGGCTGAAGCCACTCACTTTCGAGGGTATCGACGAAGGCACCGCGATCATGCGGGCGCCGAGCCCCTTTGTCCGCGACCGTGTCCGCTCGCAGTATTCTGACCGTCTGAGGGCGATCTGGTCGGTCGAGCATCCCGATGTGAAATCGATCGCAATCTTTGCGGCGGGCCGTGGCCGTACCGAACCGGAGCGTGCCGCGGAGGGTGCCGACCAGCCGGAGGCTGGTATCGAGGCGGAGCCTCTGCCCGCGCCGGCGGTCCGGAGCGCGCCCGCTGCCGAAGAGCGCGCCGATTTCGAGGCGCCGCTCGATCCGCGCTTCACTTTCGACAATTTCGTCGTTGGTAAGCCGAACGAACTGGCCTTCGCGGCGGCGCGCCGGGTTGCCGAAAGCGAGTCTGTGCCGTTCAATCCGCTGTTCCTCTATGGCGGCGTCGGTCTTGGTAAGACCCACCTGATGCACGCCATCGCTTGGCATGTCCGGCAGAAGCATCCGAGCCGGCGGGTGATCTATCTCTCCGCCGAAAAGTTCATGTACCAGTTCATCCGGGCGCTGCGCTTCCGCGATACGGTCGCTTTCAAGGATCAGTTCCGCTCGGTCGATCTGCTGATGATCGACGACGTGCAGTTCATCAGCGGCAAGGACTCCACCCAGGAAGAGTTTTTCCATACCTTCAACGCACTGGTGGACCAGAACCGGCAGGTGGTGATTTCCGCCGACAAGTCGCCGACCGACCTTGAAGGCATGGAAGAGCGGCTGCGCTCGCGCCTCGGCTGGGGTCTGGTGGCGGATATCCATCCGACGAACTACGAGCTGCGCCTCGGTATCATGCAGTCCAAGGCCGAGCGCCTCGGCGTCGAGATGCCGGAGAAGGTGCTGGAATTCCTATCCCACAAGATCTCCTCGAACGTCCGCGAACTCGAAGGTGCGCTCAACCGCATCGTCGCGCATGCGACCCTTGTCGGTCGCGATATCTCTCTGGAAATGACCCAGGAGGTGCTCGCTGACCTTCTGCGGGCCAACGACCGCCGGGTAACGGTGGAGGAGATCCAGCGTCAGGTGGCGAACCACTTCCAGATCCGGCTCTCCGAGATGCATTCGGCCCGCCGTTCGCGCGCGATCGCGCGGCCGCGCCAGGTCGCAATGTACCTCTCGAAGCAGCTGACCTCGCAATCCCTGCCGGATATCGGCCGGAAATTCGGCGGCCGCGACCACACGACCGTGCTGCATGCGGTGAAGAAAGTCGAGGAACTGCGGGGCCAGGACAAGCAGTTCAACGACGATGTCGACCTGCTCCGCCGGATGCTGGAATCCTGACCTTCGGGGAGCGCTTCAAGCGCTCTCCCTAATGGGTCAGAAAAGCGAACTTTTTTGCCCTTGAAACTACCGCAAGCACCATGCACTTGTGCTATAGTTTCACATACCTGCCTCATATGGTGGCGCACGGCTGCCGGCAGGGTGATGAATTGGGGATCAACGTTCCAGCCGATAAGTAGAAGAATATGAAAATCGTTATTGATCGCGCGGCTTTGCTGAAGCCTCTCGGGCACGTCCAAAGTGTGGTGGAGCGGCGGAATACGATCCCGATCCTGTCCAACGTCTTGCTGAAGGCGGCCGATGGCCGCCTCTCGCTCAGCACAACCGATATGGACATGGATATCGTCGAGTCCGTGGCGTGCGACGTATCGGAGACCGGCGTCGTCACGGTACCGGCGCACACGCTCTACGACATCGTGCGCAAGCTGCCGGAAGGCTCCGACGTGGAGCTCGCGGCGACGGGTGACGTCAGCCGGGTGACAATCCGTGCCGGACGTTCGAACTTCTCGCTGCCGGCCCTGATGCCTGAGGAGTTTCCGGCGCTCAGCGGCGACGCCCTGCCGAACAGTTTCGTCATCAGCGCGGCCGATATCTGCATGCTGATCGACCGGACCCGGTTCGCGATCTCGACCGAAGAGACCCGTTATTACCTGAACGGTATCTACCTGCACGCGGCGGAGGCAAACGGCGTGAAGGTGTTGCGCGCGGTGGCGACGGACGGGCACCGGCTCGCCCGGGTGCAGATGCCGCTGCCGGACGGTGCCGAGGAGATGCCGGGCGTGATCGTGCCGCGCAAGGCGGTGAACGAGATCTACAAGCTGATCGGCGAGGTCGAGGGCGACGTCACGGTCTCGCTGTCCGACACCAAGCTCCGGGTCGCGTTCGAGGACACGGTGGTCACGACCAAGCTGATCGACGGCACCTTCCCGGACTATGAGCGGGTGATCCCGGCCGGCAACGACAAGATGCTCTATGTCGACCGCCAGCGTTTCTCCGAGGCGGTGGATCGCGTGGCGACGATCTCGACCGAGAAGTCCCGCTCGGTGAAGCTGGCTGTCGGCAGCGGCAATCTGGTTCTTTCCGCGAGCAGCCCGGACAACGGCACCGCGCAGGAAGAGGTCGAAGTCGATTACGGCGCAAGCGATCTCGAGATCGGCTTCAACTCGAAATACCTGCTCGACATCACCGGCCAGATCGAGGGCGAGCGGGCGGTGTTCAAGCTGGCCGACCAGGCCTCGCCGACCATCATCCTGGATCAGGATGACGAGAGTGCCCTTTACGTGCTGATGCCGATGCGCGTCTGACGGCGACCCGGTCCCAGGCGGCCCGGCGGCAAAGCCAGCACGAATGGAAATGTTGAACGCATTGCGAAACATGGACATGTCCCGACCGAGTCCTGGCCCGGCGCTTACCAGCGCCGGACGGGTCTCGCCGTGCGTGCACCGTCTCTCCGTCACCGCGTTCCGTAATTATGAATCCGCGCGCATCGAGACCGAGGCGCCGGCGGTGGTGCTGACCGGCCCGAACGGTGCCGGCAAGACCAATCTGCTGGAAGCCGTCTCTTTCCTGACGCCCGGACGGGGGCTGCGCCGTGCTCGGATCTCCGAGGTCGGCCGTGCAGGCCCGGACGGGAATAATGCCAACTGGGCGGTCGCGGCGGAAGTCGACGGACTGGAGGGGACGGTCTCCGTCGGGACCGGACGCGATCCGGGACCGGAGGGGGACGGGCGTGCCGGCGGCGAGAAACGCCTGGTGCGGATCGATGGCGCGCCGGCGAAGAGCCAGTCGGCGCTGGCCGATCATCTCGCGGTCTCCTGGCTGACGCCGCAGATGGACCGGCTCTTCATCGAGGGTGCTTCGAACCGGCGCCGTTTTCTCGACCGGCTGGTCTATACCTTCGATCCGGAACATGCGGGCCGGGTCAACGCCTATACCCACGCGCTGCGCGAGCGGGCGCGGCTCTTGAAGAACGGCACCCGCGACCGCGCCTGGTTCGCGGCGCTGGAGGAATCCATCGCCGAAAAGGCGGTGGCGATCGCCGCCGCGCGGACCGGCCTGGTGGCGCGGCTCAATATGGAAACCGAAACCGGCTCCGGGCCGTTCCCGGGTGCCGAGCTGATGCTTGAGGGCGAGGTCGAGGCCGATATTCAGATCCGTCCGGCGCTCGCCGTCGAGGACGGCCTGAAGGCGCGATTGGAAGCAGGGCGGCGGATGGATGGCGGCGAGCCGGCACCCGTGCCGGGGCCGCATCGCAGCGATCTCGCGGTTCGGCACATCCCGAAGGACATGATGGCGCCGCATTGCTCGACCGGCGAGCAGAAGGCGTTGCTGATTGCCATCGTGCTTGGTCATGCGCGGCTCGGAGCCCAGGAAACCGGCGCGGTGCCGGTACTTCTGCTAGACGAGGTCGCGGCGCATCTCGATAGCGGCCGCCGGTCGGCCCTTTATGATATTCTACTCGCGCTCGGCGGGCAGGTCTGGATGACCGGTACCGACCGGGCGCTGTTCGCGTCCCTTGAGGGCGCCGGCCAGTTCTTCGCCGTCGAGGACGGCGCGGTCCGGGCCGACTGATCACCTGCGTAACTGGGAGCCGACATGGCACAAGACGATCTTCCGGAGAATAACGGCGCGAACGGCGGCAGTTCCGAATACGGCGCCGAGTCGATCAAGGTCCTGCGCGGCCTTGACGCGGTCCGGAAGCGGCCGGGCATGTATATCGGGGATACCGACGACGGTTCCGGCCTGCACCACATGATCTACGAGGTCGTGGACAACGCCATCGACGAGGCGCTGGCCGGTCATTGCGATCTCGTAACGGTGAAGCTGAATGCGGACGGTTCGGCGACGATCTCGGACAATGGACGCGGCATTCCGGTCGATATCCATGCCGAGGAGGGCGTCTCCGCCGCCGAGGTGATCATGACCCAGCTCCATGCGGGCGGGAAGTTCGACCAGAATTCCTACAAGGTCTCCGGCGGTCTGCATGGCGTCGGCGTCTCGGTGGTCAACGCGCTCTCGGAGAGCCTCGAGGTGCGGATCTGGCGCGACGGCAACGAGCATGTCATTCGCTTCCGCCACGGCGAGGCGGAGGCGCCGCTCGAGGTGGTCGGTCCCGCGAACGGCAAGAAGGGCACCGAGATCACTTTCCTGCCCTCGGCCGAGACCTTCACCAAGACCGTGTTCGACTTCAAGACGCTGGAACACCGCCTGCGCGAGCTTGCCTTCCTCAATTCCGGGGTGCACGTGCTGCTGACCGATGAGCGCGAGGCCGAGCCGGTGAAGGTCGACCTGTTCTACGAGGGCGGCCTGAAGGCCTTCGTCGATTATCTCGACCGCAATCACCAGGCGCTGCACGAGCCGATCGTGGTCACCGGCGAGCGCGACGGGATCACCGTCGAGGTCGCGATGGAATGGACCGACAGCTATCACGAGAACACGCTCTGCTTTACGAACAACATCCCGCAGCGTGACGGCGGTACCCACCTTGCCGGTTTCCGCGGGGCGCTGACCCGGACGATCAACAACTACGCCCAGGAAAGCGGGATCGCGAAAAAGGAGAAGGCGCAGCTGAGCGGCGACGACGCCCGCGAGGGGCTGACCTGCGTGCTCTCCGTGAAGGTGCCGGATCCGAAATTCTCCTCCCAGACCAAGGACAAGCTTGTCTCCTCCGAGGTGCGGCCGGTGGTCGAATCCATTCTCGGCGAGCGCATGCAGCAATGGTTCGAGGAGCATCCGCAGGATGCCAAGCGCATTGTCTCCAAGGCCTACGAGGCGGCGGCGGCGCGCGAGGCGGCCCGCAAGGCGCGCGAGCTGACACGGCGCAAGGGTGTGCTCGACATCGCGAACCTGCCGGGCAAGCTGGCCGATTGCCAGGAGCGGGATCCGTCGCTCTGCGAACTCTTCCTGGTCGAGGGTGACAGCGCCGGCGGCTCCGCCAAGCAGGCGCGGGACCGCAAGACCCAGGCGATCCTGCCGCTCCGCGGCAAGATCCTGAACGTGGAGCGCGCGCGCTTCGACAAGATGCTCTCAAGCCAGGAGATCGGCACCATCATCGCCGCGCTCGGCACCAGCATCGGCGCCGAGGAGTTCAACGCCGACAAGCTGCGCTATCACAAGATCATCATCATGACGGACGCCGACGTCGACGGCAGCCACATCCGGACCCTGTTGCTGACTTTCTTCTTCCGGCAGATGCCGGAACTGGTGGAGCGCGGCCATCTCTATATCGCGCAGCCGCCGCTCTATCGGGCCAAGAAAGGCAGCTCGGAGACCTATCTGAAGGACGACCGGGAGCTGGAAGCCTACCTGATCAGCAACGGCATCGACGGGGTCACCCTGAAGCTTGCCGACGGGACCCAGATCCTCGGCTCCGATCTCGAGCGGCTGGCCGAACAGGCGCGCGACGCCAAGACCCTGATCGAGCCGCTGGTGCGCCGCATCGGTTCGGCCTTCGTGGTCGAACAGTGCGCCGTCGCCGGCGTGCTCAATCCGGAACTTCTGGCCGACGAGGCGCGGGCGACGGAGGCGGCGGCGAGCATCGCCGCGCGGCTCGATGCGCTTTCGGAGGATATCGAGCGCGGCTGGAGCGGGCATTACGATGCCGACAATATCGAGCTGGTGTTCGAGCGCACGCTGCGCGGCGTCACCGAACGCTACCGGATCGACCAGGTTCAGGTGCGCACGCCCGAGGCGCGCCGCCTAACCGGCCTTGCCGGGGAACTCGCCCAGACCTACGGCAAGGGCGCGGCGCTGCAGATGAAGGACACGGAGCGGGCGATCCACGGCCCGATCGCCCTCATCGAGGCGATCCAGGAAACCGGCCGCAAGGGCCTGGCGGTGAACCGCTACAAAGGCCTCGGCGAAATGAATCCGGACCAGCTCTGGGAGACCACTCTGGACGCCAATCAGCGCACCCTGCTGCAGGTCCGCGTCGACCATATCGACGAGGCGCAGGAGATCTTCTCCACGCTGATGGGCGACGTGGTCGAGCCGCGGCGCGAGTTCATCCAGGAAAACGCCCTCAAGGTCGCCAACCTGGACATCTGATCCGGAGAGAGGGGACTGCCGCTCAGAACTGGTCGAGCGGCAGTTTCAGATAGCGGACGCCGTTTTCCTCCGGCTCCGGCAGGCGGCCGGCGCGGATATTGACCTGGATCGAGGGCAGGATCAGGTTCGGCATGCCGAGCGTCTTGTCCCGTTCCTCGCGCATGGAGACGAAGCTCTCCTCGTCGCGCCCGTCCTTGAAATGGATGCTGCGCGCCTTCTCGTCCCCGACGGTGGTCTCGAAGGCGATTTCCCGGCCGCCCGGCTGGTAATCGTGCCCGACGAAGATCCGGTAATGGTCCGGCATGGAAAGGATGCGCTGCACCGACTTGTAGAGGGTGCGCGCCGAGCCGCCCGGAAAGTCGCAGCGGGCGCTGCCGAAATCCGGCATGAAGATCGTATCGCCGACGAAGAGCGCATCGCCGATCCGGTAGGTCAGACACGCCGGGGTATGGCCCGGCGTGTGCAGCACTTCGCAATGCAGGCTCCCGACCTCGAAAGTGTCGCCGTCCTGCCAGAGATGCTCGAACTCGTTCGGCTCCTCGCTCAGGTCCTTCAGGTTGAAGACCGGCTTGAAGACATCCCGCACATCCTTGATATGGGCGCCGATGGCAATCCCGACATCGAGCTTGCGGCGCAGGTAGGGCGCTCCGGAGAGGTGGTCGGCATGGGCATGGGTCTCCAGCAGCCAGAGCACCTCCAGGCTTTTGTCCGCGACATATTCGAGCACCCTGTCGGCACTTTCGGTGAAGGTGCGGCCTGACGGTCCGTCGAAATCCAGTACCGAGTCGATGATGACGGCCTTCTTCGTATCCGGGCAGCTTGCCACGTAAGTGATCGTCGAGGTGCGGGCGTCGAAGAAGCCTTCGACAATCGGTTTCGTCAGGTTTTCCATCCCGGTCCTCCCGAAAAAGGGGGTTGTATCTGCACTGTTGACCCAATATATAAGCAATCACTTATATAATACAAATTGAAATACGAGGATGTGGCGATGCCCGCGCTTCCGATCGCAAGAATGGAGGAGAAGGCCGCCGAGGTGGCGGACTTTCTCATGGCGGCGGCCAACCGGAACCGGCTCATGGTGCTCTGCCACCTTGCAGAGGCTGGGGAACTGACGGTGAACGAGCTTGCCGGTCTCGTCCGGCTTTCGCAGCCGGCCTTGTCGCAGCATCTCGCGCGCATGGCGGAGGAAGGGCTGATCACGGCCCGTGCCGACGGCCGCCGGCGCTTCTACGCGCTGAGCCAAGGTCCGGTCAGCGACCTGCTCGCCGTGCTGCAGAAACATTTCTGCCCGCCGGACGACACCCGCGCCGCGGCCGAATGACATAGACCAGAGAGAGACAGAGACATGCAGAGCAATCATCCGCAGCTGAAAGGCATCGACACCCAGAGCGCGGCCCCGGAGATCGAGGCCGGTAAGGCGGTGCTCATCGATATTCGTGAGAAGGACGAGCGGGCGCGGGAATGGATCCCGGGCTCCGTCTCGATCCCGCTCTCGGAATGGCGAAATGCCGACCTCTCGCCCTACAAGGGCAAGCGGGTGGTGGTGCATTGCCGCTCCGGAAACCGGACCATGGTGAATGCGGCGCTCTTCACCGGGGCCGGCTTTGGCGAGGCTGCCTTTCTCGAAGGCGGTATCGAGGGATGGCGCGATGCCGGTATGCCGGTTCAGCGCAACGCGAAGGCACCGCTCGAGATCATGCGCCAGGTGCAGATCATTGCGGGCGGCCTTGCCCTCGCGGGCGGTCTCGCCGGCTATCTGGTCGATCCGGCCTATGCGCTGGTCGCCGCCTTTGTCGGCGCCGGCCTATTAATGGCTGGCACCACCGGCTGGTGCGGCATGGCGCGGCTGCTCCGCCACATGCCCTGGAACCGCCAGCCGGCGGCCTGAGCCGGTCCTAACCGTGCAGCGCGACGGCGTGGGCCTCGGCCTCCGCCGCGCGCCCGTGATCGCCAAGGCCGCGATGCGCCCGTGCGGCGAACCGCCAGTTCTGCGGACTGGTCGGCTTCAGGGCCGTCCGTTCGGACGAGAGCGCTAACGCAAGCTCGTTCTGGCCGGCGCGGAGCGCCGCTTCGAGCAGGGTAAGTCCGATAATGTCGCGCTGGGCATGGCTGCCGCCGAGATAGCGGGTGCGGTAGCGGATCGGCAGCAACGCCTCGACCACAGCGCCGTAATTCTCCTCCGCGAAGGCCTTCAGCGCCTTGCAGAAGGGCTCGCCGACCGTGCGGGTCATGGCGGAATTGGCATCGTTCGCCGCCGCCATGTAGCGCTCGTGCGCGTTGAGGACCTTCTCCGCCACGTCCCAGCGCCCGTCCGCCACGAAGGTCATCATCGCGTGGACGTCGTTGAAGGCGTAGAGCGTGTCCGTCGCGCTCGGCTCCCATTTGTCGGCAAGCGTTTTCCAGCGGTCGCCGACATCGGTGCCGAGCAGGTTGAGGCGCCAGAGCAGGGCGGCGGCATCCAGTTCCTCGTAACGGTCGCCGCTCGGATCGGTGCTGCGCAGACGGGTGTCGTAGATATCGAGCACCCGGTCGGTTTGAGCGAGGTCGAGATGATAAAGCGCGAGATGCCACCAGAGATGGTTGGCGAAATTTCCGTAGGCCCAATCGCCCTCGCGCGAACGCATCCAGTTGATGCCGCCGGACTGCCGGCCCTGGCTTTCCATCACATGCGCGACCGCGTGAACGGCATAGGAGTCCGCCGGGTTGAGCGCGACGGCGCGGCGGCCGCATTCCTCCGCCATGGCGAAGTCGCGATTCTCTTCCAGACCGAAGGCGTAGAAGCCGAGCACATAGCCGTAGCCGGGTACGCTCTCGTCCCAGGCATGGAGGATGCGGGCGACCCGGTCCCGCTGGTTCGAGGTGTCGCCGAGCAGGACGTCGGAGAGATGGGCGAGCTGCAGGGCGAGAAGATCGCGCGGGTAATGCACCAGAACATCGTCCCAGAGATCGACGGCGCGATGGAAATCGCCGTCCGCCCAGGCGCGGATCGCGGCGATATGCATCCGCTCCCGCTCGTTCGCGCGGGCGGTCAGCGCTTCCGCCTTTTCCAGCGTGCGGAGCATGTCCGGATAGACCCGCGTTTCCATCGCCTGGGTCAGAAGCGCTGCCTTGAAGATCAGGCCCATGACGAAATCGGGTGCGCCGTCGAGCACCTCCTGGATCTCCCCGAGCGGGTCTCCCGAATAGGTCAGAAAAAGGTCGTGCGCCTTTTCCAGTGCGCTGACGATGGCGTTGTCGGCGTTGGAGACAGCGAGATCGCGGCTGTCACGGATGGTCATATCGGGTCTCCCGTCGGGATCGTGGTCTGAACCCGATTTAGCTATGGCGCCACCCGATCACGGGCAATGCGAGAGCGCGTGATCGGTTCGCGAGCAGGTGGGAGGGCTCCCCGGAGGTGAAGGACAATGCTGGAAAATCCATATAATTTATTATGTTAAACAAGTTAATTAAGATAAAATTGAAGATATTGGCTTAACGTGCTGATGTTTGGCAATTTATGTGCATTTTCAGTATTTTTATCGATATTTTTCAAGTTAAACCGATATATTAAGAATAAGAAAAATATTTGCCAATATCAGATAGTTATGAGTTAATTCTGCAGCTGGTTATGAGCTGCGGAAACCGATGGCACGGACTCCGACACGAAAATCCGCGACAGCCTCCCGTCGCGCCCGGTCCGGAAAGGCAAAATCCGGCACGGCGCGGGAGGCTGCGGGCGCGGCCAAGAGCGCCGGGAAGAGTGCGGGCGCGAAACCGCGCGCCCGTTCCGCGCCGCGCCGCCGGAAGTCGGCGGTCGTCCGCAAGAAAACCGGCTTTCTCACCGGACTCCTGAAGTACGGTTTCGTCGCCGCGATCTGGATCGGCGTCGCAATCGGCGGCCTGCTCGCCTATCACGCCTATCAGCTCCCGGATATCAACGACCTTGACCGCTATGAGCGCGCGGGGGCGACCCGTCTCCTGGACCGGGACGGGGTCATGTTTGTCTCCTATGGCGCGCTGCACGGACGGCCGGTCGCCGTGAGCCGTCTGCCGGAGTCCCTGGTCCAGGCCCTGGTCGCGACCGAGGACCGGCGCTTCTTTTCTCATTTCGGAATCGATCCGATCTCGATCGCCCGTGCGGCGGTGGTAAATCTGCAGGCGGGCCGTACCGTGCAGGGTGGCAGCACGCTGACCCAGCAGCTCGCCAAGAACGTCTTCCTCAGCGCCGAGCGTTCCTATTCTCGGAAAATCCAGGAACTGCTGCTCGCCTTCTGGCTGGAGCACAGGTTCTCCAAGCAGGAGATTCTCGCGATCTATCTGAACCGGGTCTATTTCGGCGCCGGCGCTTACGGTGTCGATGCGGCGGCGCGGAAGTATTTCGGCCGTCCCGTCGAGGATCTGACCGCCTATCAGTCCGCCATGCTGGTCGGGCTGCTGAAGGCGCCGTCGCGTTACAATCCGGCGGTGGACCGCGAGCTCTCCGCCGGCCGCACCAGGCAGGTGCTGCTGAACATGGCCGATGCCGGATATCTCACCGAGGCGGAGGCGCTCCGCATCTCGGCCGCTCCGGCGCCGGTCCGCGGGGCCGCCGGAGTCAGCCGAAACCATCGCTATTTCGCAGACTGGGCGCGCGAGCGGGCGGGCGGCTATGCCGGTCCCGGCGGCGGCGACCGGACGGTCCGCACGACGCTCGACCGGCGCCTGCAGCGTCTCGCCGAGCGTGCCGTCGCCGAGGGCATGAAACGCGGCGCCAAGAAAGGCGCTCGGCAGATCGCCATGGTGGTGATGGCGCCGGACGGCGCGGTCCGGGCGATGATCGGCGGACGGGATTATGCCGCCTCCCAGTTCAATCGCGCGACCCAGGCCCTGCGCCAGCCGGGTTCCGCCTTCAAGCCCTTCGTCTTTCTGGCGGCGCTCGAGGCGGGATACCAGCCCGAGACGCCGGTATCCGACGCGGCGCTCGCCATCGACGGATGGAAGCCACGCAATTTCGACGGTCGTTACCGTGGCGAAGTGACCCTGGAGGACGCACTCGCGGAGTCGCTGAACGCGGCGACCGTCAGCGTCTCCGAGGCGATCGGCCGGCGCCGTGCGCTCTCGGTTGCGCGCCGTCTCGGCCTGACCGCCACCCTGCCGGACCGGCCGAGCCTGGCCCTCGGCGCGGGAGAGGTGACGCTGCTCGAAATGACCGCGGCCTATGCCGCCTTCGCCAATCACGGCCGTTTCGTCACCCCCTACGCGGTCGAGGCGATCGATACGTCGGGCGAGGGGAAGGTCTATGCCCGTGGCGGTGCCTCCGCGCCGGAAGTGGTCGATGCCCGCTCCGTCGCGGCGCTGAACCGGATGCTGCAGAGTGTGGTCGAGCGCGGTACCGGACGGCGGGCGCGGATTGGCCGTCCCGCAGCCGGCAAGACCGGCACCTCGCAGGATTTCCGCGATGCCTGGTTTATCGGCTATACGGCGGATCTGGTGGCGGGGATATGGGTCGGCCGTGACGATGCCTCGCCGATGGACGGGGTGACCGGCGGCAGTCTGCCGGCGGAAATCTGGGCCGCCTTTATGTCCGAGGCGGCGAAAGGCCCGCCGCGCCCGCTCGCGGGCCTTGCCGGCAAGGACGCGAGCCGGCTCTAGAAGCGCCGGGTTTCCACATCGACGATCAGCGGTAGATGGTCCGAGCTGACATGCGGGCCGAGTTCGGCTCCGGCGATCTTCAGGGTGGGCGAGACCAGCGCGTGATCGATCGGCAAAGCCATCAGGTCGCCGAGCCAGTTGTCGCCCCAGGTGAAGCTGCGCCGGAGACCGGGTACGACCCGGGTTCCGGAATCGCGCGCCACTTTCTGCACCGCATGGCTCCAGGGTGCCGCGTTGAAATCGCCGGTGATGACGAGTGGCGTGTCGAGCTGTTCCCAGACCGTTGAAAGCCCGCCGATCTGCGCGGCTTGCGGCGAGGGAAAGGGCCAGCGGAGATGCAGCGACGCCACGGTCACGGGCCGGCCGTCTTGCTCGACGGTGGCCCAGGCGAGGCGATGGTCGTCAAGGCACCCGGTGCCCTTGAAAGGAGTGCGCGAGAGCACGGCGATTCCGACATCGCCGCGATAACGGCAGATCAACTGGTGCGGATAGATCGCGCGCAGCCGCTCAGTGATCTTAGGTGGCTCCAGGCCGGCCTCCTGAAAGGCGACCACCCCCGGCGCCGCCTCTTCCATGAAGGCGGTGACCCGTTCCGGGTCGGTATAGAAATGGTGCAGATTGAGCGAGACGATGCGGAGGCGCTGCGCGTCATCCGATCCGTTCGCCGCGAAGGCCCCCCCGCCGAACAGCTGGCCGAGAGAGCCGGCGCCGACCACGACCACCGCGGCTATCGCGAGCGCATTGATCCAGGCCCGGGTGATCAGGAGCAGAAGCAAAAACGGCAGGGCGAGGACGAGCAGATGCAGGCGGAAATGCGCGAAACTGTCGGCCAGTGGATGAAAGGCGCCGAACAGTCCGGCGATCAGGGCGGCGGCGATGGCCCAGGAACAGATGATCGAATAGCGCCGAAGAGAATCCATGCCGCAGGGCCCGCGAAAATCGTTGAAAGGCGGGCGTGAAACTGGCCGGGAAATTTGACCGGATGATGATGGATTTTGGGCGCGCGCGTCAGCCGTAGCGATGCAGCGTCGCGCCGTGCCGTTTCAGCCAGGCGCGGGACATGTCCATATCCTCGACCAGCTTCTCGACCAGGGCCCAGAACCGGTGGGAGTGGTTCATCTCGATCAGGTGCGCCGCCTCGTGGGCGCAGACATAGTCGAGCACGTGTTCGGGTGCGAGAATGAGGCGCCAGGAGAAAGAGAGGGCGCCTTTCGAGGAGCAGCTGCCCCAGCGGCTCCGCGTGTCCCGGATCGATATCCGTGACGGCCGCCGGTCGAGCCGTTCCGCATAGTGCCGGGCCCGTGCCGAGATCTCCCCACGGGCCTCGCGCTTCAGCCAGTCGGTCAGGCGCCGGGCAAGGTGGTCGGCGCCGCCGGACACCTCAAGCCGTGCGGGCTCGCCGTCGTTGCCATCGAACCGCCTCACCGTGCCGCGCAGCTCCGGTCGGTGGCGGATCAGATGCTCGGTGCCGAGCAGGGGGATGATGGTTCCGTCGGCGAAGGCGATCGGTTCCGGCAGCCGTTTCAGCCGCTCCTCGAGCCAGACCACGTTGCGGGCGACGAAGCTTTCCGCCTGGGTCGGGGCGACGCCGTGCGGGAGCACCAGTTCCGGCATGCCACGCGCGGGATCGACCTTGAGGGAGAGCCGCCGCGCCCGTGCCGAGATCCGCACCGGAACTTCGATCTGCGTCCCGTCGCGTCCCGTTACGATCAGCGGGCTGGTCTGTTTCATTCCCGGCAATCCCAACTTGTTGTGGGCCTGATTGGCTAGACTACCAGATATTAGTGCCTGCGCGCGGATTTCCGGTCAATCGCGACCCGCTCCGGGTTTCGGAATGAAGGCCAGGGCGACGAGGGCCAGTACACCGGAAACCGCGAAGACGTCCGGCATCACATGGGGATGCTGGTTCTGCAGGCTGCTGATCATGAAGGAGCCGAGGGCGCCCGTCCCCATCTGCAGGAAGCCGAGCAGGGCCGAGGCGGCGCCGGCGACTTCCGGGAAATGCTGCATCGCGCCCGCCATCGCGCTCGGCAGGGTGATCCCCATGGCGAAGAGCAGGAGCATGCTGGGGCCGATGATGGAGAGCGCCGAGACGTGACCGAGTTCGGTCGGCACCACCATCGCGATCCCGGCGACGAAGGTCAGGATCGAGCCCGCCCGGACCATGCCGTAGATCCCGACCCGACGGCCGAACCGGTTGGTGATCAGGTTGCCGGAGAGGAACCCTGCGACATTGAACAGGATCAGCAGCCCGTAGGCCTGCGGCGAATAGCCGAGCTCGACCATCAGCAGGTAGGGGGAACCGGTCTGATAGGCGAAGAGCGCGCCGAAGATGCAGCCATTCAGCGCCGCGTAGCCGAAGAAGCGGCGGTCGATCATCAGTCGGCCATAGGTGGCCAGCATGCCGCCGAATTTCATCGCGTCCGCGTTTCGCGTGCGGATCGTCTCTGGCAGAAAGAAGAAGCTGTAGAGAAATAGGACACCGCTGATGCAGGCCATCAGCACGAAACAGGCCTGCCAGCCGAAATGGCCCTGAAGCTGACCGCCGATGGTCGGCGTCAGCGCGGGAGAGAGGGCCATGGCCATGCCGATATAGGACATGATCCGCGCCGAGTCGGCGCCTTCCGAGCGGTCCCGGATCACCGCCCGGCTGACCGCGTGGCCGGAGCAGGCGCCGATGGCGAGCAGGATGCGGGCCCCGATCAGGGCGGAGATGCTCTCCGCGAGGGCGCAGGCGATCGCTCCGCAGGCATAGATGGCGAGGCCGGTCAGGATGACCGGCCGGCGGCCGAACCGGTCCGAGAGGGGGCCCGCAAGAAGCTGGAACAGGGCGAATGCTGTGAAATGCACGGTCAGCGTCAACTGCACCGTGCCCATATCGGTATCGAAATAGCTGACGAGCGACGGCAGCGAGGGCACGAACAGGCCGACCGCCATCTGGCCGAGCGCGACCATGAGGGTCAGCGTCGCGATGCCGCCGACCGAATCGACCCGGAAATCGGAATTTTTCATCGGTGATCTTCGAAAGAGAATAGGGCCATTCCGGAAGAACGGCCCCTTTTCATAGCGCATATTTCGGCCCGGGTAAAACCGGACGGTTTACCCGGCGGCGGCGAGCCGTTTCGCGTTCCCCGCGCGCTCGGCGTCCAGAAGCCGGCGCTTGCGCTCCGTGCCCCAGCGATAGCCGGTGAGGCTGCCGTTCGCGCCGACGGCGCGGTGGCAGGGAATGACTAGGGCGACCCGGTTGCTGCCGCAGGCGCGCCCGACGGCCCGTGCCGCGCCCGGTTTGCCGATCGCCTCCGCAAGCTCGCCATAGGTCCGGGTCTCGCCGGCCGGTATCGCCATCAGCGCCTCCCAGACCTGGCGCTGGAAAGCGGTCGCCTGGATGTCGAGCGGCAAGGCGCTGTCCGGCGTCCCGCCGTCGAGGCTCGCGAGGACACGGTCGGTGAGTTCTCCGAGCGTCTCGTCCTCGCGTACGATCTCGGCCCGGGGGAACTCCTCGCGAAGCCCGGTTTCCAGGGCGGAAACCTCGTTGCCGAGGGAGACGAAGCAGATCCCGGCTTCGGTCGCGGCGACCAGCAGCGGGCCGAGCGGCGAGGCGGCCGTGGTGAAGGCGATCACCGCCCCCTTGCCGCCCTTGCCGTAGGTCGCCGGCGTCATGCCGAGCTGGCCGCGCGCTTTCTCGTAGAGCCGGCTGGACGAGCCGTAGCCGGCACCGTAGAGCGCGGGTGCCACGGCCTCGCCCGATTTCAGGTTCTGCCGGAGCCGGGCCAGCCGGCGCGCGTCCCAATATTGCCGCGGGGTGACGCCGGTCACCGCCTTGAAGGTCCGTTGCAGATGATAGGGCGAGAGGCCGGTCTCGGCGGCGAGCGCGTCGAGCGTCGGCGCGGTCTCCTCCGCCCCGTCGAGCAACGCGCAGGCCCGGGTTACCGCCTCGCGGCGCCGGATTTCGGCCGCATCCTGGCCGAGGCATTTGCGGCAGGGCCGGTAGCCTGCGGCCTCCGCGGCCGCGGCATTGTCGTAGAACTGGACATTCTCGCGTTTCGGCATGCGCGAGCGGCAGCTCGGGCGGCAATAGACGCCCGTCGTGATCACCGCGTAGTAGAAATGTCCGTCCGCCGACGCGTCGTTGCCGGTCACCGCCGCCCAGCGGGCCGCATCGTCGTCGAAGCCTCTCGTCGCGCCGCGTGCCGCCATTCCTTCGTCCGGCATCTCTCCAGCCTCCTCGGTTGCAATGCCTATTTTATACCTTTGCCTTCCCGGCGCCGACTATCCGCGCATTGCGCGGCAAACGGAGTTTTCGATCGTCCGAAACCGGTCGCGACAGCACCAAACGAACGTTCTGAATTTTCAAATGAAAAGAAAAGCTTAGACGAAATTACTGCAACGAAAATGTCACGGTTCTTTCACCGTTCGGACCTTCAGCGGGAATACGGTCACGCGCTCGTATTTCATCCACTGGAGCCTTCTTATGAAAGCAACCAAGACGCTTCTCGCTGCCGCGGCTGGCCTTGCCATGCTCGGTGCGGGCGCCGCCAACGCGGCCACCGAGATCACCTTCTGGCACGCCATGGGCGGCGGCCTCGGCGAGACCGTGAACGCCATCGCCAAGGACTTCAACGCGTCCCAGAGCGAGTACAAGCTGACCCCGATCTACAAGGGCGGCTACGAAGAGACCATGACCGCCGGCATCGCCGCGTTCCGCGCGGGCGAAGCGCCGAACATCATCCAGATCTTCGACGCCGGCGCCGCGACCATCATCAACGCCAAGGGCGCGGTCTATCCGGTTGCCAGCCTGCTGAACGAAAACGGCGTTCCTTTCCACGCCGAGGATTACATCGCCGGCGTCCGCTATTTCTACGCGGACAGCAAGGGCGACATGATCGGCATGCCGTTCAACAGCTCCACCCCGGTGCTCTACTACAACAAGGACGCCCTGGCGAAAGCCGGCGTGCAGCCGCCGAAGACCTGGGAAGAGTTCGAGTCAATCGCGCCGAAGCTGAAGGACGCGGGCTATATCGCGCTCAGCCAGTCGCACACGCCGTGGATCTTCTCCGAGAACTTCCACTCCCGGCACAACATCCCGCTGGCGAACGAGAATAACGGCTTCGACGGCGTCGCGACCAAGATCAACTACAACAACGAACACATGCGCATGCACTTCTCGAAGGCGCGCGAGTGGCAGCAGGCCGGCCTGTTCGGCTATTACGGCACCAAGTGGGGCGACAACCAGAAGCCCTTCATCGACCAGGAAGTCGCCATGTGGCTCGGCTCCTCCGGCTCCTTCGGTGGTCTGAAGAAGGCGGCGAAGTTCGACTTCGGTACCACCAACCTGCCGTATTGGAACAGCATCGCCAAGGGCGAGGACTACACCACCTTCATCGGCGGTGCGGCTCTCTTCGCCTTCTCCGGCAAGGACAAGGCCGAGAACGAGGGCGTTGCCCAGTTCTTCAAGTTCCTGACCAAGCCGGAAACCCAGTTCTTCTGGCACAAGGAAACCGGCTACGTGCCGATCACCAACGCGGCCTACACGCTCGCGAAGGAATCCGGCTATTACAAGGACGAGCCGGACGCCGAGGTCGGCATCCAGCAGCTGAACCTGAAATCTGCCGAGAACAACAAGGGCTACCGCCTCGGTTACTACGTGCAGATCCGCGAAGTGATGAACCGCGAATACGACCAGATCTTCGCCGGCTCCAAGTCGGTCGACGATGCCTTCGCGGCCATCGAGGACGGCGCCAACAAGCTGCTCGCCCGCTTCGCCAAGACGGTCCAGTAAGCCTCATCTCCCGAAAGACGGCGGACGGTTTCACCCGTCCGCCGTTTTCCTGTTCCGGCTCGCATTGGGGTTCCGCCGATGAAGCGGCAGCAATTCAACCACATCACCCTGCCGTATCTGCTGATCGCGCCGCAGCTCGCGATCATCGCGATCTTCTTCGTCTGGCCGGCGGCCCAGGCGATCTACCAGTCCTTCATGCTGGAGGACCCGTTCGGTCTCGCCAGCCAGTTCGTCGGCCTCGACAATTT
Source organism: Nisaea acidiphila (assembly GCF_024662015.1). Classification (NCBI taxonomy): domain Bacteria; kingdom Pseudomonadati; phylum Pseudomonadota; class Alphaproteobacteria; order Rhodospirillales; family Thalassobaculaceae; genus Nisaea; species Nisaea acidiphila. The sequence continues at coordinate 2,249,270 of NZ_CP102480.1, read as the reverse complement.
CCGCGAGGTGGTCGCAAGCGACCATTACGCGACCTCGGCCGTCTTCACCCTCGTCTTCTCCGCCCTCGTCGCCTTTCTCTCCATGGCGCTCGCGCTGCTGCTGGCGGTCAAGGCGGACGGGATCATTCACGGGCAGTCCGCTTACAAGGTCATGCTGACCTGGGTCTATGCGGTGGCGCCCGCGGTCGCCGGCATGATCGGCACCTTTCTGTTCGACCGTTCGATCGGCCCGCTGAACCATTTCCTGAACGCCACCGGCTGGCCGTTCAATCCGCAGCTCGACGTGTTCGACGCCTCCTTCACCGTGATCCTGGTCTCGGTCTGGAAGCAGGTCAGCGTGAATTTCATCTATTTCCTCGCCGGCCTGCAGTCGATCCCGCGCTCGGTCCGCGAGGCCGCGCTGATCGATTGCCGCGACGGCTTCCGCCGGTTCTGGACGGTGACCCTGCCGCTGCTCGCGCCGACCGGCTTCTTCGTGCTGGTGATCAACATCACCTACGCCTTCTTCGACACCTTCGGGGTGATCGACACCATGACCCGCGGCGCGCCCGGCGGCGGCACCGCGACGCTGGTCTACAAGGTCTATCAGGACGGCTTCCTCGGTGCCGATCTCGGCGGCAGCTCGGCGCAGTCCGTCATCCTCATGATTCTCGTGCTCGGGCTGACCGTCGTGCAGTTCCGCGTGCTCGAGAAGCGCATCCATTACTGAGCGGGAGCGAAACGATGAAAAACGTCAAACCGCTCGACCATCTGATCCTGATCCTCGGCATCCTTTTCCTGCTGCTGCCGATCTGGATCGCTTTCGCCTCCTCGACGCACCGCCCGGAAACGCTCCTCGGCGAGGGGCTCCAGCTCTGGTTCGGGGACTATTTCTGGGAGACCTACAGCGCGGTGCTGTTCGAGAATACCGGCTTCACCGAGCAGGTGAACGCGGTGCTGATGCTGCAGAACTCGATGGTGCTCGGGCTCGGTTTCTCGATCGGCAAGATCATCATCTCGACACTGGCCGCCTATGCCATCGTCTATTTCCGCTTCCCGGCCGGCAGCTTCTTCTTCTGGATCATCTTCTCCTCGCTGCTGCTGCCGCTCGAGGTGCGCATCATTCCCTCCTACGAGGTGGTCTCCGACCTCGGCATGCTGAACAGCTATACCGGGCTGATCCTGCCGCTGATCGCCAGCGCGACCGCGACCTTCTTTTTCCGCCAGTTCTACAAGTCGGTGCCGGAGGAGATCCTGGAGGCGGCGCGGATCGACGGGGCGGGGCCGTTCCGCTTCTTCGTCGACATCCTGCTGCCGCTCTCGAAAACAATGATCGCGGCGATCTTCATCATCATGTTCGTGGTCGGGTGGAACCAGTATCTCTGGCCCATCCTGATGACCACGGACGAGAGCTATTTCACGGTCGTGATGGGGATCAAGCAGATCCTCAACGATCTCGAAGGCAACCGTATCCCGCAATACAACAAGGCCCTCGCGCTTTCGATCCTCGCGCTGCTGCCACCGGTCATGGTGGTGGTGATCTTCCAGCGCTGGTTCGTGAAGGGCCTCGTCGAATCCGAGAAATGAGGAACTGAGGATGGCCGAGGTCACACTCAAGAGCATCGAGAAAACCTATCCCAACGGCTTCAAGGCCATTCACGGGATCGATATCGACATCGACGACGGCGAGTTCATCGCGCTCGTCGGCCCGTCGGGCTGCGGCAAGTCCACGCTGCTGCGCATGGTGGCCGGCCTCGAGAGCATCACCGGCGGCGCGGTCTCGATTTCCGGGCGCGAGGTCAACGGCCTCGAGCCGGCGGACCGGGACATCGCCATGGTGTTCCAGAATTACGCGCTCTATCCGCATATGACGGTCTTCAACAACATGGCCTACGGGCTGAAGAACCGGCGCATGGCGAAGGACGAGATCGACAGCCGGGTGCGCAAGGCGGCGGATATCCTGGAACTGGCGCCGCTGCTGGAGCGCCGTCCGCAGCAGCTCTCCGGCGGCCAGCGCCAGCGCGTCGCCATGGGCCGCGCCATCGTGCGCGAGCCTTCCGTGTTCCTCTTCGACGAGCCGCTTTCCAATCTCGATGCCAAGCTCCGGGTGCAGATGCGGGTCGAGGTGAAGAAGCTGCAGCGCCAGCTCGGCACCACCAGTCTCTACGTCACCCACGACCAGGTCGAGGCGATGACCATGGCGGACCGCCTTGTGGTAATGAATGCCGGCGTGGCCGAGCAGATCGGCACCCCGATCGAGGTCTATGACCGGCCGGCCACCAAGTTCGTCGCGGCTTTCATTGGTTCGCCCTCGATGAATTTCATGGAAGCGCGGATCGAAGGCGGCGAGGCGGTGCTCGACGACGGCGTGAAGCTGCCGCTGAACGGCAGCGCCCAGGGCGTCAGCGAGGGGCAGACGGTCTCCCTCGGCATCCGGCCGGAACATTTCGAGCCGGGCGGCGACGCGCACGGGCTGGAGCTGAAGATCGACCTGGTTGAACATCTCGGTGCCGATACGCTGGTGCACGGCCATACCGGCGGCAAGAACGCCCTGACCACGGTGCGGCTTTCAGGGCATCAGCATCTCGCCCCCGGCGAGACCCTGCATCTCGCCGCCGCGCCGGAGAACCTGCACCTTTTCGATCCGGAGAGCGGCAAGCGGCTCTAGGTCAGGCGCCGATCTTCTCCAGCAGGCGGATCAGCTCCACGCGCTCGGCGCCGCTGAGCGGCGCCAGCAGGTCTTCCTCCACCGCGAGGTGACCGACCACCAGCTCGTCGGCGAGCGCGAAGCCGTCTTCGGTCAGGGCGACCCGGAGGCTGCGGCGATCGCTCGGATCGGCCTTCCGTTCGATCAGGCCGCGTTTCTCCAGCCGGTCGAGCCGGTTGGTCATGGCCGAGGTGGAGAGCATCATCTCGCCGGCCAGCTCCGACGGTGTCAGGGTCTCGCCCCTGCCCTGGCGGCGCAGGGTGAGCAGCACGTCGAAGCCGGGGCCGTCCAGCCCGCTCGCCGCGACATTCCCCTCGATCGCCGTGCGCACCCGGTCGTTCGCCCGGCGCAGGGCGCCGCAGACCGCCATCGGCTCCGGGTCGAGATCCGGACGCTCCCGTTTCCATTGCTCAAGAATGCTGCCGAGCGGCGCGCCCTGGCTGGCTTGTCCGCGCGTCTTCGGATTCGGGTCTTGACTCATGGGCCGTCCGATATCAAATAATTCGACATCAAATTATCCGACTAAGGAATATCAATAATCGAATGAAATCATCCTATGACATCCGTCTGAAGCTGTGAAGGAGAAGACGATGAGCTCATCCCGATTAGCCGGCCATCCAATCGAGTCGCTTTTTCTCGACCGTTGGTCGCCGCGCAGCTTTCTGCCCGAAAGCATGCCCCAGAGCGATCTCGAAACTGTTTTGGAGGCGGCGCGCTGGGCGCCGTCCGCATTCAATATCCAACCTTGGCATTTCCTTTATGCGCATCGGGACAGCGCGCATTGGCAGCCGTTCGTGTCGCTGTTGGATGAGTTCAATCGGCTTTGGGCTGCGGATGCGTCGGTTCTCGTTCTCCTGCTTTCCGACTCGGTGATGCCGGGCGAGGGCGGGAGGCCGGACCGGATCTCGACGCTGAACAGTTTCGATGCCGGGGCGGCCTGGGTGCAGCTGGCTCTACAGGCGACTGCGCTCGGATACCATGCCCATGCGATGGCGGGGATCGACCGCGATCGCGTACGCCGCATCCTTGCCGTTCCCGACCGGTTCAAGGTCGAGATCGCCATCGCGCTTGGCCGCCGCGGACCCGTAGAGCGGCTTGCCGAGCCGCTTCGGGCGCGGGAGGCGGCAAGCGGGCGCCGGCCGCTCGCGGAGATAGCGACGCCCGGCATGTTCCCTTCCGAGCGCGTGGCTTGAAGGGACATAAACGATGACCACATCACTTGACCGAGACGCGGAAGGCGCGCAGTCCATACCGATGCTTGCCAATCCCTCCCTGCTTCTCATCGCCACCGGCGCCCTCGTCGGGATCAATTTCCCGCTCGGCAAACTCGCGGGCGATGCCGGGATCTCGCCGATCCTCTGGGCGATGATCCCGTCGCTTGGCGTCGCAGTGATCCTCTTTCCGGCCCTGGCCGCGCGACGTGCGCTGCGCGCCCCGGAGCGGAAAGTGGTCCGCTTCGCTATCTTCGGCGGGATCGTCTCCTTCGTCATTCCCAACGTCATTCTCTATGCCGTCATCCCCCATGCCGGGGCGGGCTATATGGGATTGATGTTCGCCCAGTCGCCGGTCTTCACCCTGGCCTTCTCGGCGGTCCTCGGACTGCGCACGCCGGGCCGGCTCGGGCTTGCAGGGATCGCGGTGGGCCTTGTCGGCGCCGCAATCGTCAGTCTGACAAGGGGGACGGCGGCAGACGCGCCGGAGCCGATCTGGATCGCCGCCGGTTTCGCGGTGCCCGTGGCGCTCGCCGTCGGCAATGTCTATCGCAGCATGGCCTGGCCGGAGAACGTCTCGCCGGACGTGCTCGCCTTCTGGAGCCACGGCGCGGCCCTGTTCGGTTTCCTCGCCCTGCTCCTCGCCGTCGAGGGCACCGTGCCCGCCGCGTCTCTGGCCGCTGCACCCGAAGCGGCGCTGGCCCAGGCGCTCGCCGCGGCCGCGGCGTTCCCGCTGTTCTTCCGGCTGCAACGGATCGGCGGCGCCGTCCTGCTGAGCCAGATCGGTTACGTCGCCGCCGCGGTCGGCCTCGTCGTCGCGACCATCCTGCTCGGCGAGCGCTATGGCTGGGAGACCTGGGCGGGCGCGCTCGTCATCGCCGCCGGGATCGCGCTCACCGTGCTGGCGCAGCGCCGCTCCTGATCGTCCTGGCCCGTCCGGTCTGCGCCCATCGGTTGTGGGTGCGCTGCAAAATCGCTTCCGCGCCGGGCGCCGGGGCGCTATAGCTCCGGCATGACCTTCGAGCAGACAGCGATCCTCGCGATCATCCTCGGCGCCCTCGGGGCGTTCATCTGGGGCCGCTACCGGATCGACCTCGTCGCCCTGCTGGCGCTTCTGCTGGCGGTGGCGGTCGGGGTCGTCGATCCGGTGAAGGCCTTTGCCGGTTTCGGCCATCCCGCGGTGATCACCGTGGTGGCGGTGCTCGGCATGTCGGCCGCGCTGACCCGTTCGGGCGCCGTCGGGGTAATCGCCGAGCGGCTGGCCCAGCGCACCGAGTCCGAGACCGCGAAAACCTTCTCGCTGGTCGGGCTCGCCGGGTTTCTTTCCAGCTTCATGAACAATGTCGGCGCCCTGGCCCTGCTCATGCCGGTGGCGCTTTCGGTCGCCCGTCGCGCCGGAATGTCGCCGTCGCGCCTGCTGATGCCGCTCTCCTTCGCCTCGCTGCTCGGCGGCATGATCACCCTGATCGGCACGCCGCCGAACCTGATCATCGCCGATTACCGCCGCGCCGCCATCGGCGAGGAATTCCACATGTTCGACTTCGCCCCGGTCGGCCTCGCGGTGGCGCTGGTCGGGATCGTCTATCTCGTGATCGTCGGCGTGCGCCTGGTGCCGAACCGGCGCGGCAACGACGAGGGAAGGCGGCTGTTCGAGCTTTCGAGCTACGTGACAGAATTTCGCGTGCCGGAGGGATCGCGCCTGATCGGCCAGAGCATCCGCGCGCTCGGGGACCGGCATGACGATAGCGGCCGCCCGACCGTGCTGGCGCTGCTGCGCGGCAACGAACGCGTGGTCCGGCGCCTCACCCGCGAGCCGCTTGTCGAGGGCGACCTGCTGCTGGCCCACGGCACGGCGGAACAGATCGAGGCCGCGGTGCAGAAGGGCCTCGAGCTGGTCGACGCCAAGGAACTGGACGCGACCAAGGATTCCAGCGAGGACGCGGAGCTCGCCGTGGTCGAGGCGGTGATGCCGCCGCGCGCCTGGATCGAGGGCCGCAGCGCCGCGATGCTCCGGCTGCGCTCGCGCTATGGGCTCAACCTTTTGGGCGTCGCGCGCGGCGGGGCGCCGATCAACACGCGGCTGCGCGACGTTCGCTTCCGGGCCGGCGACGTGCTGATGCTGCAGGGCGATGCGGACCAGATCTACGGCACCATCTCTGCCCTCGGCTGTCTGCCGCTGGCGCAGCGCCGGATGAGCCTGGAACGCCCGAAGATCCTGGCGCCGGCGCTGATTTTCCTCTCCGCGATCGTCGCCGCCAGTGCCGGTATCGTGCCGGCGGCGGTCTGTCTCGTCGTCGGGCTCGCGGTCATGGTGCTGCTCGATATCATCCCGATGAGCGAGGTCTACGGCGCGATCGACTGGCAGATCGTCGTCCTGCTGGGAGCGATGATACCCGTCGGGACGGCGATGCACGAGACCGGCGCGGCGGGGCTCATCGCGGGTGCGGTGGCGGATGTGGCGTCGGGCTATTCGCTCTATCTCGTGCTCGCGCTGCTGATGATGCTGACCATGTTCCTCACCGACATGATGAACAACGCGGCGACGGCGCTGGTCATGGCGCCCGTCGCGCTCGGCATCGCCGAACGGCTCTCGGTCAGCCCGGATCCGCTGCTGATGGCGGTCGCCATCGGGGCCTCCAGTGCCTTCCTCACCCCGATCGGGCATCAGAACAACCTTCTGGTCATGGGTCCCGCGGGCTACCGGTTCGGCGATTACTGGCGCGTCGGCCTGCTGCTCGATGCCTTGATCCTTGCCGTCGCGGTTCCGCTGCTGCCGGTGGTCTGGCCGTTCTGACGGCACGGGAAAGATGTCCACGCACGAGACCCTGAAGCCGCCGGCCGGCGGTCTGTTCGATCCCCGGATGGTGCTTCCCGCGGCCATGCTGCTGCTGCTCGGCGGCCTCTGGGGCCTTTCCTTCTCGCTCTCGAAGGTCGCCGCGATGGGCGGTGTGCATCCCTTCGCCTATGCCTGGATGCAGTCGACCGGCGCGGCTATCTTCCTGACGCTTGTCTGCTGGCACAAGGGCATTCCGTTAGAATTCAGCCGCCGTCATCTCGTCTTCTTCGTCGGCGCTGCCGTGATCGGGCTCGTGCTGCCCAACATCAACATCATCACCACCGCCAAGCACATCCCGGCCGGGGTGATGAGCACCGTGGTCTCAAGTGTGCCGGTGCTCGGCTACGTGCTGGCGGTGGGACTCCGGATCGAGGGGTTCCGGTGGGCTTGCGCCATCGGGATCGGCCTCGGCCTGGTGGGGGCGCTCATGATGGTCGTGCCCGACACCAGCCTGCCGTCGCCGGACATGGTTCCATGGGTGCTGATGGCGTTCCTGACGCCGGCGCTCTATGCCTTCAGCGGGATTTTCAGCGACCGGATGCGACCGGACGGCACGCACTCGCTCGCCGCCGCACGGGGGATGCTGATCGTCGCATCGCTCTCCACCCTGCCGCTGATGCTGGCGGTCGACGGCTTCTACCCGCTGATGGCCGATCCGGGTCCGACCGACTACGCGATGCTCGGGCAGATCTCGATCTCGTCGGTCGCCTACATCCTCTATTTCGAGATCCTGAAACGGGCGGGGCCGGTCTTTCTCAGCCTCGTTTCCTACGTGGTGAACCTGTTCGGTCTCGGCTGGGGCTGGGTGATCTTCGGCGAGGTCCATTCCGCCTGGATCTGGGGCGCGGTCGGCTGCGTCTTCGTCTCCATGGTGCTGGTCAATCTCGGTCGCAAGGCGCGCTGAAAACGAAAACGCCCCGGCCGGGGCCGGGGCGCTCTCTCGCATAAATGTACCGGTGCCTCAGGCCGCCAGCGCGAAATCCACCGCGTCGAGCTCGGCGACCAGCGAGGTCGCCTTTTCCGCCGGAAGCGGCATGAACGGGGCGCGGACTTTGCGCCAGCTCGCCTTGCCGCTGTTGCGGGCCAGCAGCTCTTTCAGGGCCGCCGCGGCCGGGTAGTTCTGCAGCGTCAGGCGCTCGCGGGTAAGCTGGTCCTGCAGCGCCTCGGCATCGGCCGAGCCGGCCTTCCAGGCGGAATAGACCTTGGCGCAGCCGCCGACCGTGACGTTGCCGGTCGCGGTGATGGTGCCGACGCCGCCCGCCTTCAGCACGTCGAGCAGGTAGCGCTCGGTGCCCGCGAAGACGTCGAAGCCCGGGAACTTCTCGGCCATCGCTTTCATGTTCTCGAAATCGCCGGAGCTGTCCTTCACGCCGCAGATCGTGTCCGGGAATTCCTTCAGCAGGCGGCCGATCAGATCATGGCTGAAGGGCACCGCCGACATCTGCGGGAAGTGGTAGAGATAGACCTTCATGGCGTCGCTGCCGACGGTCTCGAAGGTGCGGGCGAAATGGGTGAAGAGACCCTCGTCGCTCGGGTTCTTGTAGTAGAAGGGCGGCAGCATCAGCACGTGCTCGATGCCGATCTCAAGGCTCTTCTTCGTCAGCGCGACGGTGTCCGGCAGGGCGCAGCAGCCGGTCCCGATCATCAGCTTGTCCTTCGGCAGGCTCGAGGCGCCGAGCTTGTCGAGGAAGGAAAGCCGCTCGTCGACGGAGAGCGAGTTGGCCTCGCCGGTGGTGCCGAACAGCAGCACGCCGTCGCAGCCCTTTTCCAGCAACCAAGCGGTATGCTCAAGGGTGAGGTCCGTGTCGACCGAGAGATCGTCGTTGAAGGCGGTGAGGCCGGCGGCCATCACGCCGGTGATGCGCGGGCTCGAGCTCATGCGCATTCTCCTTGTCTGGAAGAGGCGAAAAGATGCCGGAGCTTAGTCCCGGGCATGTTTCCCGGCAAGCGGACCCGCGCCCACGATGCGGAAGAACTGCCGTGCCTGCGGCGCCGAAATCGGCCGGTGTCAGCCGGCAATCCGCTGAGTCAGGTCCTTCGCGATCTCGTCCGGCTCGGAATTGAAGCCGTAATGGCTGACATAGCGGCCGTCCGGACCCATCAGGTAGGTGATGGTCGAGTGGTCCATCAGATAGTCGCTGAACTCCTCGCTCTCCACCTTCTGGTAAAATACCCGGTAGGCCTTGGCAACCTCGCCGATCTGCTCCGGCGTGCCGGTCAGATAGTGGATCCTGTCGTGGAAATGCTGCGAATAGGCGGCGAGCGCCTCGCTGGTGTCGCGTGCCGGGTCGATGGTTATGAAGACCGGCTCGACCTTCTCGCGGACCTCTGGTTCCAGCATGTCGAGCGCCTGGGTCACCACGGTCAGGGTCGTCGGGCAGACGTCCGGGCAGTAAGTGTAGCCGAAGAAGACCATCATGTAGCGGCCCTTCAGATCCTCGTTCGAAAGCGTGGCGCCGGTCTCGTCGGTGAGACTGAAGGGACCGCCGATCAGGTCCGCGGTCTCCGTCTGGCCGATGCGTCCGCCGCTGACCAGCCAGTAGCCGGCCGCGATCGAGCCGACGAGCGCGAGTCCGAGGAAGCTGACAAGGAAGAGGAAGGTCCGTTTCGACATAAGATTATCCGGTCATGTGCGCCGGCCCGTCCCGCGGGCCTACCTCCAGCAATATGGCGAGGCCGAGTCAGTATTTCGAGAGCGCATTGCGAAGCTGTGAGGCCTCGCCGGAGGAAACCGTGCGTTCGATCAGGATTTGCTTGGGTGTCGCGGCGGTGCGGTAAAACGCCTCATTCTGCTCCGGCAGGGTTTGAATGACCGCGCCGTCGAGGGCGCCGCCGCCGAACAAGCCCTTGGATTTGGCAAAGGCGATGAAATCCGCGCCGAGCGATCCGGCGCTGGACGCGCCGACCCCGCCGCCGAGCGTGCCGACCGCCACGCTGGCATCCGCGCCGAACTTAAGCTGGTCGCTCATGAGCGAGTTCAGGCCCTTTTCCGTCATCACGACGAGCAGGATCTGCTTCGCCTCGACACCGATCTGCAGGCCGATGCTTCCGGCGGCCAGCGAATAGAAGGAGGGATCGCTCCAGTCGCCGGGCGCGGTACGGGCAACCAGCACACCCTTGCCGTATTCGCCGCCGACGATGAACCCGGCCTTCACAAGCTGCGGGATGATCAGGACGCCCTTGGCCTTCTTCAGGTAATCCGCGACCGGGCCGACCGTGTCCGGATCGGAGGTGAGATCCAGCAGGGTCAGCCGGGCGCGTTCGACGGTGAGGGACGGAGCCTCGTCCGCCGCCCGGGCCGGGCCGGCCAGAAGCGCCGCGGTGAGAAGAAAAGCGGCGAGAAGACTGATACGCATCCTGGATCCCCTTGATCACTCTGATTGGCCGGCAGATTCCTAAATGGTCCTTGTGGCGGCAATGTGAAGCTCAGTTATCCGGCGGGAGATTGATCCCGCGCAGCCGCCATGGCGGGAGGGCGCCGGTGCCGGCGAAATGATCGGCGAGGCTGAGGGAGAGCGGCGCGATGTCCAGCGAGAGCGCGACCTCAGGCGTCAGTTTCAGCACTACTGAGAGTATGGCCCGGATCGATCCGCCGTGGCCGATGACGACGATATCCCGTCCCGCATGGGTCGCATTCAGCCCGGCAAGGGCGGGCGCGACGCGCGCCGCGAGGTCGGCGAAACTCTCGCCGCCCGGTGGCCGGTTGCGCGCGGGATCGTCCCAGAACGCGGCATAGTCCGGCGATCCGCCTTCCGCGAGACCGGCATGGGTCCGGCCTTCCCAGGCGCCGAAATCCTGCTCCCGGAAGGCGGGCTCGATTGTCTCCGCACTCGCGACCCAACCGGCGGAACGCAGCATTTCAGCCGTCTCGGCGGTCCGGCGGAGCGGGGTGGTGACGAGGGTGGCGTCCGTGGGCAGCCGGGCGGCGATCCGGTTAAGGACCGCCGGATCCTGCGGTTCCGCGGAGACGTCCGTGCGGCCGTAGATCGTCCCTTTCGCCACGGCCGCCGGGGCGTGGCGCAGCAGGTGCCAGCGGGTCGCCGCGCTCATAGCGGCCAGGAAAAACCGGCCGCGCCGGCCGGAAGCAGGGAGAGGGAGAGCAGGACGAAGCACTCGACGACCTGCTCGCTGCCGCCGAGTACGTCGCCCGTGTAGCCGCCGATCTGGCGCTGTGCGAGGCCGGCCGTCGCCAAAGCGGCGAGCGATGTCGCGATCAGCGCGGTGACGAATCCCGCGCCTGGGAGAAGCGAGAAACAGATGAGGGTGCCAAGCGCGATGCAAAGTCCCGTGGTTACCGCTTTCGGCCGCCCGGCGCCGGTGCCGAGGCCGCTTGCCGTCGCCGGGGCGAGGAAATAGGCGACCGGCAGGATCGCGGTCCGCCCGAGCACCTGCGCCGCCGCGAAGGCGAAGGCGGCGAGCCAGGGCGCGGCAATGGCGATATTGGCGAGCGCGGCGGCCTTCAGGCCGGTCACGATGACGAGCGCCAGTACGCCGTAGCTGCCGACCCGGCTGTCCCGCATGATCTCGATCTTGCGCTCTTTCGTGCCGCCGCCGCCGAACCCGTCCGCGAGATCGGCGAGCCCGTCCTCGTGCAGCGCGCCGGTGAGAATGGCGCCGAGAGCGAGCGCGAGAAGCGCGGCCGCAAGTAGCGGAAGTCCGACCGTGGCGCCGAGCAAGAGCGCGCCGCCGCCGAGTGCGCCGGTGAGGAGGCCGACGAGGGGGAAGGCCCAGCCCGCATGCATCAGCGGTCGTTCGGCGCGGAGCGGGGCCGGGACCGGCAGGCGGGTCAGGAACATCAGGGCGAGGGCGAGGTCGTCGGCCCACCAGGGGCGCCGTGCCGGAGCCGGTTTCTCGCTCGCCATGTTCTCCGCTTCCCTCGCCGGAACTGCTCTTCGGACGGCGCGGGCCGTCGCCCGCGGACTATGCATGCGCGGTCCGGGCCTGTATAGGGGGCGGCAACCTGCAAGACTTCTTCGATTGGCGGCCATGAGCGACGAACGTTTTTCCCCCGAGAGCGCGACCTTCGACGAGATCCGCGGCCTGTTCCGCGCCCTGCCGCCGGCCGATTTAGAGGCCGGTACCGAAGCCGCGAGCCGCGAGGCGCAGCTCACCAAGCCCGCAGGCGCGCTCGGCAAGCTGGAGGAGCTGACCCGCTGGGTCGCCGCCTGGCAGGGCAAGCATCCGCCGAGCATCGCCCATCCGCGGATCTGCGTCTTCGCCGCCAATCACGGGGTGACGGCCAAGGGCGTCTCCGCCTATCCGCCCGCGGTGACCCAGCAGATGGTGCACAATTTCGTCTCGGGCGGCGCGGCGGTGAACCAGCTCGCCGAGCTGCACGATGCCGATCTCCGGGTCTACGAGATGGCGCTGGAGCAGCCGACAGCGGATTTCACCGAGGCGCCGGCCATGAGTGAGGACGAATGCGCCAAGGCGATGGCCTACGGCATGATGGCGGTGGAGCCGGGCATCGATCTGCTTTGTCTCGGCGAGATGGGGATCGGCAACTCGACCTCGGCGGCCGCGATCGCCCATGCGCTGTTTGGCGGCAGCGCCGAGGACTGGACCGGACCGGGCACCGGCGTCACCGGAGACGCCTACAAGGCGAAGGTGAAAGCCGTCGCCGACGGCGTTGCTCTGCACAAGGCACGGACCGATGATCCGCTGGAGCTTTTCGCTTCCGTCGGCGGTCTCGAGCTCGCGGCGATCGCCGGCGCGGTGCTCGCCGCGCGCATGGGCCGGGTCCCGGTCCTGCTCGACGGCTTCGCCTGCACGGCGGCTGCGTCGGTCCTCTATGCCGCCGATCCGCGCAGCATCGAGCATTGCCAGGTCGCGCACTGTTCCGCGGAGCCGGGCCACAGGCTGCTGCTGGAGAAGATCGGCAAGGAGCCTTTGCTCGATCTCGGCATGCGGCTCGGGGAAGGCTCGGGCGCGGCGGTCGCGATCGGCATCGTCAAGGCGGCGGTCGCCTGTCATAACGGCATGGCGACTTTCGCCGATGCCGGCGTCAGCGGCCCCTCCTGAGCCATCGGAGAGGTCCCATGCCCAAACCCTGGCGCGTGCTCGACAGCCGGATCAATTTCCGCGACCGGTTTCTCTCCCATCGCATGGATCGCTGCGAGACGCCGCACGGCGTCATCGTCGAGCCCTATCACGTCATCGAGCTGCCGAACTGGGTGAACATGGTTCCGGTGACCGGGGACGGGCAGGTCCTGATGATCCGGGAATACCGTCACGGTATCGGCGAGGTGGTGCTCGGGCTGCCAAGCGGAACCGTCGATCCGGGCGAGACCGATCCGCTCGGCACCGCCAAGCGCGAACTTGCCGAGGAGACCGGCGCAGAGGCACCGTACTGGGTGCAGACCGGGCAGATGTTCCCGAACGCCGCGACGATGAACAATACCTGCTTCAGCTTTCTCGCGGTGGGCGCCGAGGTGACCGGCGAGACCTCGTTCGACGAGGCGGAGGACATCGAGACAGTGCCGGTCCCGCTGGTCGAACTCTATGAGCGATTGCTGAAGCGCGATTTGCGGATGACGGCAATGCATCTGGTCGGCCTGCACGAGGCGGGGCTTTACATTCTCACCTCCGGCGATCCGAAGGTCGCCGGGCTGAAGGATATCCTGGCGCCGCTCTATTCGCCGACCTGAAGCAGCTTGCCTTCCCGGCGAGCATAGCGGTAGGCCCACCAGAAGACGGCGGAGCCGATCGCGAAATAGACCAGGTTCATCGCCATCGCTCCGGCGATCAGGTCGAGCCTGAAATTGCCGTGGAACAGCACCTCGCGCATACCTTCGAAGACATAGGCCGACGGTGTGCACCAGGCGACGATTTGCAGCCATTCGGGCATGACCTCGACCGGGTAATAGACCGCCGAGATCGGCGCGAAGGCGAAGACCAGCACCCAGGCAAGGGACTCGGCGCCGAGCCCGAAACGGAGGATCACCCCAATCACCAGCAGCCCGATGCCCCAGCCCATGAAGAAGAGGCAGGTCATGAAAGCGACCAGCGGCAGGCCGAGGGTGAAGATCGAGAACTGATAGAGCAGTATGGCCAGAATGGCGGGCGGCAGGGCGCCGATCAAGGTCCGGGCGAGGCTCATCGTCATCATGGAGACGATGAATTCGTGCGGCCTGAGCGGGCTGACGAAGAGATGGCCGAGATTGCGCGACCACATCTCCTCGAGGAAGCAGAGCGCGAAGCCCATCTGCCCCCGGAACAGGATGTCCCAAAGCAGGACGCCCGCGAGCAGCACGCCGGCGGCACCCGCGATCCAGCTCGACTCGCCGATGAAGAATTTGGTGACGAAACCCCAGAGGATCATCTGCATCGTCGGCCAGTAGGCCATTTCGATGAGCCGCGGCCAGGAGCTGCGCAGCAGGTAGAAATAGCGCAGCGCCATCGCCCCGACCCGGCGGGACGAGAACAGCGAGGCCGGCGGAGGGGTAAAATCGAGATCCGCGCTCATGCCGCCCCCTGTTCCTGGCCGTTCGCACCGACCGCGGCACCGGTCTGCCGTGCGATGTCGAGGAAGACCTCGTCCATGCTTTCGCGCCCGTATTTCGCCAGCAGCGCCGCCGGGCTGCCCCGGTCCACGATGGCGCCCTGGCGCATCATCAGGACCTCTGAACAGAGCCGCTCGACCTCCTGCATGTTGTGCGAGGCGAGCAGCACGGTGGCCCCGGTGTCGCGCTGGTAGTTTTCGAGATAGGTCCGAATCCAGTCCCCCGTATCCGGGTCGAGAGAGGCCGTGGGTTCATCCAGCAGCAGAACGCGCGGCCTGTTGATCAGCGCCTTGGCGAGCGCCACCCGGGTTTTCTGTCCGGCCGACAGCCTGCCGGACGGTCGGGTCATGAAATCCTCCATATGGAGCTGCGCCGCGAGCTCGTCGATCCGGGCTTTCGGGTCGGGTACGGAATAGAGACCGGCATAGATCCTGAGATTCTCGCGCACCGTCAGCCGGTGCGGCAGGTCGACATAGGGCGAGGAGAAATTCATGTAGGGCAGGGCCCGGTACCGGTCGCGCGCCATGTCGCAGCCGAGGATCGAAACGCTGCCGCCCGACGGCTCCAGGAGGCCGAGCGTCATCGCGATGGTGGTTGTCTTGCCCGCGCCGTTGCCGCCGAGCAGCCCGACCGTCGTTCCCGCCTCGACGGTGAAGCTGACTCCGCGCACCGCATGGACGTCGCCATAGCGCTTCTTCAGGTCCCGGACGTCGATGACCGCCTTGCTCATTGAATCTGACTCGATGGGGTTGCAGTTCCGAGTATGCCGATTTGGCCGTCGCGACCATAGACTGAGGCGTGTTAGTGGACAATGACGGAAACCGTGGAGACGAAGCGCGTGGCCCTGGAGCGCAGCAACCTGGAAGACCCGCAAGAACGCTTTGGCCGTGCCGACGGGCTGGGGCCGGCGGGCGCGCGCACGCTGACCATGATCCGATGGGTCGCCCTGATGGGCCAGCTGGTCAGTCTTCTCGTCGTTCATTTCGGTCTCGGCTTCCCCCTGCCGCTGGAGATCACGCTCGGCATCGTCGCTTTCGGGGCGTTCTACAACCTCGTCTGCCAGTCCGTGCGCCAGAGCAGCCGTACGGCGGCTTTCGGGCTGGCCTTCGATATCGCCCAGCTTGCCTACCTGCTTTACTGGACCGGCGGCCTTCAGAACCCCTTTGCGCTGATGCTGATCGCGCCGGTCACCGTCTCGGCGACCATTCTTTCCGGCCGGGCGACGGTCTGGCTGAGCTTCCTCGCGCTGATCTCGGCAACGCTGCTCGCGGTGGTGCATCAGCCGCTTCCCTGGCCGGAAGAGGCTCTGCAACTGCCGGATCTTTATGTCGTCGGGCTCTGGGTCGCGATCGTCATCGCGACGCTGTTCATCGCGGGATATACCTACCGTGTGAACCGGGATGCGCGGCGCATGTCCGACGCTTTCGCGGCAACCCGGCTCGCGCTGTCGCGCGAGCAGCAGCTTTCCGCGCTTGGCGGGCTGGCCGCGGCGGCGGCCCACGAGCTCGGCACGCCGCTCAGCACCATCGCCGTCGTCGCGCGCGAATTGCGCAAGGATCTGCCCGAAGACAGCGAATGGCGCGAGGATGTGGAGCTGCTGCTGAGCGAATCCGCCCGCTGCCGCGATATCCTGACCGAATTCTCCCGCCGTCCCGATCAGGATACCGGAGGGCCGTTCAAGACCGTGCCCTTCAGCGCAATGGTCGAGAGCGCGGCGGCGCCGCATCAGCGCGAGGATGTCGTTGTCATCATTGAGCAGCACGGTCCGGACGGTGCGCTCGATCTTGAGCCGGGCGAAGCGGCCGCGGCGGATCAGCCGCGGGTCGTGCTGACGCCGGAGATGAACCAGGGTATCGGAACCCTGGTGCAGAATGCCGTCCAGTTCGCGTCGGAAACGGTGGAGATCACGGTCTATTGGGACGAGAACACCGCCTCTATCATCATTGAGGATGACGGGCCCGGCTTCGCGCCGCTGGTCCTCGACCGGCTGGGGGAGCCCTATGTCTCCAGCCGGGCCGGCCAGGACGGCCATATGGGGCTCGGCATCTTCATCGCCAAGACCCTGCTGGAGCGCGGCGGCGCGTCCCTCGCCTTCTCGAATCGGGCCGAGGGCGGTGCGCGCGTGGCCGTGCGATGGACCCGTCCCGACCTCGAGGCCGGGGTGACGGATTCTTGACGGTCCACAGTTTTCCTTTAAGTAAGCGGGGATGGCCGTTCCCGGCCGGAAATGGCGGAGACGCTAGGTGACAGACGATCAGATCGGGGTCGACGAGACCCGGAAATTGTTGGTGCTCGACGATGACGAGCCGTTTCGCAACCGGCTTGTCCGGGCGATGGAGAAGCGCGGTTTCTCCGTAACCGGGGCGGGCTCAGTCGCGGAGGGGCTGGAGGCCGTGAAGGCCGAACCGCCCGCTTATGCGGTGCTCGACATGCGCCTGACCGACGGCAGCGGGCTCGACGTCGTCACCGCGCTACGGGACGCCAATCCGGATGCCCGCATCATCATGCTGACAGGCTACGGCAATATCGCGACGGCCGTCGCCGCAGTGAAAGCGGGAGCGGTCGATTACCTGCCGAAGCCGGCCGACGCCGACGCGGTCGCCGCCGCCCTGCTCGATCACGCCGAAGCCCTGCCGCCGCCGCCGGACAATCCGATGTCCGCCGACCGGGTGCGCTGGGAGCATATCCAGCGGGTCTTCGAGCAATGCGGCCGCAACGTTTCCGAGACCGCCCGGCGCCTGCGCATGCACCGCCGCACCCTGCAGCGGATTTTGAACAAGCACGCGCCGCGGGGTTAGTGTTCCTACGCACCCAAAATGTTGTCATCCCCATGCAAATGGGGACCCGGGGAACACAAGCTCGCTCTCCGATCCCTAGGTCCCCGCTTTCGCGGGAATGACGACCTGGTTGTTGGGGGCGGGCCGGGGGAGGCCGCTCTTAGGCCACTCGCCCTTCGGAGCTCAGCAGCTTGTCGATATAGCGGCCCTGGAACATCGTGATCCCGAGGGACTGGCCGAAGCGCACGGCCTCGTCGCTGTCGCAGCGGGTCAGGATGATGCGGGCGCGGCCGCAGCGGTCGACATGTTCCTTCAGCTCCGTGGTCCGGGCGCCCGACATGTCGTCGGCCATGTCCGGGGTCCAGATCAGCTTCAGCAGGTCGAGGCCGAGCCGGTCGCGGTCGATGAACTGCAGCGTCAGGTGATTCAGGCCGTCGAGACAGATCCGGTAACCGCGTTCGCGCATGAAGTCGCGCGCGAACATGTAGGCGCCCATATCGCCGAAAATGTCGATCTTCTGCAATTCGATGACGACGGTGCCGCGGGCGACCGCCTTGAGGCTCGAATCGAAATTCAGGAACGGCGGCGAGAGGATGGTCTGCACGTTCAGATTGACGCTGAAGGAGCTGGCGATCGAGCTGTCGTCGTTGCGGATCAGCAGCGACAGCATCCGCGCGTCCAGCGTCTGGGTCAGGTGCTGGAAGAGCCAGAGGTTCGAGGCGAGGTCGAATTCCGGAAGCACGGTCTGCTGCAGGTCGTGGATCGAGATGAAGAGCTCGCGGAAGACCGGCTGCGGATTCGGGTTGTTCGGCGTGAGCGCGCAGACCGGCTGACGGCGCATCAGGTTCGAGAGATCGGCGCGCTGCAGGAAGGACTCGAGTTTGCCGAGCTGCTCCGGGTCGAGCGGCTTTCGCGACGACTTGCTGCGCGGATCGACCTTCTGCTCGCTGCTGACGGCGAGCCGCGACTTGCGTTCGCGCTCGCGGTGCATCTGCTTGACCAGCTCCAGCAGATCCTCGAACTGGGTCGCGACATTGTACCAGGAGCAGAAACGGGCGAGGTCTTCCTCCTCGTCGCCTTGCGAGAGCGGATCCTCGGAGAAGAGGTAGCGGACCTTCATGATGGCGGCGTCGATATCTTCGACCGTCGCGTCCTTGCAGACAAAGAAGAGGTCCGAATTGCTCAGGATGAAGATCTGGCCCTCGTAGTTCTGGACCATGCCCTCGAAGGTCGCGGCCGCGATCCGGATATGGTGATCCTGACGGTTCTGCGGGCGCAGGCGGGACAGGTGGATATGCACCGCCATGCGGCCTTCCACGTTCCGTCCGAGACGCTGGAGATAGTCGAGCAGCAGGTATTCCTGGCTCGGGCCCCGATTCCGGTTCTGGACTTGGCTTAGCGCCATGCGGTCCTCCGCTTCAACTCCCTAGGGCCGTTTCCTAGCCAACTACTTACCACGTCACTGATCGCGCAGACACCCGGTAAAAATCTCCGCGCGCCGCGGACGAGGCGGCGTTTCTGCAATCTATGTGACCGAGGATGACTGATTGGTAAACAGAACCCGAATGTCCGCATATTTGCATAAAAAGCTACCAAATGTTTACTTTTTCGCGCGCAAACTCACCTCTGTCACCGAAATATGCTCATAAAAATGTTTTGTTTCAATGTATAATTCGATTAATTTAAAGCGCTTCCTGAGCAAAAACTCAACGGAACCTGGGATCGAGTCAGCTGGCCTGTAACATGGAGTTCCTTCGCTCATGGCCCTCGCCCGGGCGCCGTCGCGCGCTTTGGCTGGGCGGTCCGGTATTTGCCGCCATTCTGCTCGCCGCCTTTTCCGGCGCGGCCGAGGCGCAGCTCGCCGGCAAGGAATCGGTCATGGGCCGTCCGCGGCTCGATTTCCAGAGTTTCGGACTTTCCCTCGATCTGCTGACGCGCCCGGACGACACCTCGGATATGGCGCGGGTCGGCGGAAGTTTCGACCTGTTTCCCCGCGCGACCCTCGACGTCGGGCATGACAGCAATGTCTTGCGCACCACCGATAACGAGATCGAATCGGCTTTCACGGAGATGAAGGCCGAGGCCGCGCTCCGGTCCAACTGGACCAATCACGAGGCGTTGCTGATTGTCGGGGTCGACGACCGGAGGGTGGCGGACAGGAGCCGGGAGAACACGACAGATGTCAGTCTGGGCGCCGCGGCGCGGTTCGATCTCGACCACGATCTCTTCACGCGCGGGTTCGCCGAGATAAAGCGAGGGCATATCCCGCGCGGAGACGATGCCGATCCGGGCGCGGGATTCGAGCCGCTGACTTTCAACCAGTATCTTGCCGGAGCGACCTTCGACGACCGGCAGAACGACCGGCTGTTTTCCCGTTTCGTCGGCGAGGTCGTGCACCGCAGCTACAATTCGACCGATGGCGTCAGCCGCGACTCCCTGGACCGGACCTCGTTCAATCTGCGCGGGCTCGTCGGTGTATCGACCGGCGGCGAGTACGACCTCTTCGTCTCGCCGAGCCTGCTGCGCGAGGTGTTCGTCGAGGATATCTCGGAAGATCAGAATTCCACGCGCGCCACGGTGACCGTCGGCGCCGCGCGGGACATCACAGGGGTCAGTGTCTTCACCGGCAGGGTCGGGGTTTCCCACCGTATCTTCGACGAGAGCGACCGGGATTCGCAGACCGATCTGGTTGCCTCCGGCGCTCTGCTCTGGAACGTCACGCCGGTGATGACCTTCAGCGCCGGTGCGGACATCGAGAACCAGCAGTCCGACGATCCGACGGCCGGCACCAAACTCGTGCACGGTTTCAATCTGGGGCTGGATTACGATCCGGTCGAGCAGCTGATCCTGAGTGGTTATCTCAGCTATTCGAACGAGGACTACCAGCAGACCGACCGCGAGGATGACGACTATACGGTCGGTCTGAACGCGACCTATTTCATCAACGAGTATCTGTTCGCAGGGCTGCGCTTCGAGCACGAAGTGTCGGACTCGACTCTGGCGAGCCGCGATTTCGAGGCTTCGACCGTGGCCTTCCGGATCGGCGTGAAACTGTGCTGCAGGATTGACGAGGGAGTCGTCAATCCGTTCAATCTCGGGCGCCTCTAGGAGAAGCCGATGCGGAACATCATGCGATATGCATCGAACCGCGTGGCGGTCCTTGGCCTGCTTGGGATCTGCTTGGCGCTCGCTGCCTGCGCGTCTCCTGAAGTCGACGAGCTGCCGCCGCCCGCGACGCCGACGATTGCTGAATACCGTCTCGTCTCCGGCGACCGCGTCGCGGTCACCGTATTCGGTCACAAGGAACTGTCCGCGATCGTCGATATCGCGGATGACGGGATGCTGGAACTGCCGCTTGTCGGCAAGATCGAGGCCCGGGGCAAGACGGCTCTGGGATTGCGCGCACTGGTGACCGAGGTCGTTGACAGGAATTATGTCATCGATCCGAAGGTCGATATCGTGATTGCCCGCTACCAGCCATTCTACGTACTGGGCGAGGTCAACACGCCGGGGAGCTATGATTTCATGCTCGGTCTCAACATGCGCAAGGCGGTGGCGGAGGCCGGCGGGTTCACCCGGCGCGCCGCGAAGACCCAGGTACAGCTCACCCGGCGCACCGAACATGGGCAGACGGTACGCGACGTCAGCCTCGACACCGCCGTCTTTCCGGGCGACGTGATCGAAATCAAGCGGCGCTGGTTCTGAGGGGCAGGATGGCGAACGTCACGGCATTCCCGAGAGGTCGACGCGGCGCAGAGGCGCCGTCGGCCCTGTTCGCGGATCCGCTCGATTCGGGCGAGACGTTCGATCTATGGCGCTTGCTTTCGGTCATGCGCCGCCGCCTGTTCCTGATCCTGACGGTGATGGTTCTGGTGCCGCTCGCAACCGGACTCGTCGTTTTCTCGCTGAAACCGGTCTTCTCGGGCAATGCCAAGCTACTGATGAAAGAGGGCGGCGGCACCTACAATATCCAGGGTTTCACCTTGCCCCAGGGCCTCGGAACCAACAGCGCCAACCTTCCGACGGAAACCGCCTATCTGCAGTCCCGCACCTTCGCCGAGAAGGTGATCGACAAGCTGGAGCTGGACCGGCTCCCCGAGTTCAACCCCGCGCTCCGCTCGGACGGCGATTCCGGATGGGGGGCGGTGAAGAAGAGTGCCGGCGAGCTGCTCGCCATGCTCCATCTCGACGAGACGCTTTCGCACTGGTTCGATAGCGCGAACGGGTGGCTGATCGACAATCTGGGGATCGACCTGACCGAACTTCCCGCCGGCGCATCTGCGGAAAGGGAAACGCTTTCCGCAGATGCGTTGCGCGCTGAGGTCACGAACAGTTTCCTCGACCGCCTTGCCGTCGACGGCGAGCAGCTCTCGCGGGTCATCACCATCGAGTTTCAGAGCAACGACCCGACGCTCGCCGCCAGGGTACCGAACACGATCGCGGACATGTTCCTGGAACAGAAGCGCAATCAGCGCGACGACGCGGTTCGGCAGTCGAGCCGGTGGCTGACCGATCAGGTGGCGGCATTGCAGGAACGATTGCTGCAGTCGGAGGAGAAGCTGGAGCGGTTCCGCCGCGAGGAAGGCCTGCTCGATGTCCGCGGGACCGAGCTCATGCGCCAGCAGCTCATAAAGCTGAACGACCAGCTGATCCAGACCAGCACGGAGCGCGCCGAACGTGAGGCCCGGCTGCGTCAGGTACAGTTGCTGATCGATCAGGAGAAGGGCACCGAGAGTATCGCGCCGGTTCTCGCCTCGACGCTGATCAACAATCTCCGTCTTCAGGAGGCGCAGATCCAGCAGCGCCTCGCGGAACAGCTGACAACCCTGCGCGACGGTCACCCCGACGTCATCAAGACCCGGCGGGAGCTGGAGGACGTGCGGGCCACGATCGCCGGCGAGGTGCGCAAGATCGTCCAGTCGATGCGTAACGAAACCGAAATCGCCCGGGTCCGCG
The DNA here is from genome assembly GCF_024662015.1 of Nisaea acidiphila. NCBI lineage: Bacteria > Pseudomonadati > Pseudomonadota > Alphaproteobacteria > Rhodospirillales > Thalassobaculaceae > Nisaea > Nisaea acidiphila. The sequence continues at coordinate 2,227,302 of NZ_CP102480.1, read as the reverse complement.
AAGCCAACGTGCAGAACGCGGTTTCGGAACTGAAGGCGGTGATGGAAGGGCAGACCGAGGCGGAGATTGCCCTGCGGGCCATACAGGCGGAGGTACTCGCGAACCAGAATCTCTACGAGATCATGCTGAACCGCCTCGCGGCGGTCGATCTCGAAAGCCAGGAACCCGAACAGGTGGGCGCCGAGGTGATTTCGCGCGCCGTGGTGCCGCGGGTGCCGATCGCACCGAAGAAGAAGCTGGCGGTGCTCGCCTCCGTTCTGGCGGCGATGATCCTCGCCGCCTTGCTGGCCCTGCTGATGGACTTCCTGATCCGCGGTTTCAAGAACGCCAAGCAGGTCGAGCAGGCGACCGGGCTGCCGGTGATCGCGAGTATTCCGCTTTCGCATTATGTGAAGGAAGCGAAATCGCCGCTCTTTGAAATGGTCCGGCGCCGGCCGGGCTCCGCCGTCGGCCAGGGAATCCGCAAGCTCCGTACCGCGCTTAACCTGCTGGGCGAGGGCAAGCCGATCCGTACCGTGCTGATCACCTCGTCGATCGCCGGCGAGGGCAAGTCCTCCATCGCGCTGGCCCTGGTGGTGAATGCGGTCTCGGCCGGTTTGCGAACGCTGGTGATCGATTGCGACACGGTGAACGGGTCGGTTACCAAGCAGCTCGACGGCGACGGCAGCCGCGGTCTCAAGCAGTTCCTCGAAGGGGACGGCGAGGTCGAGGACGCCATCGAGTTCGATCTCGAACTCGGGATCCATTACGTGGCCACGGGCGGTCTGATTTCGAATTCCGACGATCTGTTCGGCAGCCGCCGGATGGCCGAACTGTTGCGCTATGCGGAGAAGAATTTCGATTTCACGGTGGTCGATGCCGGCCCCGCCTCGGTGGTGTCCGATACGCTGGTCGTGGTGCCCCAGGTCGATGCCACGGTGTTCGTCGTGGAATGGGAGCGCACGCGGCGCGAAACCGCCGAACAGACCATCCGGGAAATCTTCGAACTTGGCGAGAATCTCGCCGGCATCGTGATGTCGAAGAACGACCTCCGCATCCAGTCCATCGACGGCGGTGCCGAGGCATATGACGGCCAGTATTACGGAGCCGATGCGGGCGTACCGCTGGAGCGCGAGGATCGCGACTGGGGCCAGGTCCGGTGACCGCCGTCCGTAGCGGGGCGTCCTGAGAGATGCGCAACGGATCGTTGATTTGGCTGGCGGTGGGCCTCGCCGCCCTCGAGGCATCGACTCTCTTCATCATCAACATGATCGGATATGCCGTCCGCAGCGGCTCTTTCATCTTACCGGAGCGTTACCTCCTCGCGGGGCTGTTCCTCTGTGCGCTCTATCTGCTCTGCGGCAGCAATCAGGGAAGTTATTCCTTTCATCGCGGAGAGGACGATCGGATTCACGCGATGCAGTCCCTGCGCTGCTGGATCGGGACGATGGTGGTTTTCATCGTCGCGCTGTTCGTCTTCAAGATATCCGAGGATTTCTCGCGGTTCTGGCTTGCCGAAATGGTTTTCGGCGGCGGGGTCGCGCTCGTGTTTGTGCGGACACTCGCACTCGCCTGGATCCGCAGGGTGCGCCGGTCCGGCTGGTTCTCCGCCAGTATCGCTGTTCTCGGCTCTCCGTCGCTGGTGAAGCGGGAAACCCTGGCGTTGATTTCCTCCCGGGGCGGCGCCAGCCGGCTGATCGGCGGCTTTGCCGGTGACGGTCTCGGTAACGAGGATCTGCAGGGAATTCCGCTGCTCGGGACCGAGGAAAGCCTGAAGCGGATTATCGCCGCCGGCAGGGTCGACGATGTTCTGCTCTGTTACGAACCTGAACATGAGGAGGCGTTTCGCTCGGCTCTCGCGCGTCTCCGCGATCAGCCGGTGAATGTCCGCCTCCGCCTGCCGCACCATCTCGAAGGAATCCCGGTGCTCGGGATCGACCGCGTCGCCGGACAGGCCGGGATCGTTCTCGCCGATGTACCGATCGGCGGCTGGTCGAGCGTCCAGAAACGCTGCGCCGATCTGGTGCTCGGTTCCGCCATGCTCGTCGCGCTGGCGCCGGTCATGCTGGCGATCGCGCTCGCCATACTCGTCACGATGGGGCGCCCGGTACTGTTCCGTCAGCGCCGCTACGGTTTCAACAACGACGAATTCATGATGCTGAAATTCCGTACCATGCGGGTTTCGGAAAAGGACCCGGACGATGGCGGCCCGTTGAAGCAGGCGACCCGGAACGATCCGAGGGTCACCCCTCTCGGCCATTTTCTCCGCCGTACGAGTCTCGACGAGCTGCCGCAATTGCTCAATGTGCTTGGCGGAAGCATGTCGCTGATCGGTCCGCGCCCGCACGCGGTCTCCCACAATCGCTATTATGCCGGCATCATCGACGGCTATATCGGCCGTCACCGGGTGAAGCCGGGGATCACCGGATGGGCCCAGGTGAATGGTCTGCGCGGGGAAACGGACACGGTCGAGAAGATGCGCCGCCGCGTGGAACTCGACCTGCATTATATCGAGAATTGGTCCTTCGGCTTCGATCTGAAAATCCTGGCGCTCACCGTGATCGAGGTCGGGACCGGACGTTCCGCCTACTGATCCGTGCCGCGCTGCCAGGCGACGGTTTCCCGGAGTCCGGCATCAAGCGGAGTCCGCGCTTTGAAACCGAGGCTCGCCGCGGCGAGGTCCGGGTCGCCGCAGGAATGGAGAATATCGCCCGCCCGCGCCGGGCCGTGCCGGATATCGGGCTCGGTGCCGCAGGCGGCGGCTATGGCGCCTGCCAGCTCCAGAACGGTGACAGTCTGTCCGGTGCACCCGTTGACCGTGAGCGGTTCGCCCGCCTCCCGCTTCAGGGCGGCGGTGAGGAGCCGCACGATGTCGGCGATATAGACGAAATCCCGGCTCTGCGAACCGTCACCGTTTATCCGTAGCGGTTCGCCCGTCCGGCAGAGCGCGATGAAACGCGCGATCACCCCGCTATAGGGCGACGCCGGGTGCTGGCGCGGGCCGTAGACATTGAACGGCCTGACAATCGTTGCCAGCGGACCGATTCCGCGCAGTTCCCTCTCGCATTCAAGCTTTTGCGCGCCGTAGTCCGAGATCGGGGCGCAGCGGTCGCTTTCCCGGACCCGGCGCGCACCCGCATCGCCGTAGACCGCCGCGGAGGAAGCGTAGACCAGTGGGATATTCCCGGATCGGGCGGCCGCGAGCGCGTTGCGCGTCCCTCCGACATTCACCGCTACGGCACGTTCCGGGTCGTCGGCGGCCGCCTCGACGGAGGCGATGGCGGCAAGATGAACGATCCCGTCGCATGTCCCGGCAAGCTCGGAAAGCAAGGCTCCGTCGGTGACGCAGCCGCGCACGATCCGTGCCTCCGGAGGGGCATTGTCTTCCCGGCCGCTGGAGAAATCGTCGAGAACGGTGACCCGGTGTCCCGCGGCCGAGAGTTCATGCGCCAGATGTCCGCCGATGAAGCCGCAGCCGCCGGTAATCAGATAATGCTTCATCGCTCCTCCCTCCGGCCGGTCCAGTGCGCGAGGAGGTCGAGCAGGCCGAACCAGAGGAAGCGGCTGTTATGCACGAGATACCGCCCGGCCAGGCGGCGCGGTTCGGCAAGCAGGCGGCGCAGCCATTCGAGCCCGAGCGCGCGGATCCAGCGGGGCGCCCGTTCCAGCCGGCCGGACATGAAGTTGAAGGCCGCGCCGATGCCGATCAGGGTGGCGCCGATCTCCGGACTGTGCCGGGCCATCCACCATTCCTGGCGCGGGCAGCCGAGACCGACAAAGACCAGTTTCGCACCGCTCGCATTGATCCGTGCCGTTGCTTCGGGGTCGAAATCCGGACGCTCCGGGAGCGTCGGCGGGGATTCCCATCCGACAACGTCGAGGCCCGCATGTTTTTGCGCCAGTGTGGCTTTCAGCGCTGTGAGTTCGTCCGGCAGTCCGCCGAAGAAATAGACCGGGATCTTTTCCGCTTCGGCCCGCGCGACCAGCCAGGGCGCGAGATCCGGGCCGGAGACCTGTTCGGCACCCGCGAACCCCTTGAGGCGCTGGATCCAGCTCACCGGCCGCCCGTCCGGCAGGATCAGCGCGGCCCCGTCGAGCACGCGGGCGAAATCGGGATCGCTCCGGGCGAGCGACAGGGGATGCGTGGCGGAAACGCAGATATAGGATTGGGCGCCTCTACGTGCGAGGTCGAGAACCGCCTCGCCGATCGCGGCGAAGCTGCCCGCGGCGACCTGTCGGCCTAGAACGCGGACCGTGGAAACCGGCTGATTCATGCCGCGGCCCTCGCGGAAATCAGCTCTTCGTAAAGCGCGAGTTTCGCGGCGGTGTTCCGATCCGAGCTCAGGCTTTCCTCGTAGTGTTGCCGTGCCGCCTTGCCCCATCGTCTCAGACGGGCCGGATCGGAGAGCGCTCGCCCGATCACGCGTTCCGTGTCGGCGGCGTCGAACGGATCGAAGCTGCAGCCTGTCTTTCCATCTTCGACCAGTTCGCCGAGCGCGCCGATACGGGAGGCGGCGACCGGCAGACCTGCGGCGAACGCCTCGGCCAGCGTCATCGGGAAATTCTCGTAGCAGCGGGACGGCAAAACGCACAGCGCGGCGCGGTGCATTTCGGCCGCGATTTCGCTCGCTCCCAGCGTTCCGAGCGCGACCGCCCGGCCTTCCGCCGCCGCCCTGTCGAGGGCCGGACGGTCCGGTCCGTCACCGATCACACGGAGCGGCGGCCAGTCCGTGCGCCAGATGTCCAGGAGGGCAGCGATGCCCTTTTCCTCCGAGAGCCGTCCGACAAAGAGCGCGCCTTCGCGCGGCCCGTCATCCGGCGCTGCGGCGAAGGCGGGGCCGGGGCTGTTTCCGATCACGGAGATCCTGTCCGCGGGCAATCCGCCGGCGACGAAGCGGCCGCGGGAAAACTCCGTCAGAGCGATGAAGCGTCCGACCGCGTGCTTCCAGGTGCCGCGCCGGCGATGCAGGTCGATCATGCGGGCAAGCGCGAGGGAGCCGGGAACGGAGTTCCGGTAGCAGCGGTGCAGAACCGCCCGATAGGGGCTGGCGCCGACGCAATCCTCGCAGATCCGCCCGTCCCGCATCAGCAGGGCCGAAGCGCAGATATTGCGGTAATTGTGCAGCGTCTGGACCACCGGGATGCCGAGATCCCCGGCTGCGTCGTAAAGCGACGGGGTGATCAGCGGGAAGATGTTGTGGGCATGGACGATGTCGGGCGCGGCGTCCGCGATCTCTTCACGCAGCCCGGCGCGGAGCTTTTCCGTCCCCGGCAGCTCCCAGGCGGTGCGCGCCGCGTCCCAGGTGCTGCGGATAGAACGGTTGTCGCGCTCCAGAAGAACGGCTTCATGCCCCGCAGTACGAAGCGCCGCGATTTCGGCCTCGACCACGCGGTCTTCCCCGCCGTGCTGCTTATAATGGCAATGGGCGAAGAGCACCCTCATCGGTCCCACACCCCGTCAATGGCGGCTGTCATGCGCCGGAGCGTGTTCTCGTGAGAGAACAGGCGCGCGGTCTTCCGCGCCGCCTCCGACATTGCGGCGCGTGCCGGCGCATCCGTGCCGAGCGCGAGGGTGAGTGCGGCGTCCGTGCCATCTCCGTCGGTCGGATCGAACAGCCAGCCGTTCTCGCCCTCCGCGATCATTTCCTCCGCCGCCTGGGCGAGGTGGCTTCCGAACACCGGAAGACCCGCCGCCATGGCCTCGTTCACCACCAGTCCCCATTCGTCGGCGAGAGTCGGAAAGACGAAAAGGTCCCGGTCCGTAAGCAGGTCTGGCACCGCCCCATAGTCGCGGTTTCCGGCCAGTTCGATTTCGAGGTTCGCCGGCAGTTCGGCAGCCTCGAGCTTCGCCCGTTCCGGGCCGTCGCCGACGAGGCGCCAGTGCAACCTCCGTTCCGGATGGGCCCGGCACCAGGCGGCGAGGCGCTCCAGAAACGGCATCAGCCCCTTGCGGGGGATCAGGCTGCCGACCGAAACAAGCCGAATCGTTCCATCCGGGCCTGGCGCCGCTGGCGGGAGGGCGTCGAACCGTTCGAGATCGGTCGATTGATGGATCTGGAAGATGCGTTTCGGTACGAAGCCGATGCTTTCCAGATAGCGTGCGCCGGAAGCGCCGTTGGTGACCGCCCCGTCCGCCATCCGGGCGATCAGACGCCGGAGCCCCATGCGCAGGCCGCCGCGTCCGCGTTCCGTCTGCTCCGAAACCGTGGCCCAGACCAGCAGACGCGTGCGACGGCCGAAGAGTGGGGCGAGCCACCGGTAGAACCCCGCCTGCAGGCTGCGCAAGCCGAACTCGCTGCTGATCACCACGTCCGGGCCAAGGCTGGCAAGGCGCGGCAGCAGGTCCCAGGAGAAATGGATCGTCAATGCTTCGGAAAACCCGTCCGGGTGGTGGCGCCGGTACGGCAGCGCGAAGGATCGGATGCGGCGGATATCGAGCCCCGCCGTCTCCGCCTGCCACGGCCGGTCCGCCTCCATCTCCGTCGAGACCAGCACGGTCAGCCGGCGCACCTCCCGCTCCAGCGCCCTGAAAAGGGCGACGCGGTAGGGCGGGACGAAATTAACCAGCAGGGCGACGGAGCAGCGGGGCATAGGGCAGCGATCCGAGCACCAGGCCCGAGAGGATGAAGATGGGAACCATATTGTAAAAATAGATCAGCACATTGTCCGTCAGCATCAGGGCGAGCAGGGTGATCTGCGCCAGATATGTCGCGGCGCCGAGCGAGGTCTCGCGCGCACCCCATTGCTGGAAGCGCTTATATTGGCGCCGGCAGGCGACCATCATGGTCCCGAAGGCGCCGAACCAGAGAACCACGCCGATCACGCCGTAATCGTGCCAGATCCTGAGATAGTCGTTGTGCGGGTGTTCGATCCCGGCATGCAGGTTGGCGAGTGCCTCGGTGCTGGAGGCCGGCCCCTTGCCGACGATCGGGGCCTCGAGGGCGGAGTTGATCACGGTCGTCCAGGCAGCGACGCGGCCCATGGTGTTGATCTGCACGCCGCCGACAGAGGCCGAGAGATCGCCCGAGAAGAAGCGCTGTTTCAGCGGCTCGAAGTTCAACAGCAGAATGGCGGCAAGACCGACCGCGGCGGCGAGAATGGCGGTGAGGCGGAGCCAGCCCGCGAAGCTGTTCAGCCGCATCTGCGCCAGGATGAAGACGCCGAGACCCATGCCCATCGCGGCGCGGGAGAGCGACAGCACCACCACCGCGTAGAGAAACAGCGCAAGCCAGAGATCGCCGCGCGAGCCGTGCCGCCAGAAACCGCAATGGATCGCGATCCCGATCAGCAGGAAACCGGCGAGTGAGCGCGGCGCGAAGATCTGGGTATGGCCGAAACCGAGTACCGGAATCGCCAACACGTAGATCACCGCCGGGATCCAGATCGCGATCAGCACGGCGCGGACGATGGAGCGGGTCGGTGCACGGATGCTCTTGGCGACCTGAGCGGCGACGACGAAGGAGAGGATGCTGGAGATGATGATGACGGTATTCTGCAGCCCCGGCACGGTCAGCCGGTAGAAAATGAAGCCGTAGGCGATCCAGGCGATGAAGAGCAGGAACATGAAAACCGGCCATCGCGCCTCCTTGACCACGTAAGGCCGCATGAGGAAATGCATCACCAGCAGCAGGACGAAGAGCAGCGATAGGAAACCGCCCAGGGATATGGCCGGGATCACCCGGAACTGCGCCGGGATCGTCACCAGGGCCTGGGCGAAAATGATGGTCATCAGCAGCGAGACGCTCAGCGGTGCCGCATGGCCGAGACGACGGGTCTCCATGGCGCTGCGGTAGAGCGCGCCGCGGATATGCGGCTGCAGCTCCTGCCCGGTTTCGGGGGACTCCGGCCTCTCGTTTCGCATCGTTCAGGCCGCTCCGCGCCGGGGGTGGAAATAATGTGCGAGCGCTTCGGCGCCGAGTTTGGCGTTTTGTGCCGTCGCGGCGAGCTGGGCCCAGAGCGGGATCGGCAGTGTGGCCCGCGCCTCGGCGCGGATCCGCGCGAGGGCGTCGGTATAGCTGCGATGGGATTTCTCTGCGAAATAGCTGTCACCGCGTCGCTGGCGAAGACAGGTCACGGCGCTGCTCTGCCGGATGCCGCCGACCCGAAGCAGGCGGAAATAGAAACTGTAATCGACGCAGACATCGAGTTGCTCGTCATAGCCGCCCGCCGCTTCCCAGGCGTCCCGCCGGAACAGCACGGTGGAATGCACGAGGCGGTTGGAAACGTAAAGTGCCGCCGGGCTGACATCGTGCTCTTCGGTACGGGTCAGGTCGCCAGCCGGCGAAGCGGGCGCGGTACCTTCGAAGACCAGCGCCTCGGAGCAGGTCATGGCCAGCCCGAAGCCGGTTTCCAGCATCGGCAGCGTGGCGGTCAGCCGGTTCGGAAGTGCAATGTCGTCCGCGTCCAGGATCGCGACGTAGCGTCCGCGCGCCGCCGAAACGGCACGGTTGAGAGCGGCGGCCCGGCCGCATCGCCCACCGCGGATCACCGAGATTTCCGGTATTTCGTCCGCGACGCGGTCCGCCGTCTCCGCCGTTCCGTCGGTGGAGCCGTCATCGAACAGCAGAATCTCGACCGGCCAGCCGCCGGCCATCGCCGCCGCCGAACGCAGGGCCCGGGCGACATGGCGCTCGGCCTGGTAGGCGGTTGTCACAACGGAGACGGTCGGGGGCGCGTCCGCCGGCATGGATCCTCTGCAGAGCGTGCGAATCGGGAGCGATTAACCTATCAGATCCACTGCGGCTCGTATATCGTGCGCCGAGGTGACTTAATCGTGATTTCGCAACCGCTTGCGCCGTATTCTTGTGCGTAATGGTTAAATGAACGTGAGCAGGATGGACCTGAGACGGAAAATTTCCGAGCTTCTGCTCCGGCCACTGCGGGACCGGGCGGCGGAACGCCGTCTGCGCCGCGCGGCCAGGGACGGACGGCCGTTGAAGATCGTCCTCGGCGGCGCCGCTCCGGAGCCGGACTGGCTCGGCTCCGACATCGGCTTCTTCGATGCGACCGACCCGGCCGTATGGGCGGATCTGGTCGGCGGGGAGAACCGGGTCGAGCGGCTGCTGGCCGAGCATGTCTTCGAACATATTCCGCCGGATCTGATCCCGAAGGTGCTGGCGAATGCCTATCGCTATCTGAAGCCTGGGGGCACGATCCGGATCGCGGTGCCGGACGGGCACAATCCGGACCCGGACTATATCCGCAACGTGGAGCCGGGGGGCATCGGTCCAGGCGCCGACGACCACAAGCAGCTGTTCACAATTGAAAGCCTGAGCGCGGCGCTTGCCGGAGCCGGGTTCGAGGTGGAGCCGGGAGAGTGGTTCGACGCGGGCGGCCGGTTCCATGAAGAGGCGTGGCCCGCTGAGCGCGGGCATATCCATCGTAGCCGCCGTCACGGCACGCCGGACAAGAGCTTTCCCTCCTCCCATCTGTCGCTGCTGGTGGACGGGGTCAAGGGGTGAGTCTGACCCTATAGGCGGCCCGCGCGACGTCTCCGCCGCTTGGCGCCGCCGTGGCGTGCGACCAAATCCGAAGTGCGCCCGACATGCCGTATTGCCTCCCCGCCGTTTCCACCGGCGTCAGCGGTAGATCGCTCTCGAGACGCGCGCCGTCCAGCTTGAAGACCGTTCCATTGTCGGTCGCATCGCAGCCGTCCGGCATTGGCAGCCAAGGGAGGTGGAGGCGCATCTCCGGGTCCGGCTGGTTCAGGATCAGCGCGTCTTCGATGGTGATCATGTCGTCGGTGAAATCGAAACGGCGCTCGAAGCGGAACGACGTGCCCTCGCCGACGATCTTGTCAGGTCCGTCCCAGCGGAAGAGCGCGCCGCCGAAGAGGGTGCGGAACGTTCCGGGCGGCGCCTCGAGAACCGGCAATGGCTGGGCGAGAGCGGTGTAGATGCTTTCCGGCAGGGTTTCGCCCCCATAAGCCGGAAGCGGGCGCGCCCCAGATGGCAAGACGATGTAGGGGAGCGGTTGCGCCGCCGTCAGGCCCGCATGCGGCAGGGTGAGGATCGCCGACCATACCGGAGTTCGAACCGCCCGTATTCCGTCCGAGAGCGTGTCTTGCTCCGGTGGCGACAACGGCCGTGACGATAGGGTCATGCCGGTCAATTGCTCGGCGGCCAGCTTGAGTGCCGCGCCGGTGAAGGCGAGATAGTCGGGTCCGTTATTGTAGGAATGCCAGCCGATACGGCTCTGATGTGGATGCACCGGCGGTGTGCCGGGCGCGCCCGCAGCCTCAATGAGCATCAGGGGCAGCGCTCCATCCGCCGCGACCGACCGCTCAAGTCGCTGGAGCACAAGTTCCAGCAGGGTTTGCGCCCCTTCGGCCGCAAGCCCGAGCCGGAGTCCGTAGGCGAGGGCGAGAATGGATGCCGCATAGCCGAAGCTCTGGAACTGGCCGCGGCCGATGGCGTTGACCTCTCCGTCATGCAGGGCTGTGCGCTGCAATGCTGTGAGCGCTGTCTCGAAGCGTGTGTGCAGGAACGCGGAGTCCTCGCCGAGGACGACGATCTGATAGCCGAGCAGGGCGGTCATGAAGGCATGATATTGCTGTGTCGGCGCGCCGCGCTGATCCTCGATGAAGCCGCCAGGCTGCTGATAGACCGAGAGCGCGACCCGGCGCTCCAGCCGTCCGAGCCAGGTGCCGCGCCCCTCGGCGATTCGCGCCGTGCTTCTGAGCAGCATCCAGTTCGCCACGCGCGTGCCGACGAAGGCCGGCTTCTCGAGAACCTCGTCGCTGCCATGGAACGCGGCCACCGAACCGTGGCGGAACAGGTCGGCAAGTGCGAATCTTACGAACTCCCAGTGGAACGGGTTCTCCCAGAGCCCGATTCTTGCGCGCTTGTCCTGCTGTTTCAGGCGCATCAGCCCGGCTTCAAGATCGGCGGCGAAGCGATCCGGCCAGCGGCACCAGAGCATGCAGGCAAAGGCAGTGCCGTAGAACTCGGTCTCCGCGAAACCGTGGTGGCGGTCGCATTGCCCGGCGAGCGCTTCGGCAATGCCGAGCGAGAGGGTTTCGAGGCGGCAGGCAAGGCCGGAATCAGGGGATGTCAAAATCGAGTTCCATCGCGAGCGAGAGGGTTTCTTCCGCCGGCACGCCCGCAAGGCCGCTGGCCTGCAATTGCAATGCGCCGGCTCCGCCGCGTTCCGCCGCGTACCAAAGCTTCTCCCGGAAATAAGGCACGGCGAGGACGGCGCGGCTGGCGGCATCCGGCAGCGAGATCCGTCCGAAGCGGTTGAACCAGCGGACCCAAAGCCTGGCATAGGGCTCCCGCGGCAGCAGCCGCGCATGTACGACCCACCCCTCCGGCGCATCGCGGACATAGAGCCACTGGTCGAACCAGGAGCGCGCCGCTGCGCCGGTCACACGGACCGTCAGCGTGCCGTTCGGCCCGCTGAGCTTTGCCTCGCGGACCGCATGCTGATGATAAAGGTTCCGGTTTTCGTGCGCGAAACGCTCGCCGCCGATCTCGGCCTCGTGGAAGGAGGAGGCAGAAAAAACGGCGCGCAGAACGAAATCCTGGAAAAACGAGGGCGAAAGCGTGGTAAGCGAGGCAGCGAGTGAGAGGCGGCTCGGGCCGACCGTCGATGCGATGGACGCGGTCCAGGATCCCTCTGCCATCTCGACGGTGAGATCGCGCTGCCCGTTTTCGGGGCCGATCAGGACGGCGCGATCGTCTATAATGCGGGCGCCAAATCGTTCCGGGGCAAGGGTGAAAAAAGAGTGACGGTCGGCAGTTTCAATTCCAAACGCGGTGCCTTCGATACGGCCGATCCGGAGCGCGGCCGGTATTCCCTGATCCCAGTCGCACTCCATAAGATCCGCCCCGTTTCCCAGCATCCGGCCGGCCGCCTGCCCGGAGCCAGCATATGACGAGCGGCAGCGAACGGCAAAGTACCGAGCCGCCGGTCCTGCCGACCGCGGCGGGAGCGCTCTCCCGTTTTCTCGAAAGCCCGCGCAGCTACGCGCTGGTGGTGCCGACGGTGAATGCCTGCGTTGCCGCTACCGGGCTCTTCATTCCCTGGTTCATGGAGCCGGTCTCCTTCGGGCAGTTCATCCTGATCTCGACTTTCGTGCAGTATCTCTGGCTGCTCGATCTCGGAACCTCGCAGCTCATCACCCGGACCGCCGCGCGGATGAAGCAGGCCGGGATGACACGCCCCGCCGGCGTACGCATACAGGGCATTCTCTGGACCCGGTTCTATCTCGCGGTGGTCGCCATTTCATCGGCGCTTCTGCTGGCCTATCTCTTCCGCAATTCCTTCAAGGTGCCGTTGCCGATGCCGGCGACATTGCTCGCGATCATGGCTGGCGGGGTCCTCTTCATTCTCATGGGACACCTCGCGCTCTACCGGGGGCTCTCGAATTACAGCCAGTTCACCGCGAACAACGCCATCGCCCAGATCGGGCTGACGGTGCCGCGCGTTCTCGGTCTCTTTTTCGGCGGCCTCTCCGGCTGTTTCTCCGTGCTGATCCTCTGGTTCGGCGGCGTGGCGGCGAACATGCTGCGGAGGGACCCGCTCGACATCCGCTATCGTCCGAGCTTTCCGAGGGTCGGCCGGACGGTCGTCGCGGCCTTCCCGCTCTTCGTCTCGGTGTCGCTCTGGAGTTTCTTCATGATGGCGAACCGCTGGTTCGTCGCCGACCTTGCCGACCCGCAGACCTATGGCCAGTTTTCCTTCGCCGCGGCGGTGCTCGGTCTCTATGCCGGCACTTTCGGGACCATCGCACAGGCCTATTACCCGAAACTCTCGGCCGAGGCTTATGCGGCCGAGCCTTTCGCGCTCTCGCCGCGCGTGGTCCGGGACGCCCTGAAGCTCGCCCTGGTCATTTCGGTGCTCTCCAGCATCGGCGTGTTGACCGCCAAACTGATCGTGCCGCTGGTCTACGGCGCCTATGCGGCGGCTGTTCCGGCACTGAAGATCTTTCTGGTCGCCGGGATTCCGATGATCATGGCTTCCTGGCTGATGCCGATCGCGATGTCGGCGCGGACCCGGCCGAGCCGAGAGATCGTGGTGGTCTACCTGCTGGCGATCGCCACGCTCTGGGCGGGCACGGTGATCGGCTTCCGGGTTGCGGAGCTCGAAGGCGTCGGGGTGGGCGTGATCGTCGCGTCTTATGTGATGCTCGGCGGGCAGTCCGTGCTGCTGCGCCGCAGCCGCGTGCTCTCGATCCGGGATTCCGCGCGGCTTGTTCTCTCGGTTCTGCTACTTAGTGGCAGCGTGACTCTTCTGAGTGTGTTCGTCGCTCCCTAAAGCGGGCGGCGTGCTTCCGGTGCGCGACCGGAAGCGCCGCCGCCCCGCCGGGGGCTAGACCAGATCGGTCCAGAGATTGCCGGTAAGACCGGCATGGGTGATGTTTGCGCCGTCCATCTCCCAGATCGAGACCTGGCCGGTCGCTTCGCTGGCGATCTGGATGTCGGCCTTGCCGTCGCCGTTGAAGTCCTCCACGAGGCCGAGCTGCCAGCCGTCCTGAAGATTGCCGACGAAGGCTTTCTCCGACGTCCCGCCGGCATCCATCTCCCAGACGGAGACGGCGGTGCCGTCCGAGACCAGCAGGTCCGCCGACCCGTCCCCGTTGAAATCGGCGGTCGCGTGGATCGACCAGCCGGACCCCAGGGTTCCGGTGTAGGTCTGGGCGGTGGCCGTGCTTCCGTCCATCTCCCAGGCGGAGACCACGCCATCCGCATTCCGCGTCAGGATGTCGGCCTTGCCGTCGCCGGTCAGGTCCGTCACGGCCTCGATCTCCCAGCCGTCCCGCAGGGTGGCGGTATAGCCCTTGTTGGTCGCGGTCCCACCGTCCATCTCCCAGACCGAGACCACACCGTCGCCGTTCCGGATCAGGAGGTCCTGCTTGTCGTCGCCGTTGAAATCGGCGATCGCCTCGATGTCCCAGTCCGAGCTCATATTGCCGGCATAGGTCTTCTCGCTGGCCGTGCCGCCGTCCATGACCCAGACGGAAACCGCGCCGCCGTCGTTGCGGGCGAGGATGTCGGTCTTGCCGTCATCGTTGAAATCGGCGAGGCCCTCGATGGTCCAGTCCGATCCCATGCGTCCGGCATAGGATTTATCCGTCGCCGCGCCGTCGCTGCCCATCGTCCAGACGGAGACCGTACCGGTATCCTGGCGGATCAGGATGTCCTCCTTGCCGTCTCCGTTGAAATCGGCGGTGCCTTCCACGGTCCAGCTGTCGTCCAGACGTCCGGCATAGGATTTGTCCGCCGCCGTTCCGCCATACATGCGCCAGACCGACAGCGTTCCGTTGTCGCCGAGCATCAGAACGTCGTCGTCGGTATCGCCGTCAAAATCCGCGATCGAGCGGATCGAGAAGTTTTCCTGCCCGGCGAGACCGCCGGCATCCTTCTTGGACAGAGCCGCCGCCCCGTCGAGCGTCCAGATCGAGACCCTTTCCTCGGTCGAGGTCAGCAGCAGGTCGGTTTTTCCGTCGGCGTTGAAATCTCCCGAATGGGTGATTCCCCAGCCTGGGATCTCGGCCGGCGTGAAGGTGACGACGGTGTTGCCGTCAACGATCTGCGCCGAAAGCGATTCGTATTCGCCGACCAGTCCGAAGACCGCATCGGCCTCGCCGTCCGCGTCCGAATCGACCGAGACGAAGGTCTGGCCGTTCTGATAGGTCATCGAGAACCGGCTGTAGCCGAGTTCCGCGTCTTCGATGATCAGACGGTCGTTCTCCGTCATGTCAGCGATCGCGTCTCCGTCGAGCTCCTCCATTGTCGCGACGAAAACGTCGTTGCCGTCGCCGCCGTTCAGGATATCGCCGTTGATGCCGAGACCGCCGCAGATCGTATCGTCGCCGTCCCCGCCGTCGACCAAGTCCAATCCGTCGCCGGCATAGATCACGTCGTTGCCGGCATTACCGTAGACGAGGTCTCCCGCGCCGCCGGCATGTATCGTGTCGTCGCCCTCAAGGCCGGTAATGTCGTCGATCGCATCGGTTCCCGACAGCAGGTCGTCACCATCGGTTCCACTGACCTGGTTCCAGATCAGCTCGTAATGCTCGATGTCATGGAACCGCGAGATGTCGCTGTCGTCGGTGGTGTAGACGGTATCGTTGCCGTCGCCGCCATAGATCACGTCGCTGCCGTCGTCATAGATGACATCGTCGCCCGCATCGCCATAGATCGTGTCGACGCCGTCGCCGCCGCTCAGTGTATCCGACTCCGCGCCGCCGGAGATCTCGTCGTTCCCCGCTCCGCCCTCGATCAGATCGGCCCCGCTGCCGCCGGAGATCAGATCGTCGCCGTCTTCGCCGTACAGGGTGTCGTCGTCATACCAGCCGATGATGAAGTCGTTTCCCTCGCCGCCGCTGATGACATCGTCGCCGCTATGGCCGACGAGCGTGTCGTCGCCCGCATCGCCGATCAGCAGATCGTCGCCGGCGAGACCGCTCATGTTGTCCGCGCCGGCACCGCCGGAAAGCGTGTCTGCCTCGGTATTGCCGATGACGAGGTCGTCGCCGCCCATTCCGAGGATCCGGTTCCGGCCCTCCGCACCGCTCAGCGTGTCGCTGTCTTCCGTGCCTGTGATCAGCTCATAGAGGTAGCGGATTTCCTCGACACCGATGAAACGGGACTCGTCGCCGTAAGCGGTCGTCCAGACGGTGTCTTCGCCGTCGCCGCCGTAGATGACGTCGTCACCGTCGTCGTAGAGGACATCGTCGCCGTCTCCGCCATAGAGCGTATCGGCTCCCTTGCCGCCCTCGATCGTGTCGTTTCCGGCACCGCCGTCGAGAAAATCGTCACCCTCGCCGCCATCGAGATAATCGTCTCCGTCGCTGCCATAGAGGATGTCGTTACCGCCGATGCCGTAGAGCGTGTCGTCTCCGCCGCCGCCGTCGATCGCGTCTGCGGCGAGGGTTCCGGTCAGGCTGTCGGCGTCGTCTCCGGCCGTGACGGTATCCAGCGGTATGAGAACGACCTCTTCGACCCCGATGAAGCGCGACTGGTCGCTGTCATCGGTGGTGTAGACCGTATCGTTGCCTGCGCCGCCGTAAATGATGTCGAGACCGTCGTCGTAAATGACATCGTCGCCGTCGCCGGCCACAACCGAATCCGAACCCGCGCCGCCATAGATCAGATCGTCGCCGTCTCCGCCGTCGATCGCGTCGTTGCCGTCGCCGCCATAGAGCGTATCGAGCCCCGATTCGCCGGAGATGACGTCCAGGCCGCCGCCGCCGTAGATCAGGTCGTTGTGGTCGCCGCCAAGCAGGGTGTCCTTGCCGAGGCCGCCGTCGATCGTGTCGTCTCCGCCGCCGCCGTCGATTTCGTCTCCGACCACGGTGCCGGTCAGGTAATCCGGGTCGACGCTGCCGGTCAGTGTGACGGCGTCCACGCCGACGATCGACTCGATGTCGACGAAGCGGCTGAGGTCCGAGGTGTCGT
Organism: Nisaea acidiphila; assembly: GCF_024662015.1. Taxonomy (NCBI): domain Bacteria; kingdom Pseudomonadati; phylum Pseudomonadota; class Alphaproteobacteria; order Rhodospirillales; family Thalassobaculaceae; genus Nisaea; species Nisaea acidiphila. Next base: position 2,210,920 of record NZ_CP102480.1, on the reverse strand, counting down.
TGGTATAGACGGTGTCGTTTCCGGCGCCGCCATAGACGATCTCGTCGTCGTCGGCATAAAGGATATCGTCGCCTGCATCGCCGTAGAGTGTGTCGAGTCCGGCCCCGCCATAGAGAATATCGTTGCCGTCGCCGCCATAGAGAACGTCGTCGCCATCGTCGCCGAAGAGGAGGTCGTCCGCACGGCCTCCGGAAACGGAATCGTCTCCCGCGTCGCCGTAGAGCGTGTCGTTGTCGTGCCAGCCGATGACGAGGTCGTTGCCGTCGCCGCCATAGATCAGGTCGTCGTTTTCGTGGCCGACGAGGGTGTCCTCGCCGGCGCCTCCGAGCAGGGTGTCGTCGCCGATCCCTCCGCTCAGGCGGTCACCGTCGTCGCCGCCGTCGAGACTGTCATTGCCGGAGCCGCCGACAATCGAGTCGGCGCCTCCCTGCCCTAGAAGCGTGTCATTCCCGGCATTGCCGATGAGCGTGTCGTCATCGCCCGTGCCGGTAAAAATATCGTCGGAATCGGTACCCTCGAATAGCGTCCCAGCCATGTGAACCTCCGTGCACACGTTAAGAGACACCCACGAGCAATATGTCTTGTGAGGATGGCAGGTACTCCGAGCGGCTCCGGTCCTCAGGGGCGCCGGTTAGCCGCTGGCCGGATCCTCAGGCGCTTGCCGAAAAGGAGATCCGGGACGGAGAGATTCTTCGATGCCGAAAGGGGCCTTTTGCCCGCAGCGCGACGTTAACCATCGCGCGAGTAAGGCTATACCAAGTCGGTCCAGAGATTGCCAGTCAAACCTGCGGTCGTGACTTCGCCGCCATCCATTTCCCAGATCGAGACCTGGCCGGTCGACGTGTTCTCGAGTTGGATGTCGGCCTTTCCATCGCCGTTGAAATCCTCTGCGAGCCCGGTTTTCCAACCATCGGACAATGATGCGACGAAGGCTTTCTCGGAGGTCCCGCCGGCATCCATCTCCCAGACCGAGACGACGGTCGAATCGTCGCTGACCAGAAGATCCGCCGACCCGTCGCCGTTGAAATCTGCGATCTGTTCGATGTTCATGCCGGTGCCGAGCTTGCCGGTATAGGTCTTCGCCGCCGCAGTTCCGCCGTCCATCTCCCAGACGGAGACATCGCCGCTCGAGCTCTTGGTCAGGATATCGGCCTTGCCGTCCGCGGTGAAATCGTCGACCGCCTCGATGCTCCAGCCGTCGCCGAGCTTGCCCGCATAGGATTTCGTCGTCGCCGAGGCGCCGTCCATTTCCCAGACCGAGACGTCGCCGGTCTGACTGCGAAACAGGATGTCGGACTTGCTGTCCACGTTGAAATCAGCGGTCGTCTCGACGGTCCAGTCGGACGACATGTTCCCCACATAGGCCTTCGTCGTGGCAGTGGCGCCGTCCATTTCCCAGACGGAGACGTCGCCGGTCTGGCTGCGGAACAGGATGTCGGCCTTGTTGTCGGCATTGAAATCCGTGACCGCCTCGACGGTCCATTCAGAGCCCATATTCCCGACATAGGTCTTTTCGGTCGCCGTGCCGCCGTCCATAATCCAGACGGAGACCGCACCGTCGTCATTGCGGAGCAGAATGTCATGCCCGCCGTCGGCGTCGAAATCCGCGGTGTCGACGATTTTCCAGCCGGCGCCCAGCAGGCCGGAAAAATCCTTGGCGACGACCGACCCGCCTTGCATTTCCCAGACCGAAACCACTCCGGCATCGGTATCCTGTATCAGGATGTCGTCGTCGCCGTCGCCGTCGAAATCCTCGGCGCTGTGAATGCTGAAATTGCCGACATTGGTGAGATTGCCGGCCAGGGTTTTGGCTGTCGCCGTCGCGCCGTCGAGCGTCCAGAGGGATACGTCACCGGTGTCCGCGGCCACGGCGAGGTCCTGATCGCCGTCGCCGTTGAAATCGCCGGCGGCCTTGATCGACCACTCCGTCCGGCTCGAGAAGCTGAGCGTGGTCCCTTCCGCGCCCGATGTCGCGGTGACCGTCTTGAACGTGCCGCCGAGCGTGAAGGATGCGTCGGCGGTGCCGTCGCCGTTGGTGTCGATTGCGATCGCAGTGTTGCCGTTGCTGGCGGTCAGGGTGACGGCGTCGTTCGCGAAGCTCGCGCCCTTTATCAGCATCGATTCGCCGTTCGCGAGATCACTGACCAGATCGCCGTCGAACTCGGCCGCCGACCCTTGAAATGTGTCCACCCCGTCGCCGCCCAGAAGGGTGTCGGCGCCATCGCCTCCGCTCAGGCTGTCATTGCCTGCGCCGCCGTCGAGGCTGTCGTCGCCGGCGCCGCCATCGAGGGTGTCGTTGTCCGCTCCGCCGGAGAGTGTGTCGGCGTCGTCGCCGCCCGCAAGATCGTCGGCGCCGGCATCGCCCATGAGCGTATCGTCGCCGGCATTCCCGGAGAGCGTGTCATCGCCATCGCCTCCGGCCATGCTGTCCGCACCGATGCCGCCGTCGAGCAAGTCGTTGCCGGTCCCGCCGTCCAGCGTGTCGTTGCCTTCCTCGCCATAGACCTGGTCGTTGTCGCCGTCGCCGGCCAGGCTGTCATTTCCCTTGCCGCCATAGATCAGATCGTCGCCGACGCCGCCGGAAAGCGTGTCGGTATTGTTGGTTCCGGAAAGGGTATCGGCGTTCGTGCCCGAGTCCGTGCTGAACTGCAGACTGGTGTCGGCTCCCGATTGGATCGCGGTGACCGACAGAAAGGTTCCTTCGAGGGTGAAGCTCGTGTCCGCCGCGCCGTCGCCATTGGTGTCGACGGAAACCGTCGTGACGCCGCCGCTCGTCGAAAGCGTGACATTGCTGCCGGAGAAAGTCACGCCGGTGACGCGCACGGTCTCTCCGTCCTCGAAGTCGGCGAAATGGTCTCCGTCGAGATCGCCCGCGCTGCCCTGGAACTGGTCCGTTCCGGTGCCGCCATAGATGGTGTCGGAGGCGGCCCCGCCGTCGAGCGTGTCCGCGCCTTCGCTGCCTTCGAGCGTGTCGCTGCCGTCGCCGCCAAAAAGCAGATCGTTCCCGGCGCCGCCGGTCAGGCGGTCCCGGCCGGCATCTCCGTACAGCACGTCATCGCCGGCCGCGCCGGTGATCGTGTCATTGCCGCCGAGCCCGGAGATCGTGTCGTTGTCTCCGGTACCGACCAGAAGATCCTTTTTTTTCGTGCCCGTCAGTTCCATGAGCTCGATCCAGTTCCGCCCGTTTCCGGGAGATGTCGTGCACCGCCCCGTCCGGGGGCGTTCGCGGTTCAGTCAGAAAATCAAAAATCAATCTCAGACTGATATCTAGAATATTGAAATAATTTCTATAAAATCCAATATATTAGCTTGGAGCTTGCCGTTACTCGTCTGATTTCAAACATGATTATGTGGGCGAAAGATTAAGAATAGGTTACGCGCCGTGAATGAAAAAACGGCCCTAAACCTGTGATGTGAGCAGCAAAAATCAATCGGAACTATCCGGGTGCGAACGGATGGCGGGTCCCGGGATCTGTTTTCCGGCGGCGACTGCCGCCGGAAGGAAAAGCATCAGACCAGATCGGCCCAGAGGTTTCCGGTGAGTCCTGCGACCACAACGTCGGCGCCGTCCATTTCCCAGATCGAGACCTGGCCGGTTTCGGTGTTCTGGAGCTGGATGTCGGCCGTTCCGTCGCCGTTGAAATCGGCGATCTCGCCGAGTTCCCAGCCTTCCTGCAGGCGGCCGACATAGGCCTTCTCCGAGGCGCCGCCGGCATCCATCTCCCAGAGCGAGACGACACCGTCCGCGTTGGCGGTCAGCAGGTCGCTTGAGCCATCGCCGTTGAAGTCGTCGATGGACTTGATCTCCCAGCCCTCGCCGAGCTTGCCGACATAGGTCTTGGCTGTCGCGGTGCCGCCGTCCATCTCCCAGACCGAGACCGCGCCGTCGGCGTTCTGGGTCAGGATGTCGGCCTTGCCGTCGCCGGTGAAGTCCTTCACCGACTTGATCTCCCAGCCTTCACCGATCTTGCCGGCGTAGGACTTGCTCGTGGCGGTGCCGCCGTCCATTTCCCAGACCGAGACCGCGCCGTCGCTGCCCACCGCGAGGATGTCCTGCTTGCCGTCGCCGTTGAAGTCCGCGACCGTCTCGATCTCCCAGCTGCTGTCGAGCTTGCCGGCGTAGGATTTGTTCGAAGCGGTGCCGCCGTCCATCTCCCAGATCGAGACGGTGCCGTCGGCGGTGTTGCGCACCAGCAGGTCGGCCTTGCCGTCACCGCCGAAGTCGGCGATCTGCTCGACCGTCCAGTCGGAGCTGAGCTGGCCGGCATAGGAACGGCTTTCCGTGGTGCCGCCGTCCATCTGCCAGATCGAGACCGCGCCGTCCTGGTGACGGAGCAGGATGTCGTGCCCGCCGTCGCCGTCGAAGTCGGCGGTGCCGGTGATCTCCCAGCCGCTCGCGATCCGGCCCGCATAGGCCTTGGCACTCGCGGTCGCGCCGTCCATCTCCCAGACCGAGACCGCGCCGTCGCTGCCGACGAGCAGGATGTCGTCGCCGCCGTCGCCGTCGAAGTCGGCCACCGCCTTGATCGAGAAATCGCCGCCCCGGTTGAGCGAGCCCGTCGCGGCCTTCTCGGTCGCCGTCGCGCCGTCCATCGTCCAGACCGAGACGCCGCTCTGGTTCGAGGTCAGCAGCAGGTCCTGGTTGCCGTCGCCGTCGAAATCGCCGGTGCCGTAGACCGACCAGACGACCTTGTCGGAGAGGTTCACCTCGGTCGAGAAGGAGAGCGTTGTGTCCCCGTTCTCGGTGGCGGCCGTCACCGAGCGGAACTCGCCCTGGATGGTGAAGCTGGCGTCGGCCGTGCCGTCGCCGTTCGAATCGATGGCGACGGTGGTTACGCCGTCCGCGACCGTCAGCGTGACATTGTCGGAGGTGAATTCCGCGCCGCGGATCAGCACCGAGTCGCCGTCGGAGAGATCGCTCAGGGTATCGCCCGCAAACTCGCCCGCGCTGCCGGCGAAGGTGTCGTTCCCGGCCCCGCCGGACAGCGTATCCGCGCCGGCGCCGCCTGAGAGCAGATCGGCGCCGTCTCCGCCGGAAAGCACATCGGCCCCGGCGCCGCCCTGCAGCGTGTCGTTGCCGGAACCGCCGTCCAGCAGGTCGTTGCCGCCCGCGCCCTGCAGCAGGTCGTCCCCCGCAAGGCCGGTGATGGTGTCCGCGTCCTCGGTGCCCGTCAGCGTGTCCGCGCCTTCCGTCGCCGTCACCTCGGTGGAGAAGGCGAGGGCGGTCGCACCGTCGGCGGCCGTCGCGGTCACGGAATTGAACACGCCGTCCAGCACGAAGGTCGCGTCCGCGCTGCCGTCGCCGTTTGCGTCGATACCGACGGTGGTTTTGCCGTCGGCAACCGAGAGCGTGACCGCGTCGCTGTCGAAGCTCGCGTTTGCGATGACGAGATCGCCGCTGTCCGGGTCGTAGCCGCTGATGGAATCGCCGTCGAGATCGCTGAGCGAGCCGACGATGCTGTCGGCGCCGTCGCCGCCGATCACGGTGTCCGCCCCGGCTCCGGCGAGGATCCGGTCGTTGCCGGCCCCGCCGCTGATCAGGTCGTCGCCCGCGCCGCCGTCGAGGGTCTCGGCATTGTCGCCGCCGGTGATGACGTCGTTTCCGTCGCCGCCGTCGATGCTGTCGGTTCCGCCGCCGCCGGAAATGGTGTCGTCGCCCGCGCCGCCATCGAGAGTTTCCGCAGTGTCGCTGCCGGTGATGACGTCGTTTCCGTCGCCGCCGCTGATCTGGTCCGCGCCGCCGAGATTGACGATCGTATCGTCGCCGGAGCCGCCGAGGACGGTATCGACGTCGCTGCCCGCGGTGATGGCGTCATTGCCCGCGCCGCCGTCCAGCACGTCGTTGCCGCCGCCGCCGACAAGGCTGTCGTCGCCATCGCTGCCCGAGAGGGTTTCGCCGTCGCTCTCGCCTACAAGCGTGTCGTTTCCGCTACCGCCATCGAGTACGTCACTGCCGGCGCCGGCAGACAGCACGTCGTTGCCGGTCCCGCCATCGAGCGTATCGTTGCCCGCGCCGCCCCTCAGCGTATCGTTGCCGTCTTCGCCGTCGAGCTCGTCGTCGTCCGCGCCTCCGTCAAGCAGGTCATCGTCTGCGCCGCCGCTCAGTGTGTCCGCGCCGGCGCCCCCGTCGATAAGGTCGTTCCCGGCGCCGCCATCGACGGAATCGGCATCATCTCCGGCGAGGACCGTATCGTCGCCGTCGCCGCCGCTGATGGTGTCATTGCCGTCGTTGGCGCTGATCGAGTCGTTGCCCGTGCCGCCGTTGAGCAGATCGTCGCCGTGGCCGGCGCCGAGATCGTCGTTTCCGGCCCCGCCGTAGATCGTGTTGTCGCCGCCGTCGCTGAGCACGGTGTCGTCGCCGTCGCCGCCGGACAGCACGTCGTTGCCGTCGCCGCCGTCGAGCAGGTCGTCTCCCGCGTCGCCGCTCAGCGTATCGTCGCCGTCCTCGCCGCGGAGCGTGTCATTGTCCGCGCCGCCATCAAGCAGATCGTTGCCCGCCCCGCCCGAGAGGCTGTCCGCGTCCGCGCCGCCGGAGAGCGTGTCCTCGCCGGTTCCGCCGCTCAGCGTGTCGTTCCCGGCCCCGCCGGTGATCTGGTCGTTGCCCTCGCCGCCGTCGAGGACGTCGTTTCCGCCAAGCCCGTCGATCGTATCGTCGCCGGCCAGGCCGCTGAGGGTATCCGCGCCCTCGAAGCCGCTGATCGCATTGTCGTCGCCGGTCGCCTGTTCGTCGGCGATGACGATCTCTTCGACATTCGTGACGGTCAGACCGTCGAGATCGGAGCGCGTGTCGACATAAAGCGTGTCCTCGCCGTCGCCGCCGTCGACCACGCCGCTGTCGCCGGCATAGAGAGCGTCGTCGCCGTCGCCGCCGGAGAGGGTGTCGGAACCTTCGCCGCCGCCGAGCGTGTCGTTGCCCGCACCGCCGTCCAGCAGATCGTTGCCCACGCCGCCGTCGAGACTGTCGGCATCGTCTCCGCCCGAGAGCGTATCGTCGCCGCTGCCGCCCTCGAGTGTGTCGTTGCCCGCCCCTCCGCTGACGGCATCGTTGCCGCCGCCGCCGTAGAGCGTATCGGCATCGGCGCCGCCATCGAGCGTGTCGTCACCTTCGCCGCCATCGAGACGGTCGCTTCCGGCATCACCGCTGATCCGGTCCGCATCCGCGCCGCCGTCGAGCGTGTCGTTGCCTTCGCCGCCGTTCAGAAGATCGTTTCCGGCTCCGCCGCTCAGCTGGTCCGCATTGTCGCCGCCGTCGAGCGTATCTCCGCCGTCGCCGCCGTCGAGCGTGTCCGCGCCGGCCCCGCCGGAGACCAGGTCGTCGCCCGCCTCGCCGGAGAGCGCATCGACGCCGTCTCCACCGCTCAGCGTGTCATCGCCTTCGCCGCCCGTGAGCTGGTCGTTTCCGGCGCCGCCATCGAGCAGATCGTTCCCGGCCGCGCCGTCGATCGTGTCGTCTCCGCCGAGACCGCTGATCGTGTCTTCGCCGGAGGCGCCGGAGAGACTGTCGGCGCCTTCCGTCGCGGTGACGTCCGGCGAGAAGGAGATCGAGGTCTTGCCGTTTTCCGTGGAAGTCGTGACCGAGTTGAACTCGCCGACCATGGTGAAGGTCGCCTCGGGGGTACCGTCGCCGTCCTCGTCGATTTCGACGATGGTCTCGCCGTTCGCGACAGTCAGCGTGATCGCGCTGTCATCGAATTCTCCGGTAAGGAGCAGACGGTCGCCGTCTTCGACGCTGTAGTCGGCGATCAGATCCCCGTCCATATGCTCGACGCGGGTATCGGCGAATATGTCGGCGCCGGAACCGCCGACCAGGGTGTCGGCTCCGTCCAGACCGGCAACCTCGTCATTGCCCGCTCCGCCGGAAACGAGGTCGTTCCCGTCGCCGCCAGCCAAGGAATCGCGGCCGTCTCCGCCGTCGAGGGTATCGTCGCCGCTACCGCCGTTCACGATGTCGGCCCCGCCGCCGGCACTCAGCGTGTCGTTGCCGGCACCGCCGTGCAAAACGCTCGTCCCGTTACCGCCGACGATAAGATCGTCGCCGGCCTCGCCACTGAGATTGTGGACGCTTCCTCCGCCGATCAGAGTGTCGTCCCCGTCGCCGCCAAAGACAGTGTTGATACCGTCCTCGGCATTCAGATGATCGTCGCCGTCGCCGCCATAGAGCGTGTCCCGGCCTTCACCGGCCGTAAGGCTGTCGTTGCCGGCGCCGCCATAGAGCAGGTCATTGCCGGCGCCGCCGTCGAGAGCATCGTCGCCCGCGAGACCGTCCAGTGTGTCGTCACCGCCAAGGCCCGTCAGGGTATCCGCATCGGCAAAGCCGCTGATGGCGTCGTCGCCTTCGGTGGCCTGCTCGTCGGCGATAACGATGTCTTCGACGTTGGAGACCGTCAGGCCGTCGAGGTCGGAGCGGGTGTCGACATAGAGCGTGTCGTTCCCCGCACCGCCGTCCACGACGCCGTCGGAGCCCGCATAAATCGCGTCGTCGCCGTCCCCGGCCGACACCGTGTCGGTGCCTTCCTGGGCATAGAGCGTATCGGCGCCGGCACCGCCGTCTAGGAGATCGTTCCCGGCACCGCCGTCCAGCACGTCGGCGTCATCGCCGCCGGAGAGGGTGTCCGCGCCTTCGCCGCCATAGAGCTGGTCCGCGCCGGCACCGCCCGAAAGGGTATCGGCATTCGCGTCGCCGGAGAGGGTGTCTTCACCTTCACCACCGGTCAGCGCATCGTTACCCGACCCGCCGGTGATCTCGTCATTGCCGGCGCCGCCGTCGAGAGCGTCGTCGCCTGCAAGACCGTCGATCGTGTCGTTACCGGAAAGACCGGAGAGCGTGTCCGCATCGGCAAAGCCGGAGATCGCATCGTCTCCGTCGGTCGCCTGTTCGTCGGCGATGACGATGTCTTCGACGTTGGAGACCGTCAGGCCGTCGAGGTCGGAGCGGGTGTCGACATAGAGCGTGTCGTTCCCCGCACCGCCATCCACCACGCCGCTGTCGCCGGCATAGATCGCGTCGTCGCCGTCGCCGCCGGAAAGCGTATCCGTATCGACGCCGCCGGACAGCGTGTCGTTGCCGGCGCCGCCGTCGAGAACGTCATTGCCGGTGTCGCCGACCAGAAGATCGTCTCCGGCGCCGCCTTTGAGCGTATCGCTATGCGCGCCGCCGTAGAGCGTATCGGATCCAGCATCGCCATTCAGCGCATCGCTGCCCTCACCGCCGGTGATCTCGTCATTGCCGTCGCCGCCATGGAGAACGTCGTTCCCGGCGAGACCGTCGAGCGTGTCGTCGCCGCCAAGCCCGGAAAGGGTGTCATGACCCGTAAACCCGCTGATGGCATCGTCGCCTTCGGTCGCCTGCTCGTCGGCGATGACGATGTCTTCGACGTTGGAGATTGAGAGACCGTCCAGATCGGAGCGGGTATCGACATAGAGCGTGTCGTTACCGGCGCCGCCGTCGACCACGCCCTCGGAGCCGGCATAGATCGCATCGTCGCCGTCGCCGGCCGACACCGTGTCCGTGCCGTCCTCTGCGTAAAGCGTGTCAGATCCGGCGCCGCCATCGAGGAGGTCGTTCCCGGCACCGCCGACCAGCACATCGGCGTCGTCGCCGCCGGACAGGGAGTCCGCGCCTTCGCCGCCGGAGAGCTGATCCGCGCCGACGCCACCCGAGAGCGTGTCGCTGTCGGCACCGCCGCTTAGCGTATCGTCACCCGTGCCGCCCGTTAGGGCGTCGTTACCCGACCCGCCGGTGATCTCGTCATTGCCGGCGCCGCCGTCGAGAACGTCGTCGCCTGCAAGACCGTCGATCGTGTCGTTACCGGAAAGACCGGAGAGCGTGTCCGCATCGGCAAAGCCGGAGATGGCATCTTCGCCTTCGGTGGCCTGCTCGTCGGCGATCACGATGTCTTCGACGTTGGAGACGGAGAGACCGTCGAGGTCGCTCCGAGTGTCGACATAGAGCGTATCGTTCCCGGCACCGCCGTCGACGCCGCCGTCGGAACCGGCATAAATCGCGTCGTCGCCGTCGCCGGCCGACACCGTGTCGGTGCCGTCTTCGGCATAGAGCGTGTCGGCGCCCGCGCCGCCGTCTAGGAGATCGTTCCCCGCGCCGCCGTCCAGCACGTCGGCGTCGTCACCGCCGGAGAGGGAATCCGCGCCTTCGCCGCCATAGAGCTGGTCGGCGCCAGCACCTCCGGAAAGCGTATCGGCATCTGCACCGCCACTCAGCGTATCGTCATCGGTTCCGCCGGTTAGCGCGTCGTTGCCCGCACCCCCAGTGATCTCGTCATTACCCGAGCCGCCGTCGAGAGCATCGTCGCCCGCGAGACCGTCGATCGTATCGTCGCCGCCGAGGCCCGTCAGGGTATCCGCGTCTTCGAAGCCGCTGATGGCATCGTCGCCCTCGGTTGCCTGCTCATCCGCGATGACGATATCTTCGACGTTGGAGACCGTCAGGCCGTCGAGGTCGGACCGCGTGTCTACATAGAGCGTGTCATTGCCCGCGCCGCCATCCACGACACCGCTGTCGCCCGCATAGATCGCATCGTCGCCGTCGCCCGCGGACACCGTGTCCGTGCCATCCTCGGCATAGAGCGTATCGTCGCCCGCACCGCCATCGAAGAGATCGTTGCCGGCCCCGCCGTCCAGCACATCGGCGTCGTCGCCGCCGGAGAGGGAGTCGGAACCTTCGCCGCCGGAGAGCGTATCGTCACCCGTGCCGCCGGTCAGCGCGTCGTTACCCGCGCCGCCAGTGAGTTGGTCATTGCCGGCTCCGCCGTCAAGAACGTCGTCGCCCGCGAGACCGTCGATGGTATCGTTACCGTCAAGGCCGGAAAGCGTATCCGCATCCGCAAAGCCGCTGATCGCGTCGTCTCCGTCGGTCGCCTGTTCGTCGGCGATGACGATGTCTTCGACGTTGGAGACCGTCAGGCCGTCGAGGTCGGAGCGGGTGTCGACATAGAGCGTGTCGTTGCCCGCGCCGCCGTCGACCACGCCGTCGGAGCCGGCATAGATCGCATCGTCGCCGTCGCCGGCCGACACCGTGTCGGTGCCGTCTTCGGCATAGAGAGTGTCGGCGCCTGCGCCGCCATCGAGGAGGTCGTTCCCGGCCCCGCCGTCGAGCACATCGGCATCGTCGCCGCCCGAGAGCGTATCGGCGTCTGCACCACCGCTTAGCGTGTCTTCACCGGCCCCGCCGGTCAGGGCGTCGCTGCCGTTGCCGCCCTCGACTTGGTCATTGCCGATACCGCCATTCAGGCTGTCGTCACCGGCCCCGCCCTCCAGCGTATCCGAGTCCGCACCGCCATCCAGCGCGTCATTTCCGGCTCCGCCGGTGATCTCGTCATTGCCGGCACCGCCATACAGAGAATCCGCACCGTCGCCGCCTTCGAGCGTGTCGTTCCCTGCGCCGCCATAGAGCTGGTCGTCGCCGTCGCCACCATCCAGCAGGTCATTGCCTTCGAGGCCGGCAATGACGTCGTCGCCACCAAGACCCGAGACAGTGTCGTTACCCGCGAGCGCCGAGATCGTATCCGCATCCTCGAAGCCGGAGATAAGGTCATCGCCCTCGGTCGCCTGCTCGTCGGCGATAACGATGTCCTCGACATTCGAGACCGTCAGGCCGTCGAGGTCGGAGCGCGTGTCGACATAGAGCGTGTCGTTTCCGGCACCGCCGTCGACGCCGCCGTCGGAACCGGCATAAATCGCGTCGTCGCCGTCGCCGGCCGACACCGTGTCGGTGCCGTCTTCGGCATAGAGCGTGTCGGCGCCCGCGCCGCCGTCTAGGAGATCGTTCCCCGCGCCGCCGTCCAGCACGTCGGCGTCGTCACCGCCGGAGAGGGAATCCGCGCCTTCGCCGCCATAGAGCTGGTCGGCGCCAGCACCTCCGGAAAGCGTATCGGCATCTGCACCGCCAGAGAGTGTATCTTCGCCGGTACCGCCGGTCAGGGCGTCGTTGCCCGCGCCGCCGGTGAGTTCGTCATTGCCGGCTCCGCCGTCGAGAACGTCGTCGCCCGCAAGACCGTCGATGGTGTCATCGCCTCCGAGGCCCGTCAGGGTATCCGCGTCTTCGAAGCCGCTGATGGCATCGTCGCCCTCGGTCGCCTGCTCATCCGCGATGACGATGTCTTCGACGTTGGAGACCGTCAGGCCGTCGAGGTCGGACCGGGTGTCGACATAAAGCGTGTCGTTTCCGGCACCGCCGTCGACGCCGCCGTCGGAACCGGCATAAATCGCGTCGTCGCCGTCGCCGGCCGACACCGTGTCGGTGCCGTCTTCGGCATAGAGCGTGTCGGCGCCCGCGCCGCCGTCTAGGAGATCGTTCCCCGCGCCGCCGTCCAGCACGTCGGCGTCGTCACCGCCGGAGAGGGAATCCGCGCCTTCGCCGCCATAGAGCTGGTCGGCGCCAGCACCTCCGGAAAGCGTATCGGCATCTGCACCGCCACTCAGCGTATCGTCATCGGTTCCGCCGGTTAGCGCGTCGTTGCCCGCACCCCCAGTGATCTCGTCATTACCCGAGCCGCCGTCGAGAGCATCGTCGCCCGCGAGACCGTCGATCGTATCGTCGCCGCCGAGGCCCGTCAGGGTATCCGCGTCTTCGAAGCCGCTGATGGCATCGTCGCCCTCGGTTGCCTGCTCATCCGCGATGACGATATCTTCGACGTTGGAGACCGTCAGGCCGTCGAGGTCGGACCGCGTGTCTACATAGAGCGTGTCATTGCCCGCGCCGCCATCCACGACACCGCTGTCGCCCGCATAGATCGCATCGTCGCCGTCGCCCGCGGACACCGTGTCCGTGCCATCCTCGGCATAGAGCGTATCGTCGCCCGCACCGCCATCGAAGAGATCGTTGCCGGCCCCGCCGTCCAGCACATCGGCGTCGTCGCCGCCGGAGAGGGAGTCGGAACCTTCGCCGCCGGAGAGCGTATCGTCACCCGTGCCGCCGGTCAGCGCGTCGTTACCCGCGCCGCCAGTGAGTTGGTCATTGCCGGCTCCGCCGTCAAGAACGTCGTCGCCCGCGAGACCGTCGATGGTATCGTTACCGTCAAGGCCGGAAAGCGTATCCGCATCCGCAAAGCCGCTGATCGCGTCGTCTCCGTCGGTCGCCTGTTCGTCGGCGATGACGATGTCTTCGACGTTGGAGACCGTCAGGCCGTCGAGGTCGGAGCGGGTGTCGACATAGAGCGTGTCGTTGCCCGCGCCGCCGTCGACCACGCCGTCGGAGCCGGCATAGATCGCATCGTCGCCGTCGCCGGCCGACACCGTGTCGGTGCCGTCTTCGGCATAGAGAGTGTCGGCGCCTGCGCCGCCATCGAGGAGGTCGTTCCCGGCCCCGCCGTCGAGCACATCGGCATCGTCGCCGCCCGAGAGGGAGTCCGCGCCTTCGCCGCCATAGAGCGTATCGTCACCGGTTCCGCCCTCAAGAGCGTCGTCGCCCGTGCCACCATATGCGAGATCCGCACCTTCACCGCCGGCAACGGCATCACTGCCCGCACCGCCGTCCAGCGCATCGTCTCCGTCCCCGGCGCTCAGCGTATCGTCGCCGTCACCACCATCCAGGACATCGTCGCCCGCATCGCCCAAGAGCGTGTCGGAACCGGCACCGCCGACCAGGGTGTCTTCGCCTTCGCCGCCATAGAGCGCGTCATTACCGGCACCGCCGGTGATCTCGTCATTGCCCGCGCCGCCATCAAGGAGGTCGTCGCCGGCCAGACCGTCGATGGTGTCATCGCCTCCGAGGCCGGAAAGCGTATCCGCATCTTCGAAACCGCTGATGGCATCGTCGCCCTCGGTCGCCTGCTCGTCGGCGATGACGACGTCTTCGACATTCGAGACCGTCAGGCCGTCGAGGTCGGACCGGGTGTCGACATAGAGCGTGTCGTTCCCGGCACCGCCATCGACCACGCCGCTGTCGCCCGCATAAATCGCGTCGTCGCCGTCGCCGGCGGACACCGTGTCGGTGCCGTCTTCGGCGTAAAGCGTGTCAGATCCGGCGCCGCCGTCGAGCTCGTCGTTCCCGGCACCGCCGTCCAGAACATCGGCATCGTCGCCGCCCGAGAGGGAGTCCGCGCCTTCGCCGCCATAGAGCGTATCGTCACCGGTTCCGCCATAGAGCGCGTCGTTGCCCGCACCGCCAGTGATCTCGTCATTACCCGCGCCGCCATCAAGGACGTCGTCGCCCGCAAGTCCGTCGATGGTATCGTTACCGCCAAGGCCGGAAAGCGTATCCGCATCTTCGAAGCCGGAGATGGCATCGTCGCCTTCGGTCGCCTGCTCGTCGGCGATGACGATATCTTCGACATTGGAGACGGAGAGACCGTCGAGGTCCGAACGGGTATCGACATAGAGCGTGTCGTTACCGGCGCCGCCATCCACCACGCCGCTGTCGCCCGCATAGATCGCATCATCGCCGTCACCGGCCGACACCGTGTCGGTGCCGTCTTTGGCGTAGAGCGTGTCAGATCCGGCGCCGCCATCGAGGAGGTCGTTCCCGGCACCGCCGTCCAGCACGTCGGCGTCATCGCCGCCCGAGAGGGAGTCCGCGCCGTCGCCGCCATAGAGCTGGTCCGCACCGGCACCGCCCGAGAGCGTGTCGCTGTCGGCACCGCCGCTCAGCGTGTCGTCGCCGGTATCGCCGGTCAGGGCGTCGTTGCCCGCGCCGCCCGTGAGCTGGTCATTGCCGGAGCCGCCATCAAGGACGTCGTCGCCCGCAAGTCCGTCGATGGTATCGTTACCGCCAAGGCCGGAAAGCGTATCCGCATCTTCGAAGCCGGAGATGGCATCGTCGCCTTCGGTCGCCTGCTCGTCGGCGATGACGATATCTTCGACATTGGAGACGGAGAGACCGTCGAGGTCCGAACGGGTATCGACATAGAGCGTGTCGTTACCGGCGCCGCCATCCACCACGCCGCTGTCGCCCGCATAGATCGCATCGTCGCCGTCGCCCGCCGAGACCGTGTCGGCGCCGTCTTCGGCATAGAGCGTGTCGGCGCCTGCGCCGCCGTCTAGGAGATCGTTCCCGGCACCGCCGTCCAGCACGTCGGCGTCATCGCCGCCGGAGAGGGTGTCCGCGCCTTCGCCGCCATAGAGCTGGTCCGCGCCGGCACCGCCCGAAAGGGTATCGGCATTCGCGTCGCCGGAGAGGGTGTCTTCACCTTCACCACCGGTCAGCGCATCGTTACCCGACCCGCCGGTGATCTCGTCATTGCCGGCGCCGCCGTCGAGAGCGTCGTCGCCTGCAAGACCGTCGATCGTGTCGTTACCGGAAAGACCGGAGAGCGTGTCCGCATCGGCAAAGCCGGAGATCGCATCGTCTCCGTCGGTCGCCTGTTCGTCGGCGATGACGATGTCTTCGACGTTGGAGACCGTCAGGCCGTCGAGGTCGGAGCGGGTGTCGACATAGAGCGTGTCGTTCCCCGCACCGCCATCCACCACGCCGCTGTCGCCGGCATAGATCGCGTCGTCGCCGTCGCCGCCGGAAAGCGTATCCGTATCGACGCCGCCGGACAGCGTGTCGTTGCCGGCGCCGCCGTCGAGAACGTCATTGCCGGTGTCGCCGACCAGAAGATCGTCTCCGGCGCCGCCTTTGAGCGTATCGCTATGCGCGCCGCCGTAGAGCGTATCGGATCCAGCATCGCCATTCAGCGCATCGCTGCCCTCACCGCCGGTGATCTCGTCATTGCCGTCGCCGCCATGGAGAACGTCGTTCCCGGCGAGACCGTCGAGCGTGTCGTCGCCGCCAAGCCCGGAAAGGGTGTCATGACCCGTAAACCCGCTGATGGCATCGTCGCCTTCGGTCGCCTGCTCGTCGGCGATGACGATGTCTTCGACGTTGGAGATTGAGAGACCGTCCAGATCGGAGCGGGTATCGACATAGAGCGTGTCGTTACCGGCGCCGCCGTCGACCACGCCCTCGGAGCCGGCATAGATCGCATCGTCGCCGTCGCCGGCCGACACCGTGTCCGTGCCGTCCTCTGCGTAAAGCGTGTCAGATCCGGCGCCGCCATCGAGGAGGTCGTTCCCGGCACCGCCGACCAGCACATCGGCGTCGTCGCCGCCGGACAGGGAGTCCGCGCCTTCGCCGCCGGAGAGCTGATCCGCGCCGACGCCACCCGAGAGCGTGTCGCTGTCGGCACCGCCGCTTAGCGTATCGTCACCCGTGCCGCCCGTTAGGGCGTCGTTACCCGACCCGCCGGTGATCTCGTCATTGCCGGCGCCGCCGTCGAGAACGTCGTCGCCTGCAAGACCGTCGATCGTGTCGTTACCGGAAAGACCGGAGAGCGTGTCCGCATCGGCAAAGCCGGAGATGGCATCTTCGCCTTCGGTGGCCTGCTCGTCGGCGATCACGATGTCTTCGACGTTGGAGACGGAGAGACCGTCGAGGTCGCTCCGAGTGTCGACATAGAGCGTATCGTTCCCGGCACCGCCATCCACGACGCCGCTGTCGCCCGCATAGATCGCGTCGTCGCCGTCGCCCGCCGACACCGTGTCCGTGCCGTCTTCGGCGTAAAGCGTGTCAGATCCGGCGCCGCCGTTGAGGAGATCATTCCCGGCCCCGCCGTCCAGCACGTCGGCGTCATCGCCGCCGGAGAGAACGTCATTGCCCGCGCCGCCGTCGAGGCTGTCGGCGCCGCCATTGTTGCGGATCGTGTCGTCGCCTTCGCCGCCGGAAACCGTGTCCGCGCCGCCGCCGGCAATAATCGAATCGTTACCGGTTCCGCCGTCGAGCAGATCGCTGCCGCCGCCGCCCTTGAGAGTGTCGTCTTCGGTGCCGCCTGAAATCGTGTCGTTACCGGACCCGCCGACAAGGCTGTCGGCACCTGAGCCGCCGTCGATGTTGTCCGCACCACCCTGGCCGAGAACCGTGTCGGCGCCGTCGCCGCCTTCGAGCACATCGTTGCCGCCACCGGCGACAATGCGGTCATTGCCGTCGCCGCCGTCGATCCGGTCGCTGCCGCCCGCCCCGGAGAGCTGGTCGTTGCCGGTGCCGCCGGAGAGCGTGTCGCTTGTTGAACCGCCGGTCACGGTGTCGTTGCCGGCTCCGCCATCGACGAAATTCTCGCCGCTTCCGGCTTCAACCGAGTCGTCCCCGTTGCCAGCCGAGATGGTGTCGTTGCCCGCGCCGCCATAGAGCTCGTCGTTACCTTCGCCGCCGTCCAGAAGGTCGTTGCCGTCGCCGCCATCGAGGACGTCGTCGCCGGCAAGGCCCGAAACCGTATCGTCACCGGCCAGGGCGGAAATGGTGTCCGCGTCGGCAAAGCCGCTGATCGCGTCGTCGCCTTCGGTGGCCTGCTCGTCGGCGATCACGATGTCTTCGACATTGGAAATTGAGAGGCCGTCCAGGTCGGATCGGGTATCGACATAGAGCGTGTCGTTCCCGTCGCCGCCGTCGACCACGCCGCTGTCGCCGGCATAGATCGCGTCGTCGCCGTCGCCCGCCGACACCGTGTCGGTGCCGTCCTCGGCATAGAGCGTGTCGGCGCCCGCGCCGCCGTCGAGCAGATCGTTCCCGGCGCCGCCGTCCAGCACGTCGGCATCGTCACCGCCGGAGAGGGAGTCCGCGCCTTCGCCGCCATAGATTTCGTCGTTCCCGGCGCCGCCGGTGATCTCGTCATCCCCGGCGAGACCGGAAACCGTGTCGTCGCCGCCGAGCGCGGAGATCGTGTCGCCCTCTCCCGTGCCGGTGAGATTGTCGTTTCCTTCGGTGCCGGCAAGCGGGCCGGATCCGAACTGCAGACTGGTGTCGCCGTCTTCGACGGTGACCGTGACGTCGGAGAAGCTACCTTCCAGGGTAAAGCGGATCTCGGCCCAGCCGTCGCCGTTCTGGTCGATCGCGACCGTGGTGATGCCGTTCTCGGTGGTCAGAGTTATGTCGTCGGAATCGATGCTCTTGCCGGTGATGCGGATGAGATCGCCTTCCTCGAGATCGGCGAAATGGTCGCCGTTGATCTCGGATCCGCTGCCGCTGAAGAGGTCGTTGCCGCTGCCGCCATAAAGCGTGTCATTTGCCGCGCCGCCCTCGATGGTGTCGTCGCCGGCGCCGCCATAAACGGTGTCGCTGGCGTCCTCGCCATCCAGCGAATCGGCACCGTCGCCGCCGTATATCAGATCCGCGCCGCCTTCGCCGCTAACCGTATCGTCGCCGTCGCCGCCATAAAAAGTCTCGTTGCCGTAATCGCCGGTCAGCACATCGTTGCCGTCGCCGCCGTCGAACAGGTCGCTGCCGCCACCGCCCTCGATGGTGTCGTCGCCGGCGCCACCGGACAGCGTGTCGTTGCCGGACTCCGCGACAATCAGGTCGTCGTCGTCACCGCCATAGATCAGGTCGTTGCCGCCATCGCCCGAGATCGTGTCGTTGCCGCTGCCGCCGATCAGGGTCTCGCTGCCATAGTCGCCGCGCACGGAATCGTCACCGGCGCCCGCGTCGATGCTGTCGCTGCCGCCGCGTCCCGAGATCGTGTCGTTGCCCGCGCCACCCGAGATCGTGTCGTCGCCGGAGGCGGCCTTGACATAGTCGTCGCCGTCGCCGGCATCGATCAGGTCGTTGCCGCCGGCTCCCGAAATGGTGTCGTTGCCCGTGCCGCCGGACAGCGTGTCGTGGCTCCAGCCGCCGGTGATGGTGTCGTCGCCAGCACCGCCGTCGATGCTGTCGCTACCGCCCCGGCCATAGATCCTGTCGTCGCCGAGTCCGCCCAGGATCGTGTCGTTCTGATAGTCGCCGGACAGGGTGTCGTTGCCGGCGCCGCCATCGATGCTGTCATTGCCGGCGCCGCCGGTGACCTTGTCGTCGCCGTCGCCGCCGAGAATGGTGTCGTCACCGGAGCCGCCGGTGATCGAATCCTTGCCTTCGCCGCCATCGAAGCTGTTGTCGCCGGAGGTGTCTTTGAGCAGGTCGTTTCCGGCCCCACCGATCAGCGTGTCGTTGCCGTCCCCGCCGGAGAGGGTTTCCCCGTCCTCGCCGCCGGAGAGATAGTCGTCGCCGTCATTGCCGAAGAGCGAGTTGCTGCCGTCGCCGCCATAGAGCGTGTCATTGCCGCCGCCACCGGACAGCGTGTCGCGATCCGCACCGCCATAGAGCAGGTCGTTGCCGTCGTCGCCGTCGAGAAAGTCACGGCCGTCATCGCCGAAGAGTTGGTCGTTGCCGTCGCGCCCGTAGATGGTATCGCGGTTTCCGAGGCCGGAAATGGTGTCGTCGCCGCTGGACCCGGTGATGGTGTCGCGGCCGCCGGTACCCGTGATCAACCCGCTCTCGGACGAAGAATCCACGCTGCTTTCTCCGTCATGGTCGTGTTTGTGCTTCTTGCCCATTCTGTGCTCCAGAGCGCGGACTATTCTACGGCCAGCTTCTCCAGCCGGTACTCGGGTTCACCATACGTTGGGGTTATAGATGGAATGTGTAGCGAATTTCAATAAAAGTTTATCTAAATGCATCCTACCCCTTGGTGCACATAGACAGAAAGCTAGAAGCCAACTCCTAAGATTTAGTTATTTTCGGCTCTTTCCGAAACCCGTTAGCGAGATTTTCGGGCATGCGCGTCAGGATGTCACGACCTCGCGTTCCGGTTACTTTTCGGATTGCAAGGGAGCATGGCGCAGCACGCCCGGAGAATCCGGATCGCGGGAAATTCCTCCGCCGAGGGCGCTAGCGGCTAAACTCCGTGCGACGTGAGAACCGGCCTTGGGGAGGCGATGATATGGGGATCAGGATTTGGGGGCGGCCGAGCTCGGCGAGAACGCAAAAGGTGTTGCTCGCTCTGGCGGAGCTCGGTCTGCCATTCGAGTTCACGCTGGCGAGCGCGACCATGGGCGAGGGCGGGCATGTCGCCAAGGGCAACAAGGCTTTCGGCGTGGTCGATACGGCGGACTACCTCGCGATGAATCCGAACGGGACGGTGCCGACCCTGAAGGACGGGGAGTACGTTCTCTGGGAATCGAATGCGATCCTGCAGTACCTCGCCATGACATACGGCCCCGCCGGATTCTACGGTAGCGACATAGGCCGCTTCGCCTCGGCCGCGCGCTGGATCATGTGGGAGAACAACGAGCTGATCCCGCCGATGCACAATCTGGTAAAGCACACGATCCGGCTGCCGGAGACGGAACGGGATCCGGCCGTGGCACGGCAATCGAGGGCGCAGCTGGAGAAAGCCTGGGGCGTCGTCGAGGCCGAGCTTGGCCGAAACCGGTATATCGCCGACGATGCCTGGAGCTATGGTGACATCCCGATGACGATCCGGGTGCACCGCTGGGCGCTGCTCGAAGGTGCGGAGAAGCTGACGCCGAACCTCGCCCGCTATTACCGCCAGGTCTCGGAGCGCCCGAGTTTCGAGGCAATCAGGGACCCTGCCATGCATCTGGCCGGATAAGGCGGCCTGGGGCTGCGCTGCCGGGGCGGAATCCTGAACACCGGCTGATCGACGAGAGAAATACCGGTCGGACCCAGGCGAGGGTCCGACCGGAAATCCTTTAGATGAACTGGGTGTCCACGTAATAGTGGCCGCCATAGACCGCGCGCTTGAGTTCGCCGTCGTCCATTTCCCAGAAGGCGATGCCGTTGGTGTTGGCATTGGTCACCTGGATGTCGGCCTGGCCGTCGCCGTTCACATCCGTGATCGCGGTGATCGACTCGCCGTCGCCGAGGCTCTTCACATAGTTCTTCGAGATCGCCTCGGCCCCGTCCATCTCCCAGACGGAAACCGCGCCGGTCGTGCCGTTCTGAGCCAGGATATCGGCCTTGCCGTCGCCGTTGAAGTCGGCGAGGCCCTTGACCGTCCAGTCGGAGGCGAGATCGCCCGCGTAGCCGGCATTGAGCAGATTGGCCCCGTCCATCTCCCAGACGGTAACCGCACCGCTGGAGCCGTTGCGGGCCAGCATGTCGTCCGTGCCGTCGCCGTTGAAGCCGGCGAAGCCTTCGATCGACCAGTCGGAGCTGAGCGAGCCGACATAGCCCTTGTTCGAGGCGACGCCGCTATTCATCTCCCAGACGGAGACGGTGCCGTCGGTACCGTTGCGCAGGAACAGATCCTCGGTCCCGTCGCCGTTGAGATCGGAGACATGCTCGATCTTCCAGTCGGAACCGAGCGTGCCGGCGAAGTTCTTGGAGGTGGCGGTGCCGCCGTCCATTTCCCAGACCGAGGTCGAGCCGGTGGTGCCGTTGCGCAGCAACAGGTCGTCCTTGCCGTCGCCGTTGAAGTCGGCCACCGCTTCCAGGGTCTCGTCGGCGCCGATCGTTCCGGCGAAGCTCTTCTCGACCGGGGTCGCGCCGTCCATGGTCCAGACCGTGGCGCTGTCATTGGCACTGTTGCGGGCGATAAAGTCCGCCTTGCCGTTGCCGTCGAAATCGCCGGTGCTGAGAATTTCCCAATCGTTGCCGAGGAAGCCGGAGAAGCCCTTCGCCGGCTGCGAGATACCGTCCATCTCCCAGACCGAGACCGCGTCGTTCGCGCTGTTGCGGATCAGCAGGTCGTCCTTGCCGTCGCCGTTGAAGTCCTCGACCGCCTCGACTGTCCAGTCCTCGTCGATATTGCCGAGGAAGCTGCGTTCGACGCTGACCGAGCCCTCCATCTCCCAGGCCATGACCTTGCCGGTATCGGCATTGCGCCAAAGCATGTCGTCGTCGCCGTCACCGTCGAGATCGGTGGCGGCCAGCAGTTCGTGGCCGGACTCCCAGCTCGCATTGGCGGTCAGCTCGATTTGTTCGACATTCTGGAAGTCGGCGCCGCTGCGTGCTTCGCGGATATCGACGAAGGCACGGTCGAAGCCCTCGCCGCCGTCGATCACATCGTCGTCGCCATCGGCGTAGAGGCTGTCGTTGCCGTCGCCGCCATAGAGGCTGTCCGCGCCGTCGCCGCCGCTGACCCGGTCGTCGCCCGCGCCGCCGTAGATCACGTCGTCGCCCGCGAGTCCGTCGATCGTATCGTTGCCGGCAAGACCGTCGAGGGTGTCGGCTTCCTCGGTCGCGGTCAGAAGGTCGTCGCCCTCGGTGCCGGTGACCACGTCATCCTCCGGCTCCTCCACGGCAGCTTCGGCGGCGAAGGTGAGGGTGGTGTCGCCGTTCGCCGAGACCGTCACGCCTTCGAAGCTGCCTGCGAGCAGGAAGGAGGTGTCCGCGACACCGTCATTGTCGGTATCGAGCCAGACCCGGGTATTGGCGCCGTCGGCCATCAGGCTGACATCGCCGGAGCCCAGCTCCAGCCCGGTCAAGACGATGGAGTCGCCGTTCTCGTAATCCTCGATCCGGTCGCCTTCCAGCTCCTCGGCCGTCCCGCGGAAGATATCGTTGCCGCTGCCGCCCGAGAGCACGTCCGCGCCGGTGCCGCCGGAGAGCACGTCGTCGCCCGCCCCGCCGTCCAGGGTGTCGTTCGGGGCCGCATCCGCGATCTGGCGCAGCGAGACATTATCGATCAGCGCGCCGTACTGGTCTGAGGTGCCGTCGGCGTCGCCGCCGCTGAAGGCGATGACATGGGACCCGGCGGTCAGGCTGACGGTCAGGGTCTGATGCACCCATTCCTTCGCCGCGTCCTCGACCTTCAGCACTTCCACGCCATCGACCCAGACGCTGAATTCGCTGGTTTCCTCGATCTGGCCGCCGCGCTCGCGGCCGGCGTAATCGAAGCTGAAGCGGAACTCGCCGTCTTCCGCCACCTGGACGGTCTGCGCCATCAGGACGTTGGTGTCGCCCGAGGTGCCGCCATTCTCCGCGTGACTGTCGAGCTCTGCGACGTGATTGTCGTCGGCCCAGTCGTCCGGCTGCTGCGGTGCGCCGCCGACCACGCCCTGCTGGATCTCGATCGGCGCCGTACCGCCCTCGGCCGGCGTCAGGTCCTCGGCTGTCCAGCCGTCGATCGCGGTATAGGTGCCCCAGCTGCCATGGTTCAGGCCACCCGGCAGGTCCTCGAAATCGCCGTTGACGATCAGTTCCGGACCGAGCACCTCGCTCGTATCGGCGTCGCCGCCGATCAGGGTGTCGTTTCCGGCACCGCCGTCGAGGCTGTCGTTTCCGGCGCCGCCGTCGATCAGGTCCGCCCCCTGCTCGCCGGAGGCGACATCGTCGCCCTCGCCGCCGATCAGGGTGTCGTCCGCCGAAGCGGAAGCCGCCGGATCTGTCGTGACCTGGATGCTCTTGATCAGGTAGTCGCTGCTGTCGTGCGCGTTGCCGTCGTCGCCGCCCGCATAATCGGTCGCGGAGAAGACCAGCTTGTCGAAGCCGCCGTCGATATCGATGGATACGGTCGTCTCGTTGCCGCTCGAGGCCACGAAATCCGCCTCGCCGACCAGCTCGCCGTCGCGCCAGGCCGCCCAGTGACCCTGCTCGCCGCCGTTCCCCTCGTCGGAGAAGAGGCGCGAGATCTCGACGGTCGCGCCGATCGCCATGTTGTCGAACTCGACGATCAGCTCTTCGGAGAAGCCGAGCGCCGGGTCGTAGCCGAGCTGATCCGGAATGCCGCCCGGGGTCATGGTGCCCTCGACGCCGAGTGCGTCCCGTTCGACGACGATGTTGTCGACGCTGGCGTCGCTCTGGCTGCCGTCCTCGAGCGCGCGGGTCGCCGTCACCATGAAGCCGCTGCCGGTCTCGCCGAAATTCGTGCTGTCGATCCGGATGGTCTCGGTCTCGCCGGTTCCGGCCGCGGCGCCGTCGCCGACCAGCGTATCGTTCCCGTCGCCGCCTTCGAGACGGTCGCTGCCGAGGCCGCCGCTCAGGGTGTCCTCGCCCGCGCCGGCGGTCAGGGTGTCGTTGCCGTTTCCGCCTTCGAGCAGGTCGTCGCCGGTACCGCCGCCGAGCGTATCCTCGCCGTCGCCGCCGCGCACTGTATCGTCGCCCGCGCCGCCGGTGACGGTGTCGTTGCCCGCGCCGCCATCGACCAGATCGTTGCCGTCGCCGCCGTCGATCGTGTCGTCGCCGCCGAGGCCCTCGATGGTGTCGTCGACCATGCTGCCGCTGAGGCTGTCGTCGCCCTCGGTGCCGGAGCCGTCGACCGCTTCCGCCGGGGTGAAGGAGAGTGTGGTCTTGCCGTGCCGCTCCGTCGCCTCGACGGCGGTGAAGACGCCGGTCAGGGTGAAGGAGATGTCGGAGCTGTGGTGGTGATGGCCGGATCTGATCGTAACCAGCGTATTGCCGTCCTCGACCGTCAGCGTGATGTCGTCCTCGTCGACCCGGGCCTGGGCGATGACGAGATCGCCCTCTTCGGCATTGTAGTCTGAGAGCGTGTCGCCATCGAGTTCGGAGAGGGTGCCGAAGAACGTATCCGCCCCCGCGCCGCCTTCCAGTGTGTCGTTGCCGGATTCGCCCTCGATCCAGTCATTGCCTTCGCCGCCCTGCAGCAGGTCGTCGCCGCTGCCGGCGGTCAGGATGTCGTTGCCGGTGCCGCCGTCGAGCGTGTCGTCCCCGCGTCCGCCGCCGAGACTGTCGCGTCCGTCACCGCCGGAGACCATGTCGTTGCCGTCGCCGCCGGTGAGCGTGTCGTCGCCCGCGCCGCCGTCTATCACATCGTCGCCGTCATCGCCGGAAACGCTGTCGTCGCCGTCGCCGCCGGACAGCGTGTCGTTGCCGTCATTGCCGCGCAGGTAATCGTTGCCCGCACCGCCCACGACCGAATCGTTGCCTTGGCCGGCAATCACATAGTCGCCGCCGTCGCCCGCCAGCACCGAGTCGTCCCCGTCACCGGCAATCACGTGATCGTTCCCGGCGCCGCCGTCGATTGCGTCGTTTCCGTCTCCGCCGGAGAGGCTGTCGCGGTCGTCGCCGCCGTCGAGAGTGTCGTCGCCCGCGCCGCCGACCAGCTTGTCCTTGCCGTCATTGCCGGTGAGCGCGTCGTTGCCGTCGCCGCCGACGACCGTATCGTTGCCGTCACCGCCTTCGATGACGTCGTCGCCCTCGTCGCCGGCAAGGCCATCATGGCCTTCGCCGCCACTGAGCGTGTCGTTGCCGCTGCCGCCGGCGACCTGGTCATGGCCCTCGCCGCCGTCGATCACGTCATTGCCTTCGCCACCGAATATCCGGTCGTGATTCTGGCCGCCGTCGATCGTGTCCTCGCCGTCGCCGCCAGAGATCTGATCGTTTCCGTGACCGCCGTCGATCAGGTCGTTGCCTTCGCCGCCGGAAATGTAGTCGTTGCCGGTATCGCCGCTCAGCGTATCGTCGCCGGTGCCGCCGTCGAGCACGTCGGAACCTTCGCCGCCATCCAGCAGGTCGTTGCCTTCTCCGCCAGACAGGCGGTCGTAGCCTTCCTCGCCGGAGAGCGTGTCGTCACCCGCCTCGCCGTAGATCTTGTCGTTACCCTGGTTGGCGGAAACGACATCGTCGCCATCGCCGGCATGAACCGTATCGTTACTTTGCAGGGCGCTGACGGTGTCGGCGCCCTCGGTGCCGGTGATGTCGTCGGAGTGCGGTGTACCGATGATGACCCGGCCCTGCACTTCCTCGGTGAAGACGAGATCGGTGTCGCCGCCGTTTCCGGTCGCGATCACGCCGCGATATTCGCCGTCGATGGTGAAGCTGGCCTCGGCCCCGCCGCCGTCGATTTCGACCGTGGTCTTGCCGTCGGCCACCGTGAGCGTGATGTCGTCCGCATCCAGGCTTGCGTCGGTCACCCGGACGGTTTCGCCGCCCTGGTAATCCTCGATCGTGTCGCCGTCGAGTTCGGCCGCGGTGCCGCGGAAGAGATCCTCGCCGTCGCCGCCGACCAGCGTATCTGTCCCGGTGCCGCCGTTCAGCGTGTCCGCGCCGGCGCCGCCCTCAAGGCTGTCGTCGCCGCTATTGCCGTCGAGCCGGTCGTTCCCGTCGCCGCCATCTAGCCGGTCATTGCCGGAGTTGCCCGCGAGCCAGTCATTGTCGGCGCCGCCGTCGAGGGAATCGTCGCCCTGGTTGCCCCAGAGCACGTCGTTGCCGTCGCCGCCGATCAGGGTGGCGTCCTGGTAGTCGTAGCGGTTGCTGGCGAGGTCGAGCACGTCGTCGCCGTCGCCGCCGTCGATGACTTCGATGCCGGCGAGCCGCTCGCCGCCGAAATCGAGCGCGATGTTGTCGTTCTCGTCGGTGCCGGTGAGCGTGTCGATGCCGGTCGCGCCGTTATCGTGATAATTGTCGTAGCGCGCATGGCCAGGGTCCTCGGGCGCGAAATTCTCCGCGTCGCCGAGCTCGATCGGGTTTTCGGGATCGCCGGTCTGGTAATGCCGGATACCGCTGCCCGAGTCCGCGTTCCATTGATAGAGGTCGCCGCCCTCGCCGCCGTCGAGACTGTCACGTCCGTCACCGCCGGAAAGCGTGTCGGAGCCTTCGCCGCCAAGCAGCGTATCGTTCCCGGCGCCGCCTTCGAGGCTGTCGTCGTCGCCGCCGCCCTCAAGCCGGTCGCTGCCGTCGCCGCCGACCAGCGTATCGTCGCCGGCGCCCGCGGTCAGCGTGTCGTTGCCGGTGCCGCCGTCGAGGCTGTCATTGCCTTCGCCGCCGCCGAGCGTGTCCTCGCCCGCGCCGCCGAGCACGGTGTCGTCGCCCGCGCCGCCTGTGACGGTGTCGTTGCCGTCGCCGCCATCGACCAGGTCGTTGCCGTCCCCGCCGTCGATCGTATCGTCGCCGCCGAGGCCGGTGAGTGTGTCGTCGCCGTCCGTCCCGGTCAGGCTGTCATCGCCCTCGGAGGCGGTGATGTCCGGCGAGAAGGAGAGGGAGGTCGTGCCGTCCGCGGTCGTCGCGGTGACCGAATGGAACTCGCCGTCGAGCGTGAAGGTCGCGTCGGTGCTGCCGTCGTTATTGGCGTCGATGGTGACCGTGGTCTGGCCGTTGGCGTAGTCGAGCGAGACCGCATCAGTGCCGAACTCGGCGCCCGCGATCACGAGATCGCCTTCGTCCGGATCGTAGTCGGTGATGCTGTCGCCGTTCAGCTCCGTCAGGCTGCCGACGAAGCTGTCCGCACCGCCGCCGCCGGCGAGCGTGTCGCTGCCCTGACCGCCTTCGAGCACGTCGTTGTCGTCGCCGCCAGAAAGCACATCGTCGCCGATGCCGCCGGAGAGTTCGTCGGCATCCGCGCCGCCGACCAGCGTGTCGCTGCCTTCGCCGCCTTCCAGCGTATCGCTGCCCGCGCCGCCGTCGAGGCTGTCCGCGCCGTTTCCTGCCACGAGGCTGTCGTCGCCGTCACCGCCGTCGAGCACATCGTTGCCGGTTCCGCCGTCGAGATCGTCGTTTCCGGCGCCGCCTTCGAGCGTGTCATTTCCATCGCCGGCCACCAGCGTGTCGTCGCCGTCGCCGCCATCCATCTCGTCATGGCCGGTATGGCCGTCGAGACTGTCGTCGCCGCTGCCGCCGTCGAGCACGTCGTTGCCGTCGCCCGCAACAAGGGTGTCGTCGCCGGCATCGCCGCTCAGCGTGTCGTTGCCTGTGTGGCCGTGTAGGCTGTCGTTGCCCTCGCCGCCTTCGAGGAGGTCGTTTCCGTCGCCGCCCGACAGCGTGTCCTCGCCCGCGCCCGCGGTCAGGATGTCGTCGCCGGTATGGCCGTCGAGGCTGTCGTTTCCGTCGCCGCCGCCGAGCGTGTCGTTGCCCTGGCCGCCGAGCACGGTGTCGTCGCCCGCGCCGCCGGTAACGGTGTCGTCGTCGAGGCCGCCATCGACCAGATCGTTTCCGTCGCCGCCGTCGAGCGTGTCGTTACCCTGGCCCGCGGTCAGCATGTCGTCGCCGCTGCCACCGTCGAGACTGTCGTCTCCGAGGCCGCCGCCGAGCGTATCGTTGCCCGCGCCGCCGAGTACCGTGTCGTCGCCGTTTCCGCCGGTGACGGTATCGTCCCCGTCCATGCCGTCGAGCAGATCGTTGCCGTCGCCGCCGTCGATGGTGTCGTCGCCCGCGAGGCCGGAGATCGTGTCGTCGCCGCTGGTACCGGTCAGGCTGTCGTCGCCTGGTGTGGCCGTGACGTCCGGCGAGAAGGTGATCGAGGTCGCGCCGTCTTCCGTGCTCGTGACGACGGAGTGGTACTCGCCGTTGACCGTGAAGGTCGCGTTCTCGCTACCGGTGTCGATTGATACCGTGGTCTGGCCGTTGGCGTAGGAGAGGGAGACCGCGTCGTCGCCGAACTCGGCATTGGCGATGACCAGATCGCCCTCATCGGCGTCGTAGTCGGAGATCAGGTCGCCGTTCAGGTCGGAGACGTCTCCGACAAAACTGTCCGCGCCGTCTTCGCCCGCCAGGATGTCCGCGCCCGCGCCGCCTTCGATGACGTCGTCGCCGGAACCGCCGATAAGAGTGTCGTCGCCACCGGCACCGTTCAGGCTGTCGGCGCCGTCGTTGCCGAACAGGCGGTCGTTTCCGTCGCCTCCGTCCAGCGTATCGTCACCGGCCTCGCCGCTCAGGGAATCGTCGTCATCCCCGGCTTCAAGAACGTCGTTGCCTTCGCCGCCAGAAAGCGTGTCGTTCCCGGCGCCGCCCGAGAGCTGATCGTCTCCGTCGCCACCGTTTAGACGATCGGCGCCGTCCGCACCCTCCAAGGTATCCTCACCGCTGCCGCCGCCAATGGCATCGTCACCGTTGCCGCCGTCGAGAATATCGTTGCCGCTTCCACCACCGAGGGAGTCATTGCCGTCCCCGCCCGAGATGGTGTCGTCTCCGAGATCGCCGGCGAGGTAGTCACCTTCGCTGCCGCCGTCGATGAAATCGTCGCCGTCGCCGCCTCGGATGAAGTCTTCGCTTGCACCGCCACTGAGCGTGTCGTCGCCGCTTCCGCCATAGATGGAGTCGTCCCCGGCATCGCCGTAGACGAGGTCATTACCCTCTCCCGCGGAGAGCACGTCTTCGGCGCCGCCGCCGATCACGGTGTCGTCGCCCGCGCCGGCAAGCACGGTGTCCTGGTCCTCGCCGCCGTCGATCAGATCGTTGCCGTCGCCACCTTCGACGCTGTCGCGGCCCGCTCCGGCCTCGACGCTGTCGTCACCGCTTCCGGCGCGCACGGTATCGGAGCCATCTCCGGCCTCGACGCTGTCCGCGCCGTCACCGCCTTCGATGACATCGTTTCCGGCATCGCCGCTGAGCGTATCGTCGCCGGTTCCGCCGTCGAGGCTGTCATTGCCATCTCCGCCGAGGACAAGATCGCCGCCTTCGCCGCCGGAAAGCGTGTCGTTACCGTTCTGCCCGTCGAGCGTATCGTTGCCGGTGCCGCCGTCGAGCGAGTCCCGGCCTTGTTCGCCGCCGAGCAGGGAATCGTCGCCGGCACCGCCCGAGAGCGTATCGTTCCATTCGCCGCCGTCGAGCGTGTCGTCGCCATTGCCGCCATAAAGCAGATCGAAATCGCCGCCGCCTTCGAGCAGGTCGTTTCCGTCACCGCCATCCAGCGTGTCATTGCCGTCGCCCGCCGTCAGCGTATCGTTGTCCGCGCCGCCATCAAGGCTGTCGTTGCCGAGGCCGCCGCCGAGCGTGTCCTCTCCGTCGCCGCCGAGCACGGTATCGTCGCCCGCACCGCCGGTGACGGTGTCGTTGCCCTCCATGCCGTCGACGAGGTCGTTGCCGTCGCCGCCGTCGATGGTGTCGTCGCCCGCGAGGCCGCTGATGGTGTCGTCGCCATCGCTACCGGTGAGGCTGTCGTCGCCTGGGGTCGCGGTGACATCCGGCGAGAAGCTGATGGAGGTCTGGCCGTTCTCGGTCGTGGTGGTGACGGAGTTGTACTCACCGTTCACCGTGAAGGTCGCGCTTTCGCCGCTGGCGTCGACGGTGACCGTGGTCTGGCCATTCGCGTGGGAGAGGGATACGGCGTCGTCCCCGAACTCCGCATTGGCGATAACCAGGTCGCCTTCGGCCGCGTCGTAGTCGGAGATCGCGTCACCGTCGAGATCCGACAAGTCGCCGACGAAGCTGTCCGCCCCGTCACCGCCTTCAAGCGAATCCGCGCCGGCGCCGCCCTCAAGCACGTCGTCGCCGCTGCCGCCGACCAGTGTGTCTTCACCCGTGCCCGCCGTCAGCGTGTCATTGTCCGCGCCGCCGTCGAGGCTGTCATTACCTTCGCCGCCGCCGAGCGTGTCCTCGCCCGCGCCGCCCAGAACGGTATCGTCGCCGGCACCGCCCGTAACAGTGTCGTTCCCCGTGCCGCCATCGACCAGGTCGTTGCCGTCGCCGCCGCTGAGGACATCGTCGCCGCTGCCGCCCTCGACGCTGTCGTCGCCGGCGCCGGCTTCGATGGTGTCGTCACCGTCGCCGCCGAGAAGCGTGTCGTCGCTGCCGGACACTTCGCCCTCGGTGGTGAATTCGATGCTCCTGACGACATAGTCGCTGCTGTCGCTGGAGCCGTTGGCACCGTCCGCATAGTCGGTCGCCGTGAAGACGAGCTTGTCGAACCCGCCGTCGATATCGATGGACAATGTGAGCGTGTCGCCGCTATCGGCCTGGAAATCGGCCTCGCCGACGACCTGACCGTCGCGGTAGGCGGTCCAATGACCCTGCTCGCCGCCATTGCCCTCGCTCGCGAACAATCGTCCGATCTCGACCGTGGCGCCGGCGCTCTCATTGTCGAATTCGATAATCAATTCCTCGGAGAAACCGAGGCCGGTGTCGTAGCCAAGCTGTCCGGACGGTCCGCCGGTCGCGCCCTCGACGCCCAATCCGCCGGAGCTGACCGAGACGTTGTCCACGCTGGGCTCGGACCGGGACCCGTCCCCGAGCGCGTTGGTCGCGGTGATGCGGAAGCCGTTGTCGGTGCTGCTGAAATTCGTAGAGTCGATGCGGGTGGTCGTAAGCTCCGGCGTGTCGTCGCCGTCGCCGCCTACCAGGCTGTCATTGCCCGCGCCGCCCTCAAGAAGGTCGTTCCCGGCGCCGCCATCGAGCGTATCGTCGCCATCGCCGGCGGTCAGGGTGTCGTTGCCGGTACCACCGTCGAGGCTGTCATTGCCGAGGCCGCCGCCGAGCGTGTCCTCGCCCGCGCCGCCGATGACCGTATCGTCGCCCGCACCTCCGGTGACGGTGTCGTCGCCATCCATGCCGTCGACAAGATCGTTCCCGTCACCGCCATCGATGGTGTCGTCGCCCTCGAGGCCAGAGATCGTATCGTCGCCGTCGGTACCGGTCAGGCTGTCGTCACCCGGAGTGGGGCCGGAAACGGTGTCGTTGCCGTCACCGCCTGAAACGGTGTCATTGCCGTCGCCACCGGAGACGGTGTCGTTGCCGTCACCGCCCGAAACGGTGTCATTGCCGTCGCCGCCCGAAACGGTGTCGTTTCCGTCGCCGCCCGAAACGGTGTCATTGCCGTCGCCACCGGAGACGGTGTCATTGCCGTCGCCGCCCGAAACGGTGTCATTGCCGTCGCCACCGGAGACGGTGTCATTGCCGTCGCCGCCTGAAACGGTGTCATTGCCGTCGCCGCCGGAGACGGTGTCATTGCCGTCGCCACCGGAGACGGTGTCGTTGCCGTCGCCGCCCGAAACGGTGTCGTTTCCGTCGCCGCCTGAAACGGTGTCATTGCCGCCGCCGCCTGAAACGGTGTCATTGCCGCCGCCACCGGAGACGGTGTCGTTGCCATCGCCGCCTGAAACGGTGTCATTGCCGCCGCCACCGGAGACGGTGTCGTTGCCGTCGCCACCCGAAACGGTGTCGTTGCCGTCGCCTCCGGAGACGGTGTCGTTGCCGTCGCCGCCCGAAACGGTGTCGTTGCCGAAGAACAGCTTGGTGTTGCCGTTCACTTCCGTGGTCGTGACGGTGTTGTAGTCGCCGAGCACTGTGAAGGTGGTGTTGGCCGAGCCGTCGCCGGTGGTGTCGACCGAGACGGTGGTCCGGCCGTCTACGGTTTCGAAGCTGAACGCGTCGGGATCGACAACCGCGCCGTCTATCTGGATTACGTCACCGGCATCCTGGTCGTAATCGGCGATGGTCTCGCCGTTCAGCTCGTCCGCGGTGCCCGCGAAGGTGTCGGCGCCGTCGCCGCCGTAGAGCAGGTCGTTGCCCGCGCCGCCGCGCACCTCATCGTTCCCGGTGCCGCCAAGCACAGTGTCGTCATCGGCGCCGCCATAGACGTAGTCGTCGCCCGAACTGCCGAACAGGAGGTCGCTTCCCTCGCCACCCTCGACCCGGTCGTCGCCGTCGCCGCCGACCAGCGTGTCGCTGCCGGCGCCGCCCAGAACGGTGTCGTCGCCTTCCTCGCCGAGGGCGAGATCGTCGCCTTCGCCGCCGAGAACCGAATCGTTGCCTGCGCCGCCAACCAGCGTGTCGTTTCCGGTCCCGCCGTCGATCGAGTCGTTGCCGAGGCCGCCGAAGACAATGTCGTTGCCCGCGCCGCCATCGAGCACGTCATCGCCGCTCGCGGCCACGCTGTCGCCGCCGGTATCGCCGACGATCACATCGTCGTCGTCGCTGCCGGTCAGCGTATCGTCGCCGCTGCCGCCGGTAACCGTATCGTCGCCCGAACCGCCCGTGACAGTGAAGTCGTCCTCGTCAAACTCGTCGCTTCCGTCGCCGCCGGAGACAGTATCGTTTCCGGTTCCGCCCGAGACGCTGTCGTCGCCGCTACCACCCGAGACGGAGTCATCACCGGAGCCACCGGAAACGCTGTCATCGCCGGAACCACCCGAGACGGAGTCATCGCCGCTGCCGCCGGAGACGGAGTCATCACCGGAGCCGCCGGAAACGCTGTCATCGCCGGAACCACCCGAGACGGAGTCATCGCCGCTGCCGCCGGAGACACTGTCATCGCCGGAACCGCCGGAAACGCTGTCATCGCCGCTGCCGCCAGAGACACTGTCGTCACCGGAACCGCCGGAAACGCTGTCGTCACCGCTGCCGCCGGAGACGCTGTCGTCACCGGAACCACCGGAGACACTGTCATCGCCGCTGCCGCCCGAGACGCTGTCATCACCGGAGCCGCCGGAAACGCTGTCATCGCCGGAACCACCGGAGACACTGTCATCGCCGCTGCCGCCCGAGACGCTGTCATCACCGGAGCCGCCGGAAACACTGTCGTCGCCGCTGCCACCGGAGACGCTGTCGTCGCCGCTGCCACCGGAGACGCTGTCATCGCCGGAGCCGCCGGAGACGCTGTCGTCACCTGAGCCGCCTGAGACGCTGTCATCGCCGGAACCGCCGGAGACACTGTCATCGCCGCTGCCACCGGAGACGCTGTCGTCACCGGAGCCGCCTGAGACGCTGTCGTCACCGGAGCCGCCTGAGACGCTGTCGTCACCGGACCCACCGGAGACACTGTCATCGCCGGAACCGCCAGAGACGCTGTCATCGCCGGAACCACCCGAGACACTGTCGTCACCGGAACCGCCGGAGACGCTGTCGTCGGTTCCGGTATCCGGCTGGTATTCATTCCAGTCGTCACCGATCGCGGTGTCCTCGACGCCGTCGCCGAAAATGGTGTCGTTTCCATCCTCGCCGGAGAGCGTGTCGTCGCCATCGCCGCCGATAAGCAGGTCGTCGTCGGAACCGCCTTCGACGATATCGTTCCCGGCGCCGCCGCTCAGAGTGTCGTCGCCCGCTCCGCCGACCACGCTGTCATTGCCGTCGCCGCCATCGACCAGATCGTCGCCGTCATCGCCGAGCACTGTGTCGTCGCCCGCGCCGCCGCTGACCTCATCGTTGCCCGCGCCGCCCTCGGCGAGATCGTCGCCGTCTCCGCCGCTCAAGGTGTCATCGCCCGCGCCGGCGGTAAGCGTGTCGTTGCCGGTCCCGCCGTCGAGCAGGTCGTTGCCTTCGCCGCCGCCGAGCGTGTCCTCGCCGGCACCGCCGAGCACGGTGTCGTCGCCGTCCGCGCCGGTCAGCGTGTCGTTCCCGTCACCGCCGTCGAGCAGGTCGTTCCCGGCGCCGCCGGTCATGGTGTCGTTTCCGGCTCCGCCGCTCAGCGTGTCGTTGCCCGCGCCCCCCTCGGCGAGGTCGTCACCTTCGCCGCCGATGAGCGTGTCGTCGCCATCGCCTGCGGTGAGCGTGTCGTTTCCGGTTCCGCCATCGATCAGGTCGTTGCCTTCGCCGCCGCCGAGCGTGTCCTCGCCGGCACCGCCGAGCACGGTGTCGTCGCCGTCGGCGCCGGTGAGGGTGTCGTTACCGTCGCCGCCATCGACGAGATCGTCGCCGGCACCGCCGGTCATGGTGTCGTCGCCGGCACCGCCGCTCAGCGTGTCGTTGCCGACGCCGCCATCGACGCTGTCATTACCGTCGCCGGCCTGGATCGTGTCGGACCCGCCATCGCCGGTGATGCTGTCGTCGCCCGCCGCGCCGTCTAGGCTGTCATTGCCTTCGCCGCCGATGACAGTGTCGGCGCCGGCCGAGCCGCTGACCGTGTCGTTTCCGTCGCCGCCGATCAGGAAGTCGTTGCCGCCGGCCCCGTCGATATAATCGCTGCCGCCGCCGCCGTTGATCGTATCGTCGGCTTCGGTGCCGATCAGTGTGTCGTCGAGGGATTCGGTCGTGAAGCGCAGCTCGCTATTGTCACCCTCCTGCACCACTTCAACGCCGATGAACTCGCCATTGAGGGTGAAGGTCGTTCCCGTCCCGCTGCCGGTATCGATTTCGACCGTGGTCTGTCCGTTTTCCGCCGTCAGCGTGACGTTGCTTTCGGCAATCTGGGTGTTTTCCAGACGCACAACATCCTGATACTCGTAGTCGGCGATCAGGTCGCCGTCGAGAGATGCCGGGGTTCCGCTGAAGGTGTCGCTGCCCGTGCCGCCGGCAAGCGTGTCATTGCCGCTGCCGCCGTCGAGCAGATCGTTACCGCCGGCGCCGCTCAGCAGATCGTCTCCGCTGCCGCCGTCGAAACGGTCCGAATAGTCGCTGCCTTCGACAGTGTCGTTTCCGGCACCGGCATCGAGGCCCAGGCCGATGAAGCTCGCATCGATCAGGTCGTCGCCATTGCTGATCGAGTCGAAGACGCTCTGCAGCTGATCGCTGGTGACGGTCACTCCGTCATCGACGAACTCGAAATTCTCGACCTGTCGGAAATCCTCGGTCCAGCGGTTGATCTGAACCAGATCGTCATAGCTGGTGATATCCTCGGCACCATTCCCGCCGACGCCGACATAGAGGGTCGATCCGTCGAGGGAAATGGTCGTGGTGTCCACGATTCCTTCGCCGACGAGCTGGAGCCGGTCGTCGGTGCCGCCGTCCTTGTCTACGGGCGAGTAAACCGCCCCGAGGGGAGAACGGCCGGTATAGACATACTCGTCGAGGATCTGATCGTGCCCTTCGCCGGCGCGATAGATATAGGTGTCGCTGCCGCCGCCACCGCGCAACTCGTCGTCTCCGGCACCGCCGGAAAGCGTATCGGAGGCGGCTCCCTCGTTGAGCGTGCCGCGCTCTCCGGCACTGCCGCGGAGCGTGTCGTTGCCGTCGTTGCCGACCAGGAGGTCGCTACCCTCGCCGCCGTCGATATAGTCGTCCCCGGAGCCGCCGCCGATCGTGTCCTGGCCCGCGCCGCCGATGATCGAGTCGGCGCCGCTGCCGCCGATCCCGAGATTGTCGCCGTTCCCGAGCTGGATGGTGTCGTCGCCGTCTCCACCGGTCAGCGAGTCGTTTCCGGCTCCGGCGCTGAGGGAGTCATCGCCGTCCGCGCCATCCATTGCGGTGCTTTCGGAACCGCTCCAGGTCAGCGTGTCGTTCCCGGCACTGCCGGAAATGTTCTGCAGGATGTCCGTAACATCCATATGACTGCCGTCGTCGAACTCGAAGGTTTCGATCCGGTTCAGGCTGTCGCGCCAGTCGACGATCGTGATCTGGTCCTCAAGACCGGTGATATCTGTCTCGCCGTCGCGAATACCGACGATGAGGTCATCGCCGACAAGATTGATCCACAGATCCTCTGCGGTGATTCCGTCCTCGAACGCGATCGTGTCGTTGCCGGCATTTTCATCGCGGGTAAAGAGAACAATCTCTCCACTCGGCGTGAGCTGCGTGTGTATGTACTCGTCGTGAAGCAGGTCCCGACCGTCGCCGGTACCGAACTGGTATAAATCGTCCCCGCCGCCGCCGCGCAATGTATCCGCGCCCGCGCCGCCGGATAGCGTGTCGTTGCCGGCAGATTCGTTGATATTGCCTTGCTCGCCGCCGGAGCCGCGGATCAGGTCGTCGCCATCGCCGCCCTTGAGGCTGTCGTCGCCGTCCCCGCCGTCAATGGTGTCGTTGCCCGTGCCGCCGTCGACGGTATCGTTTCCGGCCTCGCCGAAAAGGCTGTCGCTGCCTTCGTTACCAAAGACACCGTCATCCCCGCCGCCGGCAGCGAGCGTGTCGCCGCCGCTGCCGCCGCCGAGCGTGTCCGCGCCCATGCCGCCGCTGACGGAGTCGTCGCCGTTACCGGATGCGACACCTACGCCTTCGCTTCCGCCCCACTCGACGGTGTCGGCGCCGTCGGTGCCCGAGATATTTCCGAGAATCTCTTCGACCGACCAGACGGTGCCGTCGTCAAAGGTGAATTGTTCGATCCTGTTGTAAGAGTCGGCCCAATTCTGGATCACGACCATATCTTCGGAATCGAAGGGGTCCACACCTGGTTGCAGGATCGCGACGTACAGGTCGCCGTTGCTGATCGAGATCCAGAGATTGTCGGGTGTGATGCCCGGGCCGAAACTCAGCGTATCGAACCCGCCGTCGCCCTCCTGGACAGGCTGGAGCCCGCCAAGCGGGTTTTGTTCGTAGAAGTGATATTCATCGAGAATCTCGTCGCGGCCGTCGCCGATGCGAAACTCGTAGGTATCGTCTCCGCCGCCACCGCGCATCGTATCGTTGCCGGTTCCGCCTGAGAGCGTATCGTTGTATTCAAGCTCGTTGATGGAATCCTTGGAGCCAGCGCTCCCCAGAAGGAGATCATCGCCCGCGCCGCCAACGATGGAATCTTCACCGGCTCCGCCGTCGATCGTATCGGCGGCGTTCGTCCCTAGCAGGGTGTCGTTCCCGTTGGTTCCGTCAAGCTCGGCCATAATTATCCCGCAGAGCGCATATGTTGTGGGTTAGCGCTCGTCAGCCGCAAATTATCGCAGAAAAGTGTGAAGAAAATGCAAAGAAAGTGGGCTTTGAGGCTGCTTTGTGCATACATTGGAGCGTCTCTTTCTGCGACGAAATAGCTTATATCACAAGCTACTAAACATACTCTACAGATTGATTCCCAAAAATCAATAAAATTCGATCTAATTTTCTTCGATTACTCGAAAATCAGGTTTTCTTGATGCGGTCGTCGGCATTTGGGATAACGTCGGCGCGCCGTGTGGCAACTCGGGCAAAAAGCGCACAACCATTGGGGCCGGAGCCTTAAGTGATATGAATCTCGGCGCGTTCTTCGAGAGCGAGTTCGATGAGCATCTGAGAGTGGCGGCGGATGCGCGTAAGATGCTTTCCGCTCCGTTCTCCGAACTGACCGAACGCTGTGTCGCTGCGATCAGGAACGGCGGAAAGCTGCTGTTTTTCGGGAACGGTGGCAGCGCGGCGGATGCGCAGCATCTCGCGACGGAGTTCACGATCCGCTATGTGAAGGACCGCCCGGCGATCGCGGCGATCGCGCTTACGACGGACAGTTCCGCCCTGACGGCGGCGGGCAATGACCTTGGGTTTGATCAACTGTTCGCCCGGCAGATTGAGGCGCTTGGAAAACCGGAGGACGTCGCCATCGGTATATCGACCTCCGGCACCTCGCCGAACGTGATCGAGGGGCTGAAGGCGGCGCGCCGGTTGGGGCTGGTCGCGGCCGGTTTCGCCGGTCGGGGCGGCGGCGACATGGTCGGACTTGCGGATCCCCTGATCGTGGTTCCGCACGATGCCTCGAACCGGATCCAGGAAATGCACATCACCATTGGTCACTCGCTTTGCGGTGCGATTGAAATCGAGCTCGGTCTCGCGGAGGCCAAATGACCCACGATTCCGATCTCGCAGCCAAGGTCGACTCGCTCGCGGGGGTCCGATTGCTCTGTGTCGGCGATGCGATGCTCGACCGCTTCGTCTATGGGAGCGTCGACCGGATTTCGCCGGAGGCGCCCGTACCGGTACTCCGAATCCAGCGTGAGACCGCAATGCTGGGCGGGGCGGGAAACGTCGTACGCAACCTTGTCGCGCTCGGCGCCGAGGCCTGCTTCATCTCCGTCATCGGTCGTGATGCGGCGGGTCGCGAACTTACAGGGCTGGTTGCCGAGGAAACGGGTGTCGAGAGCCACCTGCTGACCATCCCGGGCCGTGAGACCACAATCAAAGTGCGCTACGTGGCGGGCGCACAGCAGCTGCTGCGGGCGGACCAGGAAAATGTCGGCGCAATCGATGCCGCTGTCGAGGAGGATATGATCTCGCGCGCAGTCGCGGACCTGGATCAATCCTCTGCGCTGGTTCTGTCCGATTACGGCAAGGGGCTGCTCAGCCAGTCCGGTCTGACACAGCTTATCGAGACCGCCCGCAAGAAGGGGCGCCCGGTGATCGTCGATCCGAAAGGGACCTACTACGGTCGGTATCGCGGAGCGACGGTGATCACGCCGAACCGGCGCGAGCTTTACGAGGCGAGCGGAATGCCGGTCGATAATGTGGAAGCCATCGTTGCCGCGGCGCGT
The DNA here is from genome assembly GCF_024662015.1 of Nisaea acidiphila. Lineage (NCBI taxonomy): Bacteria > Pseudomonadati > Pseudomonadota > Alphaproteobacteria > Rhodospirillales > Thalassobaculaceae > Nisaea > Nisaea acidiphila. The sequence goes on along the minus strand of NZ_CP102480.1, from coordinate 2,172,469 downwards.
CACATCATCGCGCATGCCGGCGTCGAGTCCGTATTGGTAACGCGCAGCCAGGACGGCATGACTTATGTAAGCGGCGACCGGGATGCCGAGCCTCTGCATTTCGAAGCGGCGGCGCGGGAAGTGTTCGATGTGTCCGGTGCCGGTGACACCGTCGTCGCGGTGCTGGCTGCGGCTCTCGGGCGCGGGTTGCCGGTTGCGCATGGTATCGAGCTTGCTAATGCCGCCGCCGGGATTGTCGTCGGCAAGATGGGAACGGCCGTCGCCTACGCATCCGAACTCGCCGCTGCGTTCCGGGCCCACGACCTTCTGCAGGGCGAGGTCAAGGTCGCCTCGGCCGACATGATTGCCAGGCGGGCGAAGGAATGGCGCGATCAGGGGCTTCGGGTCGGTTTCACTAACGGTTGTTTCGATCTGCTGCATCCGGGGCATGTCTCGCTGATGCGTCAGGCCAAGGCGGCTTGCGACAGGCTTATCGTCGGGCTCAACAGTGATGCATCGGTTGCGCGCCTGAAGGGCCCGACGCGGCCGGTCCAGTCGGAAGCCTCCCGCGCCGCGGTGCTTGCTTCGCTTGCGACGGTCGATGCGGTCGCGATCTTCGGTGAGGATACGCCGATGGAACTCATCGAGACCGTGCGTCCCGACGTGCTGATCAAAGGTGCGGACTACACGGTCGAGACGGTGGTCGGTGCCGAGTTTGTGCAGTCTTACGGCGGTAAGGTCGTGCTCGCGCAGCTTGAGGATGGCCACAGCACCACGGCGACTATCGCGCGGATGAACGCCGGCAAATAACCAGTCTTGCGGCATTCAGTCCGTTGTCTTCCTCCACGGTTGGGGGGAGAATGGACCGCGATATCAATCCACCGGCATTCGAACCGGCGGCGAAAGTCACGAAATCAAAGGGAGATCCGGCATGGCATACGGTCTGGACGAGTTCTGCCGCGAAAGTCACGACATTCTGGCGGCGAACAACAATGCGGAAGGCCGCGACGCGGTGCGCGCGAAGCTTGAGAAGCTTCTGCAAAACGACGCGTTCGTCGAAGAGGTTTGCGGCAAGGGTGCGCCGCTGGGCGTGACCGAACTTTACCGCGACGACGAACTGGAATTCGTCGTTCTGGCCCATGTCAACGAGAAGCCGCACGCCTCGCCGCCGCACGATCATGGCACGTCCTGGGCGATCTACGGTCAGGCCAAGGAATATACCGACATGAGCGAGTTCAAGCGTGTCGACGGCGGTAGCGGCGACGGCGCGGCAACGATCGAGCATGTGAAGACTTATCGACTGAAGCCGGGCGATGCCGGCTTCTACGACGTGCGGGAGATTCATGCGATCGATTACCCCGCAAGAGCCTGCTTCGTCAGGGTGACCGGCCGCCCGCTCGAGAACGAGCCACGCCTGCGCTACGACATGGAGACGGGTAAGGCCGAGCTTATCGCGAACCGCTCCGCGAGCTGACGGCCTCCGCCAGCAGGTTTCCGAGATCGTCCGAAGCGCCGGTGGTCCCGACGACTGCCGGCCGTGCCTCCCGGATCCGCTGGGCGACATCGGCGCGCCATGCGGGGTCGTTGGCGATCTCGACCGCCTTAGCGGCATAGTCCGAATGGTCCGCGGCAATGCAATCCTCGATCCCCATGGTGCGGTATAGTCCTGCGGTCATGCGTCCGCGCATGTAGGGTCCGGGCCAAGTGATCACCGGGGTACCGGCGGCGAACCCGCCGAGAGTCGTGTTGCTGCCGCCGAAATGGATCGGGTCCAGCATCACCTCTGCCGCGCCGAGCAAACGCATATATTCATTCTTCGGCAGATAAGGCAGGAACCGCACCCGCTCCATTGCGCTGCCGAGAACGGTTTGGAGACGGGTCTTCAGCCTCTCCGTCCATTCCGGGTTGGCGCCTTCGATCAGGCCCAGCGTGCCGCGCGTATCGCGCCGCAGGATATCGGCGAAGACATGGTCGTAATCCGGGTGCAGCTTGAAAAGGTTCTGCGGGCAGAGATAGAGCGGTCCGTTCTCCGGCAATCCGAATGCGCTCTTCTCCGCCGGCGGAGGTACCGGGCCGTCCCGGTAGACCATCGGGATGCTCGGACTCCTCACCAGCCGCTCGGCATAGTGCGCATCCGCGCCTTCGGGCTCGAAACAGTCCGGTGAGAGATAGACGTCGACCGTGCTGATACCCGTCGTGACCGGATGCCCCCAGGTCGCCCATTGCACGGGGGCGAGCCGCGTATGGGCGAGAAAGTAGGTGAACGGCTCCATACCGATATCGGTATAGAGCAATGCATCGAGGTGGCACTCCGCCGCGACCGTCGCCGCGCGCCCGATATCCGCAGGCAGTTCGACCACCCTGTCGAAGCCGGCAGCGATCTTTGCCGCTGCGGCGTCTCTCAGGCCGGGCGGGCGGAGCAGGGTGAGACGAAAACGGTCCCTGTCGAACCCCGTGACGAGTTCTCCGAACACTGCGCCGATCGTATGGCCCGCGAGATATTTCGAGCAGATACCAAGTTCGATTTTGTCGCCGTGTTTGGGCCCGTCCGCGCAATGCGGCGCGATGAAATTCAGCGCCGGGCACGCACGGCGGTAGAAGGCGCTGATCCCCTCCGCGAGAGTGCGGTCGTTGCGGCCGTGATAGACGAGATAGAAGTTCGCCGCGCCGACTTCCGTCAGAGGATCCGAGAGCCGGATCCGTTCCGCGTCCGGCGAGGCGAGAAAACCGGCGATCTTCAGCCGGGCTTCATCAATCTGCGCGAGATCCCGCGCGATGACGGGGAGAGCAAAGGCCCTCCGGACCGGAAAGCCGGGATCTTCCGGGTGCGTCTCGATCGCCTTTCCGTAGACTTCGAGAGCGGTTTCGTATCGGCCTGAACTCGCGAGCGCCCCGGTCAGGTTCCGGGCGATCTCTGCCCGCTCTGGTGCTGCAGTCATGGCGCGGGAGTAGAGGTCGATGGCGTCGCGGACGCATTTTTCCGCCCAGAGCAGGATGCCGAGGTCGTTCAGCAATGTCGCATCGTCCGGCGAGAGCACGAGTGCGCGCCGGAACTCGCGGATGGCCTCGTTGACCTTATCGAGGCTCTTCAGAGCCTGGGCCCGATTGGCGCGGGCGGTCCTGTTCAACGGATCGAAAGAAAGTGTCCGCCCGTAGAGACTCGCTGCCCTTTCCGCATCGCCGTTTTCCTGTAGCGCGAGCGCGAGATTGTAGAGTGAGGTGCTGTCGGCCGGGGCGAGGACAAGTGCGGCGCGGTACGCCTTTTCCGTTCCACGCTGATCTCCGAGCCGTTTGCGTGCGGCGGCGCAGGCACTCCAGTACGAGGCCTCGCCCGGCGCTTGCCGGCAGGCCGTGTCGAGCACCGATGCGGCCTCTTCGATGCGGCCGGAGTCGATCAGCGCAAAGCCGAGGTTGAGGCGGAAGTCGTGTCGGGCGGGATGCGCGACAAGGCCCTTGGAGATGCAGGCGGCTGCCGGGCCGGGGCGGGATGCCTGCAGCATCGCTGTGCCGAGCAGGTGCCAGCTGTCGGCTTCGGCGGGCGCAGCCGTGAGCACCCGTCGGTAGCCGCTGACGGCCTCGGCGATTCGGCCGGCCTGGTGCAGCCCATGTGCTGCGATCAGCAGTCCGCGAACCTGCACCCTTGCTCACTCCCCCTACGCTTTGTTCTGTCTATGTTGCCAAACTCGATTATCACGAGGCGATCCGGTTGGCGATTCTGCCATGACAGTCCGAAACGGCGTGCTAGTTTCGGGCCAAGGGAGTGAAACATGCTGGACGAATTGTCCTTTCCGCCAATCTATCGGCCCTGCCGCGTGCTCGAGGGCAGCGACCCTCTGGAGGCGGCGATTGCCGCCGCGAAGGATGGCGCCGATCCTGCGAGCCTGTTCTGGCTCGACAGCGCCACGGATTTCGCTTGCGCGATCGTCCTCGGCCCGGACCGGCCGTTGTCCGAGACCCTCGCGGCCGTGCATGTCGCGATGGTGGCGCTCGGGGATTGTCTCGGTGCCACGGTGCCGCCGCAGGTCGAGGTGCTTTTCGGCTGGCCCGACCGGCTGATCGTGAACGGTGCGCTCGCCGGCGGCGTGACGATTTCCGTCGATCCGGCGCTCTGGGACGATCCGGAAGACCCCGAACCGGAATGGGCCGTGCTCGGTATCCGGCTCGCGATGACGCCGCGGGACGACGCGCCAGAGCCGGGCATGACGCGGCAGCGCACCACGCTCTTCGACGAAGGCTGCGGCGATCTTACGACCGGCAGCCTGCTGGAGAGTTTCTCGCGCCATTTCCTGCTCTGGACCAACCGCTATCTCTCCGAAGGCCTGCGCCCCATTGCCGATATGTGGCTGCCGCGTGCGGCGAAGCGGGGGGAGAACGTGGAGCTGAAATTCGGCGGCAAGGAATGGCGCGGTACGCTGCTCGGGCTCGATGAGAAGGGCGGCCTGGTGCTCGGCGAGACGAAGACGCCCCTGGTGCCGTTGACCGACGTGGTGAGGAAACCGACATGGTCGCTGGATTGACGGTGCGGGTGCGGCGCGATGGCTGAGGCGAGGGATTTCTGGATCAGCTCCGGCTATGGGTTGCTGGAGCGGAACGCGGACGGCCGGCTCACGGTCACCGATGCGTTTCTGCGCGCCTTATTCGCGCGCCCCGAAATCGCACCGGTCGCGGAATCCTGCGCCACCGAACGCAGCCTCCATGCGGCGCTTCTGGAAGATCCCCGGCGTCCGGTCAGCGATATGGAGCTCGCGGCGTTCGGCGATCCGGACGGGCGGGAGAACTACCAGATCGTTCTCGGTTTTCGCGACGCCCTGCTGGCTGCGGACAGCCTCGAAGCCTTCTATCTCTCGACCTTCCGCGAGGGCGGTATCTCGATCCCGCCGCTTTTCCTCGATCAGCTCGCCCATGTCGTCTGCCGGAACATGCTGGAGGGCGTGACGGACCCGTTCCGGGCCCGCGCGGCGGAGCTGCTGTTCCGCTCTCAGCGGGTGACGTTGCAGGACGGCACGGTGATGTGCGCCGACGAGGAAATCGTCGATATGCATGCGGCCGGACAGGGCTACAGCTCGTTGGAACGGCTGATCGCGGAGAACGACACACCGCTCCGTTCGGTCGAACTGGATGTGCTGACCGAGGAGAATGCCTCGATCTACTGGGAGCGTAGCGACCGCTTCGATACCGTGCTCGACCTGACCTTCACCCGCCCGGGGCTCGACGCGCTCTGCCGCGTGCTGGAAGCTTGGGTCGCGCATTTCCTCGGAGTCGAGGTTTCGGTGGCGCCGGTCCGCAGCATCGCGGACGAGAAATGGGTCTGGCATATCGGGCTGGACGTCACTTCCAGCGCGATCCTGAACGCCCTCTACCAGGGCGACGAGGTGCCGGAAGAGGAGATGGTCAATCTTCTGGCGTTGTTCCGCCTCGAGTTCAAATCGCCGGAAGCGATGATGCCGTCGATCGCCGGGCGTCCGGTCTATCTCGGTCTGGCGCAGGACCCGTCGGGCGTCTTGCGGATGAAGCCGCAGAACCTTCTCGTCAATCTGCCGCTCGCGCCGCCGGCGTGAGCGGTGCCGAACCCGGAAACAGGGAGGAAACAATGAACGAAGACGTCTTCAACATGAGCGTGCGGAAGTTCCTGAAGAAGGTAGGCGTGACCTCGCAGCGCGAGATCGAGGCTGCGATCCGCAAGGCGGTGGAAAATGGCAGCCTCACCGGTCCCGCTGAGGCGAAGGTGGTGCTCTCCGTTCCCGCCGCGGGGCTCGAAGTCACCATCGACGGTACCATCGAGACAGAATAGGGCGATGCAGCGCACCGCCTTCCTCGATAGCTGGCGGGCCCGAGCCCTCGCGGGCCTCGTACTGGTCGGCGCCGCTTCCTCGCTCGCTTATCTGCACCGGGGCGATATCGCGGGGTTTCTGGGCGCGCCGGAAGAGAAGGCGATGCCGGCGAACGGTCCGCTCGCCGAATGCCTTTCCCAGCGCTATGGCGCCGTCGACAAGATGCTCCAGGAGGGGATTATCGACGAGGCGAAGCACAGGCTCTTCCGCCAGCGCGCGGCGGCCATGTGCCAGGACCGGTTCGGCGGCTGACGGGGCACGGGCCGCGTCAGTGGATGTTCTCGTCCTCGTCGGGGATCTTGCCGTCGATATAATCCTCGGTCGTCCGCACTGCGGGCCGGGCGCCGCCGCGCATCGGATCGTCCTTGCCCTCGAACTGGTCGACCACCCTGCAGTCCTCGCACATCTGCAGCCGCCTTGCCGCTTCAGGCGATTTGAACATCGGGTGCTTCTCCGCCAGCGTGGCGACGATCCGCTCGATCGAGCTCTTGGCCGCGAAGGGCTTGCCGCAACGAACGCAGTGAAACGGCTCCTCCTCCTTCATCACCGCCGGCGATTTCGCCTCGGTCAGGAAGTTCAGCCGCGGCTCCAGCGTGATCGCGCTTTCTGGGCAGGTGTTCTGGCAAAGCCCGCATTGCACACAGTTGTTTTCGATGAAGGACAGTTCCGGCTTGTCCGGATTGTCCTGCAAGGCGCCGGCGGGGCAGGCGCCGACGCAGGCGAGGCAAAGCGTGCAGGCCTCCGCGTCGACCGCGACCCGGCCATAGGGTGCGCCGGGCGGCAAGGCGATGATGTCGGCGGACTCCGGCGCCGCCAGCCGAAGCTGGGCGAGCGCCGTGTCCATGATTTCCCGTTTGCCGCCGAGGGCGAGAAAGGGGCGCGGCGTGACCCCGCCGGTTTTGGGCAGGCTCCAGAACCGGGTTTCGACAGCGTCCGGGTCGGCCTCGATCAGAAGCTCGACAAGGCCGCTCTCGAAACCGAGTCCGGTCAGCACGGTTTCCGCCAGTCCGATTTGGCTCGCGAGGCCCGAGATCTCCTCCCGTTTCGTCGGATGCGCATAGAGCACCACCCGGCCGACGCCGTTGGCAAAGGCGGCGGCGAGGAAATCGAGGCCGACCTGTGTCGTCTGCGTGACCGCGAAAGGCAGCACATGCGCCGGCAGGCCGCGTCCGAAGCGGGCCATCATATCGATCATCTGGCCCCCATGCTCGGCGTCGTGCACGAAGAGCGTCGCGTGTTTTCCGCCCGCATCGCCGTAGGCCTGCATCAGTGCGCTCAGGCGCGCGATTAGCGTGGCCGTTGCCGGGAAGGTGTAGTGCGCGGCGCCGGTCGGGCAGACCGAGTTGCAGGCGCCGCAGCCGCCGCAGACATACGGATCGAAGGCGACGATGTCTCCGTCCGGGCTGACGGCGCCCGCGGGGCACACGTCGATGCAGCGCGAGCAGCCGGTCTTGCGGTTGCGGGAATGGGCGCAGAGATCCGCGTCGAAGTCGACATAGCGAGGCTTGGCGAACTCGCCAACCATGTCGGCAAGTTCGAACAGGGCCTTCTGAACCGCCACGGGATCGCCCGGATCGGGGCGGAAGTATCCGTCGCGCTTCTCGTGTCCAGTGAAGAGCGGGGTCTCGCCGGTCAGGTCCAGGATAAGGTCGCAGGTCGACATCGCGCCGTCCTGCGGGCGCTCGAAACGGAAGGAGTCCCGGCTTGCCGGGTCCGCCGGCCCGTAATTGTCGACGGCGATCTCGAAGGCGCCCAGATGTCCTTTGGCACGCGCAACCCGGCCCTGGAAAACAGGCACGTCCATCACCGCAGGCGGAACGATGTCGTTGCTCTGTTTCAGCAGCAAGGTGACGTCAAGACGAGAGGCGAGCTGGCGTGCGGCATCGAGTGCCGACTGGTCCTTGCCGTAGACCAGGCAAACTCCCTCCGAGCTCAGTGGCACCTGCGTCGTCGGTGCGCCGCTGACAGCGGCCTCGGCGATCAGGGCCGCGATCTTGGGGCCGGCCTGTTCCGCCTCCCCGGACCAGCCCGCGCGTTCGCGGATATTGACGAAGGTGAGGGTCTCCTCCTCGCCGTTCGCTTCCGCCGCGACCTCGGTGAAAAGCGGGGCTTCCTGTGTGCAGCAGACCGTTACCGCGCCGCCGGAGGTTACCGCATCGCGAAAATTTCCGAGCTGCGAACGGCAGAGCGCGGAGTGGATGAAGGGCGTGTTTCCGTCGCGCGAAAGCGCGGAAGCGCTGGCGTCCAGAGGCATGGAGCCATTGCAATTGCAGATCAGCAGCCGCCCGTTTTCGGTGGCCATAAATGTCTCTCCCGTGCGCGCTTTGTTTGATCGAGGCTTTCCCCTGCGCGCTTTTGCTACACATATTTGCAACAGGAGGCGGCCGGGGCAATGATCCCGGTAGAGGGAATCCGAGGAGTGGAAATGGAACGCAGCCGGACGATCCCGGTTGGTGTGGTGCTGGAGCGCAGGAAGCTCGACAATCCCTGGCAGGATCACAGCTGGAGCGCCGTCTCCGTCATTGTCGGCGCGCCGGAGGTGGCCGAATGGAAGCTGCTCGAAAAAGCCGAAGGCGCCGAGCGTTACCATGCCGCCACACTCCCGCTGACCCTGTTCCGGGGAGAAACCGAGCCCTATAAGGTCAACCTCGCCGGCACCCCGTCGGTTTATGTCGTGTTGCGCGCGGACGACGATCCAGATTCGCCGTACGAGGTGGTCCCATTCCTGGTCACTGCATCTGCCTACGAGGCGCAGGACTATCTCGATTCGGGCGAGGAGATCGTCGAGGCGGTCCCGATGCCCGATGGCCTGATCGCCTGGGTGCAGGAATTCTGCGACCGGCATCACGAGGACGAGGTTTTCGTAAAGCGCAAGCGCAGCGACCACCGCAAGGAGCAGGACAAGTTCGCCCGCCGCCCGGCGGTCGACGCGCCGCGGAACGGTTCCGGGAGACGTCGTCTTGTCTGAGAGGGACGACATTCCCGGCCGGGGTTTTCTCGGTCGCTGGTCAGAGCGCAAACAGGCTTCTCGGGAGCCTGTCGAGGCGAGCGCTGCGCTGTCGATCCCAGAGCCGGCGCCCGAGACTGCCTTGCCCGAACTCTACGTCGGCGATGAGCGGCCGTTGACCGAAGAGGAGGAAGCCGTCGTCGCGGCCCTTCCGGATATTGAAAGCCTCGATGCGGAGAGCGATTTCACTCCCTTCATGCAGACCAATGTCCCGGAATTTCTGCGGCGCCGTGCGCTACGCGCGCTCTGGCGACTGAATCCGGTGCTGGCCAATGTCGATGGGCTGATCGATTACGGCGAGGACTACACGGACGCCGCGACCGTTATCGAGGGCCTGCAGACCGCGTACAAGGTGGGACGAGGGTTTCTGACAGACGAAGATCTCGGGATCGAGCCGGAGGCCGGTGACGATGCGCAGAACGGGGAGACATCTGGCGACGGCGTTGCGGCGGCGGAGCCGGACGCAACCGAAACGGACAGCGCCGCGGGCGATACGGAAGAAGACGAAGAAGTCGGCGACGGCGATCTCGTCTGAGAAACCGGCACCCGCATGGTGGAAAGCCGGTGCGGTGCCACACGTGAATATGTGGACTTCGGTCCGCAGTGAGCGTAGCGTGAAAGTCTAAAAACAGGGCTAAATGCCTGACGAGTGTGAAAGTTCGCAGCTGGTTTAAAAAAGCGGACTCGCTAAGGAGATTGGGCTGGTGACAGAAACCGCCCGCAGTCTGGTGTCGGAAGAAGACGCCGTTCGTGCGCATTGGTACGGGTTGCTCGCGCATTTTCTTGCGCGGCCGCCTGTTGCCGAAAGTCTCGAGATTGCCCGGAGCCTCGGCGGGGACGACACGCCGCTCGGCAAATCAGTCGCGGCTTTCGCCGCGGCAGCGCGCGCGGCGACACCCGAGTCCGGAAATGACGAATTCCATCAGCTTTTCTACGGTGTCGGCCGCGGGGAACTGGTGCCGCACGGCTCATTCTACCTGACCGGATTCCTGAACGAAAAACCGCTCGCCGATCTGCGCGACGACTTGGCCCGGCTCGGGGTCGCGCGGGCCGACGATGTCAAGGAGCCGGAGGACCATATCGCCGCCCTTTGCGATGTGATGGCTGGCATGATCCGCGGCGATTTCGGGCCGGCCTGCCACCTCGATCGCCAGGCGGAGTTTTTCGACAAGCATCTCGCGCCCTGGGCGGAGAAATTCTTCGAGGATCTCGAAGGCGCGAAAGCCTCGGTTCTCTATATGCCTCTCGGGTCCATCGGACGGCAGTTCATGGCCATCGAGGGCGAAAGTTTCCGCATGCTCGGCTGAGGCCGGGCAGCGGCAAACCTCTTGCGCCGGGCACGGGCCGGCGGCGGAGCAACATATCGGACCCGTGCGGAGCAGAACGGAGTTTGGTGATGGCGAAAGCAAAAAAGCCCGAATCCTCACGCCGTGATTTCCTGAAATTGTCGGGCATCGGCGCAGCCGCCGGTGCGGCGGCGATTGCCGGGGCGCAGAAACCTGCCGAGGCCGCCGAGCGGCCCGAAAAGGTCAGTGCCGGCTACAGGGAAACCGCGCATGTGAAGACGGCATACGCCTTGTCACGCTTCTAGAGCGGACGGGGGAAGGGCCGTCCCAAACGGGAGGTCCGGGGCGCCACATGCTGGGGTGCCCTCTGAAACATAAGCGGTCGGGCAAAGAGGCCGTAATGTTCGGGAGAACGATATGTTGATGAAGAAGACAGGCGGGCGCGCTGCGTCCTCGCGCATGTCTCGCGCTCTGACCGGCCAGGCCGGCAGCGCGATCGACCGGAGAACGTTCCTGCAACGCTCCGGAATTACCGTCGGCGGTCTCGCCGCGGCGGCCGCCCTTGGCGGCGGCATGGTCAAGAAGGCCGAAGCGCAGGCCAATCCGCTGGCCGGGATCGAAACGATCCGTTCGGTCTGTACCCACTGCTCCGTCGGCTGCACGGTCGAGGCGGAAGTGCGGAATGGCGTGTGGATCGGCCAGGAGCCGGGCTTCGACAGCCCGTTCAACCTCGGTTCGCACTGCGCCAAGGGCGCCGCGGTCCGCGAGCACGCCCATGGCGAGCGCCGGCTGAAATATCCGATGAAGCTGGTCAACGGGAAGTACCAGAAGATCAGCTGGGAGCAGGCGATCAACGAGATCGGCGACAAGATGTTGCAGATCCGTCAGGAGAGCGGCCCGGATTCGGTTTACTGGCTCGGCTCGGCCAAGCACAACAACGAGCAGGCTTACCTGTTCCGCAAGTTCTACGCTTTCTGGGGCACCAACAACGGTGACCACCAGGCGCGTATCTGTCACTCGACCACAGTCGCGGGTGTTGCGAACACCTGGGGCTACGGCGCGATGACGAACAGCTATAACGACATCCACAACAGCCGCGCGATCTTCGTCATCGGCGGCAACCCGGCCGAGGCCCATCCGGTCTCGCTGCTCCACCTGCTCCGGGCGAAGGAACAGAATTCGGCCCCGCTGATCGTCTGCGACCCGCGCTTCACGCGGACCGCGGCGCATGCGACCGAATATGTCCGCTTCCGTCCGGGCTCCGACGTCGCGCTCATCTGGGGCATTCTCTGGCACATCTTCGAGAACGGCTGGGAAGACAAGGAATTCATCCGTCAGCGCGTCTGGGGGATGGAAGAGATCAAAGCCGAGGTGAAGAAGTGGAACCCGGAGGAGACCGAGCGGGTCACCGGGGTTCCGGGCTCGCAGCTCCGCCGGGTCGCGCGTACCATGGTGAACAACCGTCCGGGCACCGTGATCTGGTGCATGGGCGGGACCCAGCACACCAACGGCAACAACAACACCCGGGCCTACTGCATCCTGCAGCTCGCGCTCGGTAACATGGGCAAGGCCGGCGGCGGCACCAATATCTTCCGTGGCCACGACAACGTGCAGGGCGCGACCGACCTCGGCGTTCTCTCGCACACCCTGCCCGGTTACTACGGTCTCAGCACCGGTGCCTGGAAGCACTGGTCGCGGGTCTGGGACGTCGATTACGACTATCTGCTCGGTCGCTTTGGCGACAAGAAGCTGATGGAATCCAGCGGCATTCCGGTGTCGCGCTGGATCGACGGCGTGCTTGAGGACAAGGCCAACATGGACCAGCCCGAGAATGTCCGGGCGATGGTGCTGTGGGGGCATGCCCCGAACTCGCAGACCCGTATGGTCGAGATGAAGAAGGCGATGGAGAAGCTCGACCTCCTCGTCGTTGTCGACCCCTATCCGACGGTTTCCGCCGTGCTGCACGACCGCAAGGAAGGTGCCTACCTCCTGCCGGCCTGCACGCAGTTCGAGACTTACGGCTCGGTGACCGCCTCCAACCGCTCGATCCAGTGGCGCGAAAAGGTGGTGGACCCGCTCTTCGAATCGAAGACGGACCACGAGATCATGTATCTCTTCGCCGAGAAGTTCGGCATGGCCGACGAGATGTTCAAGCACATCAAGGTCGAGAACAAGGTGCCTCACATCGAGGACGTCACGGCCGAGATCAACAAGGGCATGTGGACCATCGGCTATACCGGCCAGTCGCCGGAACGGCTGCGCAAGCACATGGCCAACCAGCACACCTTCGACAAGACCACGCTACAGGCGATGGGCGGTCCGTGCGACGGCGACTATTACGGTATGCCGTGGCCGTCCTGGGGCACACCGGAAATGAACCATCCGGGCACCCCGATCCTCTACGATCCGTCGAAGCCGGTCTCCGAAGGCGGGCTCACCTTCCGTGCGCGCTTCGGCGTCGAACGGAACGGCGACAACCTGCTGGCGGTCGATTCCTACAGCGTGAATTCGGACATTAAGGACGGCTATCCCGAATTCACCATGGCCATGCTGAAGAAACTCGGCTGGGACAAGGATCTGACCGACGAGGAACGCAAGACCATCGAAGGCATTGCGGGCGACAAGACGAACTGGAAGACCGACCTTTCCGGCGGTATCCAGCGCGTCGCGATCAAGCACGAATGCGCTCCGTTCGGTAATGCGAAGGCACGTGCCGTGGTCTGGACCTTCCCGGATCCGGTGCCGCTCCATCGCGAGCCGCTCTATACCTCGCGGCGGGATCTCGTGGCCGACTATCCGACCTACGAGGACCGGAAGGCGTATCGTCTGCCGACGCTCTATGCGTCGATCCAGAAGAACGACTTCTCCAAGGACTTCCCGATCATCCTCACCTCCGGCCGTCTGGTCGAGTACGAGGGCGGCGGGGACGAGACCCGGTCGAACCCGTGGCTCGCCGAGCTGCAGCAGGACATGTTCATCGAGATCAATCCGCGCGATGCCAACAATGCGGGCATCCGTGACGGAAGCATGGTCTGGGTGACCGGTCCCGAGAACGGCAAGGTCAAGGTCAAGGCAATGGTCACCGAACGGGTCGGCACGGGCGTCGCCTTCATGCCGTTCCACTTCGGCGGGCATTTCCAGGGGGAGGATCTCCGGAGCAAGTATCCGGACGGCGCCGATCCCTATGTCCTCGGCGAATCCACGAACACTGCGCAGACCTACGGTTACGATTCGGTCACGCAGATGCAGGAAACCAAGGCGACCCTCTGTCGCATCGAGCCTGCGTAAGGGAGGGAAACAATGGCACGTATGAAGTTCCTTTGTGACGCCGAGCGCTGCATCGAATGCAACGCCTGCGTCACGGCCTGCAAGAACGAGCATGAGGTTCCCTGGGGCGTGAACCGCCGCCGTGTCGTCACCATCAATGACGGCAAGCCCGGCGAACGGTCCATCTCGGTGGCCTGCATGCATTGCTCGGACGCACCCTGCATGGCGGTGTGCCCGGTCGATTGCTTCTATCAGACCGACGAGGGTGTGGTTCTGCACTCCAAGGATCTGTGCATCGGCTGCGGCTATTGCCTTTATGCCTGTCCGTTCGGGGCACCGCAGTACCCGCAAGCCGGCAATTTCGGCAGCCGCGGCAAGATGGACAAGTGCACCTTCTGCGCCGGCGGTCCGGAAGACGATCACAGCTCGGTCGAGTTCCAGAAGTACGGCCGGAACCGCCTCGCCGAGGGCAAACTGCCGCTTTGCGCGGAAATGTGCTCGACCAAGGCACTGCTCGCCGGTGACGGGGACGTGGTCTCCGCCATCTATCGCGAGCGGACCGTGGCCCGCGGCTTCGGCTCGGGCGCGTGGGGCTGGGGCACGGCCTACGACCAGAAAACGGGCGGCTAAACGCTCCCCGCCGGGGGCCGCTTGCCGGCCCCCGGGTTCTGGTCAGTGACCCGATATGTTTGGTTTTTTGACATCAATCCGGCCCACGGTGCCCAACGGCGCCGTGGGTCTGGTTGACTCTCGGTCCGACCGCGAAACACCGGGACTTCGGCATCGCGGACGGCGCATTTCAAGGAGTGATTCGGGCATGGAAATTTCGCGTCCGGCCGTGTTCCGCGGACTGGCCTTCGCAGCTTTGGCGATGCTCCTGCTTGCCGGGTGCCGCGAGCACGAGCAGAACAGGGTCCTCCTCTATAAGAAAGGCACCTATCTCGGTGCCGAAGACCAATCGCTTTCCGAAGAGACCCTGTCGGAAATCCGCAATCGCGGACGCCGGCAGAGTTTCGACCTCTAGGCCTCCGGGAGGAAATCGCATGACGAGTTCACATTGCTTCGGGCGCCTCGCGGGCATTGCCCTCGCCGTTTTCCTGTTTGCCGGTTTCGCTGCGGCGACCGGCATGGCTCTCGTGCCGGAGGCGGCCGCGCAGCAGGCGGGACAGGTACCCGGCAACACGCTCGGAACCTCAAGCGACTCCGATTTCTGGCGTCAGGTCCGTCAGGGTCAGCAGGGACAGGTTTCCATCCCCGATGCCCGTGCCGGGGTCATGATCCAGTCCGAGGGGGACAATTGGCGGGCCTTCCGCAACGGGCCGCTTTCGCTCTACGGCGCCTGGGCGCTTCTCGGCATCCTCATTCTGCTCAGCCTGTTCTTCATCCTGCGCGGCCGGATCAAGGTCGAGCACGGTCTCAGCGGCAAGCTGATAGAGCGTTTTAACTCGGTCGAGCGGTTTGCCCACTGGCTGACGGCGACCAGTTTCGTTGTCCTCGCGCTGACCGGGCTGAACGTGCTGTACGGCCGCTATGCGCTTTTGCCGGTGATCGGCCCGGACGCTTTTTCGGCGATCACCATCGCGGGCAAGTACCTGCATAATTACATCGCCTTTGCCTTCATGGTCGGCGTGGTGATGATGTTCGTGCTCTGGGTGAAGCACAACATTCCGAACCGCCTGGACCTGGTCTGGCTGGCGAAGGCCGGGGGCCTGTTCACCAAGGGTGTGCATCCGTCCTCGAAGAAATTCAACGCGGGCCAGAAGGTGATCTTCTGGTCGGTGATTCTCGGCGGCGTCTCGATCAGCGCGTCCGGGATCGCCCTGCTCTTTCCCTTTGAGCTTCATATGTTCGGCAAGACCTTCGCCGTGCTGAACATGTTTGGTGCGAACCTTCCAGCCGATCTCACGGTGATGCAGGAGATGCAGCTCTCGCAGCTCTGGCACTCGATCGTGGGGCTCGCCCTGATCGTGATCATCATCGCCCATATCTATATCGGTTCCATCGGCATGGAGGGGGCGTTCGACGCCATGGGCAGCGGCATGGTCGACGAGAACTGGGCCAAGGAGCACCATGACCTCTGGGTCGAGGAAGTTCAGGCGCGCCAGGCCTCGGCCGGGTCGGACTAGCCCGCGCGAGGCTGCGGTGGGGCACGGGAACGCGGGTTCCTCCCTGAAACCTGGCGGCGCGATCCGGATGAGGATCGCGTCCGCTCTTCTGTTTGCGACGGCATCGGCTGTGCCTGTCGAAGCCGAGCTGATCGGCCATGGCGGGCCGGTACATGCCATCGTTGTCGCGCCGGACGGCATGACAGCGCTCACCGCCGGCTTCGATTATTCGGTAATCTATTGGGATCTTCCGCAGGAGCGGGCCCGGCGTCTGATGTATGGCCACGACGCGGCGGTCAGCGACGTCGCTTTCGTGCCCGGATCTTCGCGCGCGGTTTCCGGTGGCAATGACGGCGCGGTCTATCTCTGGACCCTTGGGCAAACCGAACCGGCCGCGTTGCTGACCCGCCACCGGGGCCGGGTGGCCGCGATCGCCGTCGCGCCCGACGGGAGCCGGGTCGCCTCCGCGGGGTTCGACGGACTGATCCATGTCGCCCCGCTGGACGGCAACGGAGAGCTCAAGGTTCTGAAGGGGCATGCCGGCCCGGTGAACGCGGTCCAGTTCATGACGCACGGCGCGCGCTTGTTGAGTGCCGGTTACGACGGGACGGTCCGCATCTGGGAGCCGGATGCGAATGCGGTTCCCGAGATTTTCGCCGAGGTCGGATTGCCGGTGAACAAGTTGTTCCTGGCCCCGGACGAACGCACGCTGGTCGTTGCCGGAACCGACGAGGCGGTCCGGCTGTTCGATCTCGAGAGCGGCAAAGAGCGACGATTTATGCTGGGCCACGAGGCGCCGGTACTCTCGATCGATGTCGATCTGGACGGCAAGCGCTTCGCAACCGGCGGAGCGAAAGGACAGATCGTGCTCTGGTCGCTCGCCGACGGTCGCCCGCTGCAGACCCTCCGCGGTCACGAGGGACCGGTCTGGTCCGTCACCTTCACGCCGGACGGGAGACAGCTGCTCTCCGCCGGTCGCGATGCCAAGGTTGCGCGATGGGACCTGGAAAGCGGTCGCGAGATCGGTGCCACGCGCGCGCCGGAAGCGGCGCTTTTCGTCCCGGAAGGGGATGCGCTCGCGGCACGCGGGGCGGAATTGTTCGGCACCTGCGCGGTCTGCCACACGCTGGCCCCGGACGGTGGCAATCGGGCCGGGCCAACGCTCTTCGGCGTTTTCGGCCGCCGGGTCGGCAGCGTCGAAGGCTATCCCTATTCCAGGGCGCTCCGCGAGAGCGACATCGTCTGGAGCGAACAGACCATTGGAGAGTTGTTCGAAAAGGGGCCGGAGCATGTCGTCCCCGGCACCAAGATGCCGCTGCAGAGGCTCGGCAGTGGCGAGGACAGGAAAGCCCTTCTGCATTTTCTGCGCGCCGCGCTCGCGGAGGCCGAACGACAATACGGACGGAATTGAGGAGACCTTCGATATGAAAGCTTTTGTTGTTTCACTGATCGGAATCGTCGTTTGTGCCGGTCTTGCCTGGTTCGGGCTCGGTCAGCTCGATTTCAGCAGCGAGCATGTCAACCAGACCAGCACCGGAAACGTCCGGCTCGAATGATGCGCCGCCG
This sequence comes from Nisaea acidiphila, assembly GCF_024662015.1. NCBI lineage: Bacteria > Pseudomonadati > Pseudomonadota > Alphaproteobacteria > Rhodospirillales > Thalassobaculaceae > Nisaea > Nisaea acidiphila. The sequence goes on along the minus strand of NZ_CP102480.1, from coordinate 2,155,428 downwards.
GCTGCAGGCTATTCTCGTTCTTGGCGCCCTGTGTGCCGGGGAGGCGCATGCCGACGAGGCCGCGCTCGTCGCGGCGGGGCGGGAGATCTCGCTGCAACACTGCGGGCGGTGCCATGTGATCGATCCGGCGCACGGTATCGGCGGGATCGGAAGCACGCCCTCCTTCAAATTGCTGATGTCCTTGGCCGACGGAGAACAGCGCTTCGTCACCTTCTTCGACCGGCGGCCCCATGGCGGTTTCATCCGCATGGAAGGGGTCGAGCGCCTGACGCCCCTGCCGCCGAGCGCCGCCGAAATTCATCTGACCGCGGACGATCTCGACGCGATCGTCGCGTTCGCGCTGTCTCTTAAATAGCGCCGGATTGACGCTGGCCGATCCCGTCATTAAGGCTGATGGGAGCAATTTTTCCGGACCATCGAAACAGATGACAGCGGCCCCAGCCTTTCTCACCGTGCGTGAACTTGCCGATTTGCTTCGCGTCAAGGAGCGCAAGGTTTATCAGCTCGCCGCCGACGGCGAGGTGCCGTGCCGGCGCGTAACAGGGAAGCTGCTGTTCCCGCGCGACGAGATCGAGGCATGGATCGGAGGAGGGGATGACTCCGCTGGCGTTCCGGAGGTATCTGGAATGCGCCCGGCCATTGTTGCCGGCAGTCACGATCCCTTGCTGGACTGGGCGATCCGGGAGTCCGGCGCGGCTTTGCCGACGCTATTCGACGGCAGTCTCGACGGGCTGCACCGGTTTCAGCGGCGCGAGGTCTCGGTCGCCGCCATTCATATCCCCGAAGCAGCAGGAGTGCGCTGGAACCTGGATGCCGTCGATGCGCTTGGTCCGAGACGGGACGCGGTACTGATTTCCTGGGCCAGACGGTCGCGGGGACTGATTGTCGCCGCCGGGAATCCTCTTGGCATTGCAACCGTCACGGATCTTGAGGGGCGCCGGGTGATTCCGCGTCAGGATATGGCCGGAAGCCAGATCCTCCTGCGCCAGCTGCTGGACGAGTCAGGTCTCGGCGAAGCCGATATCAGGAGGATCGACCCGCCGGCGAGGACCGAATCCGAAGTGGCGGAGGCGGTGCATGCGGGACGCGCCGATTGCGGGCTCGGGCTGGCGGCTGCGGCGGGGCAGAGTGATCTCGGCTTTGTCCCCCTGGTGGAAGAGGAATTCGATCTTCTGGTCTGCCGGAAATTCTATTTCGAGCGCCCTTTCCAGAGCTTGCTGGATTTCGCCCGTTCCGCTCTCTTCCGGGTTCGGGCGGAGGAACTCGGGGGCTATGATATTTCCGGGCTCGGCCGGATCCGGGACAACGCGCCCTGATCCGGCCGAACCGCTGAAGCGTCAGTTCGCGTTGGCGAAGAAAAGCTGCTGACCGTTCAGCTTGTAGCTGTTGATCGTGGCCTGACCGTCCGGGCCGGTGACCCAGTCGATGAAGGCCTGGCCCTCTTCCTTCTTCACGTTCGGATGTTTGGCCGGGTTCACCAGGATGACGCCGTACTGGTTGAAGAGCGCCTTGTCGCCCTCGACCTGGACCTTGAAATCGCCCTTGTTCTTGAAGCTGATCCAGGTGGCCCGGTCGGTCAGGGCATAGGCCCCCATGCCGACGGCGGCGTTCAGGGTCGCGCCCATGCCGGAGCCGGTCTCGCGATACCAGGACCCGCTGGACGCCGCGGCGTCCACGCCGGCAGCGTTCCAGAGCCGCTTTTCCTTCTTGTGGGTGCCGCTGTCGTCGCCGCGCGACGCGAAGGGAGCCGCCGCCGAGGCGATCATCTTCAGGGCTTCCGGTGCATTCCGCATGCCGCCGACCTTCGCCGGATCGGCGGCCGGGCCGACGATGACGAAGTCGTTGAACATGACGTCCTGGCGCTTCACCCCGAAGCCCTCGGCGACGAACTTCTCCTCGGCGGGCTTGGCATGCACGAAGAGAACGTCCCCGTCGCCGTTGCGTGCATTCTTCAGCGCCTGGCCGGTCCCAACGGCCACGACCCGTACCTCGATCCCGGTCTTCCCGGTGAATTTCGGCAGCATGTAGTCGAACAGTCCGGAATTCTGCGTCGAGGTCGTCGACTGCAGGATGATGAACTTGTCGGCGGCAATCGCGCCGCCGGCGCTGCCGAATCCGGTCAGTGCGGCCAGCACCAGCCCGGCAAGTAATTTCGTCAGATGTTTCATTCTCTTCGCTCCCTTAACTCGGTCTTCTCTCTCAGGATGTCGTGCCGTCCGGCAGATGCAGCCGTCCGGCAAGAAAATCGCGCGCCGCGGTACTGGCCGGCTGCTCGAAGAAGGTTTCGGCGGCGCTTTGTTCGGTGATCCGGCCGCGATCCATGAAGACGATCTCGCCTGCGAGGCGCTGCGCCTGATGCAGGTCGTGACTGATCATCACCACCTTGCAGCCGCGCCTGTCGGCGGCGAGGATCAGCGCCTCGATGGCCGCGGTGGAGGCCGGGTCGAGGCTGGCTGTCGGCTCGTCGAGGAACAGAACGTCCGGCCGCAGGCTGAGCGCGCGGGCAACCGCGAGGCGCTGTTGTTCGCCGCCGGAGAGGACCCGCGCCGGGCGTTTTGCCAGATGCGCGATCCCGGCTTCTTGAAGGGCCGCCTCAATGCGGGGACCGCGGTCGCCGCGCGCGACGCCGGCGGCTTTCAGCGCGTGCTCCATATTTGCGGCAACGGAACGCCGGAGCAGGACCGGTTTCTGGAACACCATCGCCTGGCGCCGCCGGACGGCGTCGGTCGCCTCTCCGCCGCGCCAGAGCACGCGGCCTCCGTGAGGCGTAATCAGACCGTGCAGGATCCGCATCAGGATGCTTTTGCCGGCACCGTTCGCGCCGAGGATCATGCTGACCCCGCCTTCGGCGATCTGCAGCGAGACGTCGTGCAACAGGGCGACGCCGTCGGGTGCGTAGCGGAGATCCTCCGCGCGCATCGGCAGCACCAGGTTCTGCCGGGTGAAGGAGGCGTTCCGGCTGACTTTCTCGGGCAGGTTATTCATAGGCGAACCGCCTGGCCGTGCCCTTGAGCGCCATCAGCGCGGCATTCACTGCAATCGAGATGCCGATCAGGATCAGTCCGAGCGCGAGGGCAAGGGCAAGGTCGCCTTTCGAAGTTTCCAGCGCGATCGCCGTGGTCATCACCCGGGTGACGTGATTGATGTTGCCGCCGACGATGATGACGGCACCGACCTCGGCGATGGCCCTACCGAACCCGGCCAGCGCAACGGTGATCAGCGAGAACCGGGCATCCCAGAGCAGGGTGGTGAGCGTATCGACCGGACCGAGGGCGAGGGAGCGGAGCTGTTCGTCGTATTCCCCGTGCAGATCGGCAATGACCTGCCGGGTCAGCGCTGTCGCGATCGGTGTCACCAGCACGGTCTGCGCGATGATCATCGCGGTCGGAGAATAGAGCAGCCCGAACCCACCGAGCGGCCCCGCATTCGAGAGCAGCATGTAGATGGCGAGGCCGACCACGACCGGCGGCAATCCCATCATGGCATTGGCGATCACCAGGATCGCGCCGCGGCCCGGAAAGCGGAAAATCGCGATGGCCGCGCCGAGCGACATGCCGATGGCCGAGGCTGCCAGCGTCGCCGAGAGACTGACCTTGAGGGACAGCAGCACGATTTCGGCGAGTTCCGGGTCCGCCGAGAAGATCAGGCTGAAGGCCAGCGAGAAGGATGCTGCAAAATCCTGCATAATTTTACGCTACACGCAGAAAATTTCGCAGACCAGTCGAATTTCCGTATTGCGGATCTCTCTGTTGCGCCGGGTTTCCGAAGGCTTTACGACCCGACATGCAAAATAATGCATGTCAAATTCCGAGATTGCATTATATTGCCACGCGACAAGAAACCGGCCCGGCCGAAGGCGGGCAATTGGGAGAGGCGCTGCAATGATGATCGATTTCCGGACCGATCCGTCCCGCTACAAGCACTGGAAGCTGGAATTCGACGGCCGGAGGGCCGACCTCATCATGGATGTAGACGAGAACGGCGGGCTGTTCGACGGTTACGAGCTGAAGCTCAATTCCTACGATCTCGGTGTCGATATCGAGCTGTATGACGCGATCCAGCGTCTGCGTTTCGAGCATCCCGAGGTCAAGGTCGTGGTGCTCCGCTCGGCCAAGGACCGGGTATTCTGCGCCGGCGCCAATATCCGCATGCTTGCGGGCGCGGCCCATGCCCACAAGGTGAATTTCTGCAAGTTCACCAACGAGACCCGGAACTATATGGAAGAGGCGAGTGCCGAGTCCGGCCAGAAATACCTCGCGGCGGTAACCGGGGCCTGCGCCGGCGGCGGCTACGAGCTGGCGCTGGCGACCGACCACATCATCCTGACCGATGACGGCTCCTCCTCGGTCGCCCTGCCGGAAGCGCCGCTGCTCGCCGTGCTGCCCGGCACGGGCGGTCTCACTCGCGTCACCGACAAGCGCAAGGTGCGCCGCGACCGCGCGGACGTGTTCTGCGCCATCGAGGAAGGGATCAAGGGCAAGCGCGCCGCCGATTGGCACCTGGTCGACGAGGTCGCCCCGAACTCGAAATTCGATGAGGTTGTTGCCGCCCGGGTCGCCGCGATGGCGGAAAGCTCCGACCGCCCGGCGGATTCGAAGGGGATCGCGTTCCCGAAGATCGAGCGCGAGATCGACGGCGATCTGATGCGCTACGATCTGGTCACGGTCGAGATCGACCGCGACGAGCGCAACGCGACCATTCTGCTCAAGGGACCGGAAGCGGACGCCCCGGCGGATGTGGCCGCGCTGGCCGCGCTCGGAACCGATTACTGGCTGCTGAAGCTCTGCCGCGAGCTGGACGACGCGATCCTGCATCTGCGCCTGAACGAGCTTGAGATCGGCACGCTGATCTTCAAGACCGTGGGCGACGGCGCCAAGGTTCTGGCGCATGACGCTTTTCTCGCCGCCAACCGGGACAACTGGCTCGCCCGCGAGATCCTGCTCTACTGGAAGCGGGTGATGAAACGCGTCGATGTCACCTCCCGCTCGCTGGTCGCGCTGGTCGAGCCGGGAAGCTGCTTCGCCGGCTCGCTCGCCGAGCTGCTGTTCGCCTCGGATCGTTCCTACATGCTGGAAGGCCAGCTCGACGGGGACAACCGGCCGCCGGCGGAGATCGTGCTCGGCCCGGCCAATTTCGGCCCGTTCCCCATGAGCAACGGGCTGACGCGGCTGGAAACCCGGTTCATCGGCGAGCCGGATACGCTGAAGGCGGCGCAGGAAAATGCCGGCGAGAGTCTGGATGCGGAGCGTGCCGACGAGCTCGGTCTCGTCACCTTCATCTTCGACGACATCGACTGGGAAGACGAGGTGCGCATCTTCCTCGAGGAGCGCGCCAGCTACTCTCCGGATGCGCTCACCGGCATGGAGGCCAACCTCCGCTTTGCCGGGCCCGAGACCATGGAAACCAAGATCTTCGGACGGCTGACCGCTTGGCAGAACTGGATCTTCCAGCGCCCGAACGCCGTCGGCCCCGAGGGCGCGCTCGGCCGATACGGCACCGGCCGCAAGCCCGAATACGACATCAAGCGGGTCTGATCCCCACGCTAAAAGACGATCGGACCTGAACAGAGGAGGACCGCCCCATGAACGAGATCATGAATGTCAGCTACGACACCAAGATCCCGAACAACATCAATCTCTCGAGTGACCGCAAGATCCTGAAGGCGCTAGAGCAGTGGCATCCGGGTTATATCGACTGGTGGATGGACCAGGGCCCGGAAGGCTTCCAGACCTCCGACGTCTATCTCCGGACCGCGGTCAGCGTGGATCCGAAAGGCTGGGCCAAGTTCGACTATGTAAAGATGCCCGACTACCGCTGGGGCATCCTGCTCGCGCCGCAGGTCGAGAACCGCAAGGTCGCCTTCGGCGAGCACAAGGGCGAGGATGCCTGGCAGGAAGTGCCGGGCGAATACCGCGCCATGCTGCGCCGCCTCGTGGTGATCCAGGGCGATACCGAGCCGGCCTCGGTCGAGCAGCAGCGCTTCCTCGGCGCGACCGCGCCGTCGCTCTACGACATGCGCAATCTCTTCCAGGTCAATGTGGAGGAAGGCCGGCACCTCTGGGCCATGGTCTACCTGCTGCAGAAATATTTCGGCCGCGACGGCCGCGAGGAGGCGGGCGAGCTGCTGAACCGCCGCTCCGGCGATGCGGACAAGCCGCGCATGCTCGGCGCCTTCAACGAGGCGACGCCGGATTGGCTCTCCTTCTTCATGTTCACCTTCTTCACCGACCGCGACGGCAAGATGCAGCTCGAGAGCCTTGCGCAGTCGGGTTTCGATCCGCTGTCGCGCACCTGCCGCTTCATGCTGACGGAGGAGGCGCACCACATGTTCGTCGGCGAGACCGGCGTCGGCCGCACCGTGCAGCGCACCTGCGAGGCGATGCGTGAGGCCGGGATCGAGGATCCCTTCGAGATCGAGAAGATCCGTGCCCTCGGCGTGATCGACCTGCCGACCATCCAGAAGAAGGCGAACCTGCATTTCTCGCTTTCCCTCGACCTGTTCGGCTCCGAGGTCTCGACCAACGCGGCGAACGCCTACAATGCGGGTCTGAAGGGCCGCTTCCAGGAGGAGCGGATCGAGGACGATCACCAGCTGGTCAACGACACCTATCCGGTGCTGAAGCTGGTCGACGGCGAGATCAAAATGGTCGACGAGCCGGCGCTTTCCGCCCTCAACATGCGGCTGCGCGACGATTACGTGCGCGACTGCCAAGGCGGCATCAACCGCTGGAACCGGATCATCAAAAAGGCCGGGATCGATTTCGAGATCACCCTGCCGAACGTCGCCTTCCACCGCCATATCGGCGAGTTCCGCAACGTCCATACGACTCCGGAAGGCAAGCTGATGAGCGATGCGGAATGGGGCGCGCGCCGGGACGAGTTCCTGCCGAATGTGGAAGACGGCGACTTCATCGCCGCGCTGATGAGCCCGGTGCGCGAGCCGGGTCAATTTGCGGGCTGGATTTCCGCGCCGCGTGTCGGTATCGACAACAAGCCGGGCGACTTCGAATACGTGAAGATCCACGACTGAGTTTCCCCGAGACCTCCTCCCTTGGAACTCGGGCTTTGTCCGGGCCGCTTCGGCGGCCCGGACTCTTTTTAGGAAGCGTGTGTCAGTAGAACCCGCGGCCGAAGCGCGCCTGCCAGGCCGATGAGCCGCAGATCACCTCACCGCTACCCTGATTGACATAGACATTGTCGCGCACGGTCTTGGGATAGAAGGAGCGATGCAGGGTGACGTCGCCGCGCAGCCAGCCGTCATGGCCTTCCTCGACCTTGTAGACGATGGGCGGACGCGGCTTGGCCCATTTCTCCGACCGCGCGCGGCCCGGATTGCTGACGATCACGCAACGTTCGTAGGCCGCCTGGCGTACGAGATCCGCATGGGCGCCAGTGGCTTCTTCGATCGTGACGCAGCCCGCCAGCAGGGCGCAGAGTGCCGACATTTTCCAGAAACGCGCCATGGAGACCTCCCGGTCCGATGGATGATCCTGAAAATCTAGCCTGATCGCCGGAGCGCACAAGCACTGCACGCCTGGGGCGTGGCAAAGATCACTCGGTCGCGAACCAGCTCCGCGTGCGGTTCGCGAAAGCGACCAGCGACAGCATCACCGGCACTTCCACCAGCACGCCGACCACCGTAGCGAGCGCGGCGCCGGAATTGAGGCCGAAGAGGCTGATGGCGACGGCGACGGCGAGCTCGAAGAAGTTGGACGTGCCGATCAGGGCGCAGGGCGCGGCGATGTTGAAAGGCACGCCCCAAGCCTTCGCCCAGCCATAGGCGACGGCGAAGATGCCGTAGGATTGCAGTACCAGCGGCGCGGCGATCAGCGCGATGGTGAGCGGCTGCTCCAGCACGGTCTGACCCTGGAAGCCGAACAGCAGCACCACGGTGGCAAGCAGGCCGAGCACGGAGAAGGGCTTCACCCGCGCGGTGAAGTCGTGGACGATCTGCTCGCCCGCATCGTGACTGGCCGCTTTCGCCGTCAGGTGGCGGCGCGTCAGGTAACCCGCGCCGAGCGGGATCACGACATAGAGCAGCACCGAGAGCAGCAGGGTCTTCCACGGCACCACGAGGTCCGTGACGCCGAGCAGCAGGCCGCAGATCGGCGCAAAGGCGACGATCATGATCAGGTCGTTCACCGAAACCTGGACCAGCGTGTAGGTCGCGTCGCCCCTGGTCAGGGTCGACCAGACGAAGACCATGGCCGTGCAGGGCGCGGCACCGAGGAGGATCAGGCCGGCGATATATTGCTCCGCATCGGTCGGCGGGATCAGGTCGCCGAAGAGATAGCGGAAAAACAGGATGCCGAGCGCCGCCATGGTGAAGGGCTTGACGATCCAGTTCACCGTCAGCGTGATGACGAGGCCCTTCGGCTTGGAGCCGATGCTTTTCAGGCTCTCGAAATCAACCGCCACCATCATCGGATAGACCATCGCCCAGATCAGCACGGCGACGACGATGTTGACGGAGGCATATTCCAGAGCCGCCAGGGCCTCGAACAGGCCCGGCGCGAGATTGCCGAGGAGCACGCCCGCGGCGATGCAGAGCGCGACCCAGACGGAAAGCCATTTCTCGAAGAACCCGATGCCGCCGGGAGCGGCCTCGCTGGCCGCCGTGTCTGTACTCATGCGCGATCGGGTCCTTTCATCGGTTCAGGCGGTCTCCGGCGTCCTGGCGGAGTCCGCGATATCGTCGAGATGCTTCTGCAGGGTCAGCTTGTCGAGCCCATGGATCGGCAGGTTGACGAAGATCTCGATCCGGGTGTTCAGCATCCGGAAGGCGTCGGCGAAGGCGAAGCGTTTCTCGGCTTCCGTTCCTTCGGCGGCGGCCGGATCCGGCACGCCCCAATGGGCGCTCATCGGCTGTCCCGGCCAGACCGGGCAGGTCTCCCTGGCGGCGTCGTCGCAGACCGTGAAGACGAAATCCATCTCGGGCGCGTCCGGCGCGCCGAACGCGTCCCAGTTCTTCGAGCGCAGGCCGTCGAGGGCATAGTTCTGATGTTGCAGCAGGTCGGCCGCGTAGGGATGGATCTCGCCGCGCGGCGTGCTGCCGGCGCTGAAGGCCTTGAAACGGCCGGCCCCGGCGCGGTTCAGGATCGCCTCGGCCATGATGCTGCGGGCGGAATTGCCCTTGCAGAGAAAAAGCACGTTGTAGCTCTTGTCACCGGTCATCGCTCGGTCTCCGGAGTGGTGCCGCACAAGGCAGCGGTCGCGGCGAGTTCGCCGCAAATGTCCGGATTTCCGTTACAGCAATCCTGTGTCAGGAATGTTAAGAGCCGTCGCATCGCATCGATCTCAACCGCATAAAAGATGTTCCGGTGCTGCCGCCTGGCATGCACGAGGCCGGCGCGTTCGAGCTGCGCGATATGGAAAGACAGGCCAGAGCGGGAGAGACCTGCGCGGTCCGCGAGGTCCCCGGCGGACATGCCGGACGGACCGGCATGCATCAGCAGCCGGTAGAGTCCCAGCCGATGTTCCTGGGCAAGCGCACCGAGCGCGGCAATGGCGTCTGTATCGTTCATTTCAACAATTCAATTATCATTGAAATGAAGGCCGGCAAAGATTAATTTGCGCCGCTCGCCGTCGAGGCGGACCATTGCGGCTGTTCGGGGCAGGGAGAACCGACATGAATGCGCGTGTTGCGATCAACGGCTTCGGCCGCATGGGACGGATGGGCATGCGGGCCCGCTGGGGTCTCGACGATCTTGAAATCGTCGCGATCAACGATCCGGCCATGTCGCCGGAGATGGCGGCGCACCTGCTCGAGTTCGATACCGTGCACCGCCGTTGGAACCGCGAGGTCGGCTGGACGGAGCAAGGGATTGTGGTGGACGGACGGGAGATTCCGCTGACCGCACACGAGTCGCCGGCGGAAAATCCCTGGACCGGGAGCGATGTCGACATTCTCCTCGAATGCAGCGGCAAGTTCAAAAGCGGGGCAGCCCTGTCGCCCTATTTCGAGCGTGGCATTACCAAGATTGTGGTCTCCGCTCCGGTCAAGGAGGATGGGGCGCTCAATATCGTGATGGGCGTCAACGACCATCTCTACGATCCCGCCCAGCATCACCTCGTGACAGCGGCCTCCTGCACGACCAACTGTCTCGCTCCGGTGGTGAAGGTCGTGCATGAGGGGATCGGTATCCGGCATGGCGCGATCACCACAATCCACGACGTCACCAACACCCAGGTGATCGTCGACGGGCCGCACAAGGATCTCCGCCGGGCGCGCTCCGCTTTGAACGCGCTGATCCCGACCAGTACCGGTTCGGCGACAGCGATCGGGCTGATCTATCCGGAACTGCAGGGCCGGCTGAACGGCCATGCGGTCCGGGTCCCGTTGCTGAACGCCTCGCTGACCGATTGTGTCTTCGAGCTGGAGCGCGAGACCAGCACCGCCGAGCTGAACGAGCTGTTCGTCGCGGCCGCGGCAAGCGGCCCGCTTGAAGGCATCCTCGGTTTCGAATCCCGCCCGCTGGTCTCGACCGATTTCACCGACGATCCGCGCTCGGCGATCGTCGACGGTCCCTCAACAATGGTGGTCAACGGCACCCAGGCGAAGATCTATGCCTGGTACGACAACGAATGGGGCTATGTGAACCGGATGATGGAGCTGACGGCCAAAGTGGCGGCCAGCCTGTGAGCATGGCTGCGGAAAGCGTGCGGGCGGCGGACGGGCGTACCTACGCGGCGGTCACGGCGGCCTACTGGGCCTTCACGCTGACCGACGGCGCGCTCCGGATGCTGGTGCTGCTGCATTTCCACCGGCTGGGCTTCACCCCGCTCGATATCGCCTTTCTCTTCCTGCTCTACGAGGCGATGGGGATCGTCACCAACTTCCTCGGTGGCTGGATCGGCGCCCGTTTCGGCCTGAAGATCACGCTCTTTTCCGGATTGGCGGTGCAGATCGCGGCGCTGCTGATGCTCTCGCTGACGGACCCCGCCTGGACCGCGCTCTTCTCGGTCGGATACGTGATGGTGGCGCAGGCGCTTTCCGGCATTGCCAAGGACCTCACCAAGATGAGTTCCAAATCGGCGGTGAAACTGGTGGTCGCCTCCGAGGGCGACGGACTGCTTTTCAAATGGGTCTCTATCTTGACCGGCTCGAAGAACGCGCTGAAGGGCGTCGGCTTCCTTTTGGGCGGGGTGATGCTGCAATGGCTCGGCTTCGAGGTCTCGCTCTATGCCATGGCCGGGATGCTCGCACTGGTCCTGGCAAGCGCGGTACTGACCGTGACCGCCGATCTCGGCAAGGCGAAGCAGAAGATCGCCAGGCGGGATCTCTTCGCCAAGACCCGGGAGATCAACTTCCTTTCCGCCGCGCGGATCTTCCTCTTCGCCTCGCGCGACGTCTGGTTCGTCGTCGGGGTTCCGGTCTTCCTCTATGACCGGCTCGGCTGGAGCTTCGACCGGGTCGGCCTCTTCATGGCGGTCTGGGTTGTCGGCTACGGGATCGTGCAGGCCCTGGTGCCGCGCTTCATGAGGAAAACGAAGGACGCCGGGGCGGCGGCGCGCGGTGCGGCGCTCTGGGGCGGTCTGCTCGCGCTTCTTCCGGCAACGATTGCTGCGGGCCTGACGCCGCAATTGGCTCCGCCTGCGGACATGCTCGCGCCGTCCGTCATCCTGATCGGCGGGCTGCTGACCTTCGGGATCGTCTTCGCCGTGAATTCGGCGCTGCATTCCTATCTGATCGTCGCCTATTCGGATGCCGACAAGGTCGCGCTCAATGTCGGCTTCTATTACATGGCGAACGCGGTCGGGCGTTTCGCGGGAACCCTGCTTTCCGGCCTTGTTTACCAGTTGGCAGGCCTCACGGCGACGCTCTGGGTCTCCGCCGCGATGGTGGCCGTGGCGGTCGTTTTTACACTTCCGTTGCTTGCGGCCCGGCCGGCATCCTCCTGATGGTCTCCGCTTGACCCGCCGTGTTGGATGGTTAAAGTGAAGAACAAAAGACGAACATTTGGATGAGGCGAATGCTGGAGACTCTGGCCGGCAGGTTCGAACGTGCATCGAAGGACTACGCACTGAATTTCGGTATCGAGCGCGATCCGGACTGGTATCTGCTGAAGCTGCAGGAAGAGCTCGGCGAGCTCACCCAGGTCTGGAACCGCTATAGCGACCGCGGACGGCGCGGCGATCTCAGCAACGAGGAGCTCCATCTCGCGCTGGAGAACGAAGCGGCGGACGTGCTTGGGCACATCCTGCTTTTCGCAAACCGTTTCGGCCTCGATCTCCCCGCCGCCATCGAACGGAAATGGCGGTTCCGGCCGGACGGGTCGTCGAAACTCTAAGGCGCCGCCTGTACCACGCAGCCGTACCAGCCGAGCCCCTCATAGGTCTCATAGCCCGGCGTCCGGTGAAAGCCGATGACGGTACCGTCGGGAAGGGAGTAATGGCCGCTATCCCGTCCTTCGGTTCGGAGATCGAAGCGCTCGCTCAGCACGCCCGCGCCGTCGGACGCGGCGATGACGCGGAAATCGGCATCGAGCAGAAGCGCACGGGAGCGGGCGGCTTCGGCCTCGTCGAAGCGCACGCCCTCGACGATGGTCTGCGCTTGCGGCCCCCAGTCGAAATGGATCCCCAACACACCCAGCACGGCGCCATTGCTCTCTCCGTTCTCGCGGATCGCGGCAGCGTAGGTCGCCACCGGTTGGCCATCGAGTTCCGAACTGGTGACGATATCATCCACGGCGTATTCGTCTCCGTTCGCCGATGCCATCGCATTGCGGAACCAGGAGGCTTGCGCAGCAGACTGGCCCTCAACGTGATAGCGGTCGGGCCGGCCGTTCGCGACGACCGTGCCGCGCGCATCGCAGACCCAGAGGTCGAGATAGACCGTATAGGCCGAGAGGATCACGCCGAGGCGTTTGGAGGCGTAGGCGCTCGCATCTTCCGACGGCGTGGCGAGGCAATCCACGATGGCGCTGTCCGTTGCCCACCAGCGCACGTCGCAGGTGCGCTCGAAAAGGTTCCGGTCGATCAGTTCGACAGCATTGAGCGAGAGGTCCACAAGGCGCTGACCTTTCAGCTGGTCGACGATCGAGCGGCCGATCCGTTCCAGCATCTCCGCCTTGCCGGAAAGTTCGGAATTCAACGTCTGTGCGATCTGCTCGATTTCCGAAGAGACCCCCTTCACCTCGTCCGCGACCACCGCGAAGCCCCGCCCGAGTTCGCCGACCCTGGCGCTCTCGATCAGGGCGTTGAGGGCCAGCATCTTGGTGCGTCCGGTGATCGCCTGGATCTCGGCGATCTTCGTCTCGGCGGTGGTCCGCACGTCAGCGGTCAGGGTGACGATCTGCTCGGGATCGTTCTCGGATGCGGTCGCGCTCATGGAAGAACCTACTCGGAAGGTCAGTTGGAACCGGTCAACTCAATCGAATCACAAAGTGTGCATGCTTTCTAAGCAGAAAGTGTAAATGCATAATTAATGTGCATAAATTGTTTGCGGTCGGAGTTTCCTTCCTGCCCCGAAACGGGACGAATCGGGAGGCTCTGGCCCCATTCCGCTATCGCACTTGCGCCTGCCGCCGGCTTCGGTCCAGAGTTCCGCCGCCAATAAACAAGCGAGATGCGCCGGCCGGTCCGGTGCGGGGGAGTGAAGGGATCATGGCTCAGGAAATCGTGCTTGCGGGCGGCAAGCGGACGCCGTTCGGGGATTTCGGCAAGTCGCTGAAGGACATTCCGCTTTCGACGCTGGCGACCCACGCGGCGCGGGCCTGCGTCGAGGATGCGGAGATCGCTCCGGAGGATATCGATCACGTGGTCTGGGGCAATGTGCTCCCGGTCGATCCGGACGGGTACTATGTCGGCCGCGTGGCCGGCATGAATATCGGCATGAAGGACGAAAGCTGCGCCCTGCAGGTCAACCGTGCCTGCGGCTCCGGCACCCAGGCGATCCTGACCGCCGCGCAGCAGATCATGACGGGGCACGGCAAGATCGCGCTTGCCGGCGGCGGCGAGAACTTCTCCCGCGGCCCGTTCCTGAACCAGAAGATGCGCTGGGGTGCCGTCCGCGGCGCGCAGAGCTTCGAGGACAGTGTCGAATCCGTCTATAGCGATCCCTTCGGCCACGGCCTGATGGGGGCGACGGCGGAGAATTTGACGGAAGATTTCCAGTATCGCCGCGAGGACATGGACGCTTGGGGCCTGATGAGCCAGCAGCGTGCCGGCAAGGCCATGGTGACCGGCTTTCTCGCAAGGCAGATTGCGCCGATCGAAGTGCCGGAGGGGCGCAAGGGCACCCGGCTGATGATCGAGGACGAGTTTCCTCGGCCGGATGTCACGTTGGAGAAGCTTGCCAAGCTCAAGCCGGTCTTCCGCAAGGACGGCCAGGTGACGCCGGGCAATTCCAGCGGCGTCACTGACGGCGCCGCCTTCGTGCTGGTCGGCGACCGGGCGGAGATGGAGGCGAAGGGCGTCGAGCCGGTGGCCCGACTGGTCGACTGGACCATCGTCGGTGTTCCGCCGCGGATCATGGGATGCGGCCCGGTGCCAGCGATTCGGGCGCTTTGGGAAAAGCGTGGCATGAAGGCCTCCGATATCGACTATTACGAAATCAACGAGGCCTTTGCCGTGGTGAATCTGCATGCCGAGAAAGAGCTCGGAATCAGCCGCGACGTGACGAATTTCTATGGCGGCGGCATCTCGATCGGCCATCCGCCGGGCGCGACCGGCGTGCGCATGACCATCACCGCGATGCACCACCTCCAGGAATCCGGCCAGCGCTATGCCTGTATCTCCATGTGCATGGGCGCGGGCCAGGGCATGTCGGTGCTGATCGAGAACCTGAACGTCTGAGCGGGAGACGCATTATGTCCTTCGATCTCACCGGCAAGGTCGCTCTGGTCACCGGAGCGAGCCAGGGGCTCGGCAGCCGCTTCGCGGAAACCCTCGCGGCGCATGGCGCGTCGGTCGTGCTCGCGGCACGGCAGAAGGCGAAGCTCGAAAATCTCGCGGCGACGATCGGGGAAGCGGGCGGCACCGCCTTCGCAGTCTCCATGGACGTCACCGACCCGGCCTCCATCCGCGAGGCTCTGAGCGCGGCCGCGGGCGAGCTCGGTCCGCTCGACATCCTCGTGAACAATGCCGGCATTGCGGTGCAGAAGCCGTTCCTCGAAATGACGCCCGAGGATTACGACCAGGTCCTCGACACCAACCTGAAAGGCTGCTTCCTCGTGGCCCAGGCGGCGGCGCTGCAGATGAAGGAGAAGGGCGGCGGCTCGATCATCAACATCTCTTCGATCCTCGGCACCGAGGTGATCGGCATGCTCTCGACCTATTGTGCTTCCAAGGGCGGGCTGTTGCAGCTCAACCGCGCCATGGCGCTTGAGTTGACCCGCTTCAACATCCGGGTGAACGCGATCGCCCCCGGCTATATCGAGACGCCGATCAACAGCGAGTTCTTCCAGAGTCAACCCGGGCAGCAGATGATCAGGACGATCCCGCAGCGCCGCCTCGGCCAGCCGCACGATCTGGACGGTGCGCTGCTGCTGCTCGCGTCCGATGCGGGAGCCTATATGACCGGCTCCGTCGTCACCGTGGATGGCGGCTTCTCGCTGCGCTGATTTGCGCCGGTATTCGAGCGCTTCATTTCATACCGGTGCGCTTGAACAGGCGCACCGGAGCCTATACGAAACTCCGCAAGAAATTCGGGACATGAGACCTTTGAGGAGGATGGGATGTCAGTGAACAAGATCGGCGTGATCGGCGCCGGGATGATGGGTTCGGAGATCGCGCTCGTTTTCGCCATGGCGGGCAAGGACGTGATGATCATGGAGCCGGAGCAGGCACGGCTCGACAAGGCCGAGGCCGGTATCAGGAAGACGCTCGAAGGCGGTGTCGCCCGCAAGTTCTGGGCGGAAGAGGACATGGCGACCGCGCTCGGCAACATCACGATGGTGACCGACCTCTCCGCCTATGGTGACCGCGACCTCGTGATCGAGGCCGTGTTCGAGGACGAGAAGGTGAAAGCCGAGGTCTACAAGACCCTCGACGAGGTCTGTAAGGACGATGCGATCATCGCCTCCAACACCTCCAGCATCTCGATTTCCGTGCTCGCCTCCTATTTCTCCGAGAAGCGCCAGTCCCGTTTCCTCGGCCTGCATTTCTTCTCGCCCGTCAGCCGCATGAAGCTGGTCGAGGTGATCCGCGGCATGGATACCGATGACGCGGTGATCGACGCGGCGCGCAATGCCTGCGTCGAGGCCGGCAAGACCCCGATCGACGTCAAGGACGTGGTCGGTTTCGCCGTCAACCGCATCCTTTTCGCGATGTGGGACGAGGTGCTGCGGCTGGTCGAGGAAGGTGCCTGCACGCCGGAGGATATCGATACCGGCTGCAAGCTCGGGCTCGGTCATCCGGTCGGCCCGTTCGAGTTGATGGACAATATCTCCAACACCCTGAACCTGCAGGTCGCCGAGATCCTGCACGAGGCCTATGGCGAGCGCTTCCATCCGCGCCCGATCCTGCGCCAGGTCGTCGCCGCCGGCCGCGCCGGCCGCCGCGCCGGCCGTGGCTGGTACCGCTATGACGAGAAAGGCAAGCGAATCGCCTGATCTGCCGACATCATCCAATGCTGCGGGCGGCCAAATGGCCGCCTGCTCCGTTTCCGGCCTTCGGATTTCCCGCTTCCGAAAGCGGCCTCCCCGGCCCATCATTGTGCGAAATGGTGCAAGGGGAGGACGCGCCGCATGATGCAATCGATCCGCCGCGGCGCGGCGACGCTCAGAACACCGACCATCACGGCGGCGGCGCAAGAGGAATTGGAGGCGGCCGGCAGCGAGGCGGAACGGATCGAGTCCGTCGCTGCGCTGATCCATGGCGCGTTCACCGATTATTACGGCCGCTTCCGGCAGATCGCGGGCCTGGCCGAAGCCGCTTTCGAGGCGCGGGACTGGCCAGCCTCGCTTGCTCTCAGTCAGGAGCGGCTCGGCATTTACGGTGCGACGGTCGATACGCTGGTGCCGGTCATCCTGCTGCATTGCCCGGACGTACAGGGGCGCGATGTTTTCTGGAGCGCGGTCGAGGATAAGTACCTGCCGCTGATCGAGGGACTCTATCACGCCGACCTTGCCTATGCCTTCCTAAACTCGGTGCGCCGTCAGGTGCATGCGGACATGTGGCGCGCCTCGACCTATTCCAGCGCGCGGGCGCGGGACGAGGACAAGGCGGCCCATCCTGTCGTGACGCGGCTTTTTGCCGTGGAGGGATCGCTCGCGGCGGCACATCTGTCGCCGGTCCTGACTCTTCCCGGATTTTCAAGACACTGGCGCGATCTCGACGGTGATGCTGCCGCCGTCGCGGCCCGTATCCGCGAAGAGGTTCCGCAGGCGGACCGCATCCGCGCGATCGAGATGGCCGATGCGGGATTTTACCGGAACCGGGGCGCCTATCTCGTCGGGCGCTTGCTGATCGAAGGCGGTGAGCCGGTGCCGGCCGGGATCGCGCTGCTGAACGAGCCGGACGGTATTCATGTCGACGCGGTGATCCTCGGCTCCGACGATCTGCAATATGTCTTCAGCTCGACCCTGGCGAATTTTCACGTCACCTCGGAGCATTATCACGAGATGGCGTCCTTTCTCTTCGAGCTGATGCCGGACCGTCCGCACGGCCTGCAATACTCGACGATCGGCTACAATCATATCGGCAAGATCGCTGTGGTGCGGCAGATCGAGGAGGAACTGCGGGAAAGCGGAGAGCGTCTGGACCATGCGGTCGGCCCGCGCGGCACCGTCGCGATCGGTTTCTCCGCCCCGTCCCTCGACTATGTCGCCAAGGTGATCCGCGACCATCCGACGGCCGGTTACAAGTGGGGCAAATTTCCGGGCGTGCCCTCGGTCTTGCAGAAATACAGCCGGGTGCACGAGATCAACCGGGCCGGCTCCATGCTGGACAACGTGATCTATTACAATGTCGTGCTGCCGGCGGACTATTTCACCGACGACCTTCGGCACGAGATCCTGAAATATGCGGGCGAGAACGTGATCCAGACCGGGGCCGGCCTGCTGTTCCGCCATCTGATCGTGCAGATCAAGATGACGCCGTTCCCTGTCTTCATGACCGAGGCGGGAGAAGAGAAAGCGGATACGGCGCTACGCAATCTTGGCCAGTGCATCAAGAACAATGCCGCCGCGAACATCTTCAACAAGGATCTCGACGGGCGGAATTACGGGGTCAGCAAGATCCTGAAAGTCTATCTCTTCGACTATGACGCCATCGAGGATTTGACCGACGTCAAGGTGCGCACCAACCAGGACCGCTTTGATGGCGAGGAAGACATACCGGACTGGTTCTTCGAGGAGGGCGTGATCTTCCTTCCGGAGGAACTGGAAACCCATCTCCGGATTGAGGAAAGGTCTCTGAGAAGGATCTTCCGCGAGGCGCATGGCGAACTGCTGACGGTCGCGTACTGGACCGACATGCAGGCGCGGCTCGAAAAGGGCCAGGTACCGCGGATCACGCCCTACCGGGAGGCCTGCCGGCTGCATCCGGAGAGTTAGGCCAGCGGAGCTAGCGATGCGGGTAATGGAGCTGATAGCACCGGGAGACCCTTTGCGGGCTGCGGACCGTCCGCGTCCGGACCCGGGTCCTGGAGAAGTTCTGATAAAGGTTCATGCCTGCGCGGTCTGCCGCACCGATCTGCATGTCGTGGACGGGGATCTGCCAGATCCGAAACCGCATGTCGTGCCGGGCCATGAGGTCGTGGGAACGGTCGAGACTCTGGGGAGCGGGGTTACCGAGCTCGAAACGGGACAAAGAGTCGGAGTGCCTTGGCTCGGCTGGACTTGCGGGGAATGCCGCTATTGCCGCGACGGACAGGAGAACCTTTGCCCCGACGCCCGTTTCAACGGATACACGCTCGATGGCGGTTACGGCGAGTATCTCGTCGCAGATGCCCGTTACTGTTTTCCGATTCCGGATTTTTATTCCGACGAAGAGGCCGCGCCTCTGCTCTGCGCCGGTCTGATCGGGTATCGCTGCCTGCGGATGGCGGGCGAGGGCAGGCGCCTCGGGCTCTACGGCTTCGGCGCGGCGGCCCATATCCTGATTCAGGTCTCGCTCTGGCAGGGGCGGGAGATCTACGGTTTCGTGCGGCCGGGCGATGATGCGGCTAGGGAGTTCGCCTTTTCTCTCGGTGCAAAGTGGGCGGGCGATTCGACGGAGGCACCGCCGGAGGAGCTGGATGCCGCCATCCTCTTCGCGCCGGTTGGCGATCTGGTGCCGCGCGCGCTGAAAGCGGTCCGACCAGGCGGAACCGTGGTGTGCGGCGGCATTCACATGTCGGACATCCCGTGCTTTCCCTACGATATCCTCTGGCGGGAAAAGAAAATTGTCTCGGTGGCGAACCTGACGCGGCAGGACGCGCTGGAATTTCTGGAGCTCGCCCCGAAGGTTCCGGTCCGGAGTTCGGTCCGGACCTATCCGTTGGACGATGCGAACATGGCCTTGTCGGATCTGAGGAATGGGCGACTGCAGGGCGCGGCGGTTCTTCTACCGTAGCCCGCTTCGTTACCATTTATAGTCCGATTCGCGCTGGTACCTGCCGTCCTTCGGAAGCTTGTCCTTTCTGCGCCGGTCCGGTCCCGAGTACGCGTCGCATTGCACGAACGGTCGTTTGTCGGCGAGAACGGCCGCCACCGTTCGCTTCAGGTTTTCGAAATTCACTGGTTTCGCCACGAAAGCGCTCGCGCCGAAGTCCCGGGCCCTCAGGACCGAGTCACGGTCGGAATGCTGCGTAATGAGGATGACCGGCACGTAAGGATTGGTCACATTCGCATCGCGCCGCACCCGCAACAGGAGGTCGAGGCCATTCATCGGCTCCATCTCGAGATCGGTGACGATAAGGTCGAAGTGTCGCCGCGTGACGTCGTTTAGCGCCTGCGCGGCATTCTCCCGCTCAATGACATCGCTGAACCCCAGATGTTCCAGGAAAGTGCGCGTCAACATGCGCGTCGGTTTGTCGTCCTCCACGACCATAACCCGGAGATTGCGGAGGTCGTCTGCGGAGAGCCCTGTCATCAGCTTCCGTCCAATCGTGAGGTCGCAATAGGCTCAGTGAACCGCAAGTTTGTTATGATTCAGTTTGCAGGATCCAATGGCAAATATTTGGCGAATCGGCCAAACCATTGACGAAAGAGCAGATTTTTATGAGAGGTTCTGGAGGTCGATGGCGCGCCCGGGAAGATTCGAACTCCCGACCTCTTGATTCGTAGTCAAGCGCTCTATCCAGCTGAGCTACGGGCGCCCCGAAGGGCGTGCCGCCCTCGAAGGAGGCCGGAACATACTCAAGGCGATTTCGAAACGCAAGCGCTTATATCGGGGAATCAACAACGGCGTATCTTACGGAATCGTTTGGCAAAACAACTTGTGGCGCCGATTGGCTTTGGTTACTATCCCTACGAATTTCGCGGCTTGCGGCTACCATCAGTGGGGGACTGCGTCGGCAAGCTTCTTTCTTCCTCGCGAGTCTGCTTTTATGCAGGGGGTGCGGGAAGGGAGGCGTTCTGTCCTTGGGGCGGGACAGTCGGGGCAAAATTGCTAGGGGGTCGGCATTGGTCGGTCGAACGGATCTACCTAAAACCGCGGCAAACATAACACCTATTTACAAGGTGACAGCGTCCTATGGTTCTTAATCGCTCGTCGCTCGTTGTCCTGGGCGCAACGGTACTCCTTCTCGGGGGCTGTTCTTTCTCTTCCGACGCTTTGTGGCCAAGTCTCTCGGGTGAAGATCCCGCAGCGAATCAGACGCCGTCTCAGGTTCAGATCGCGCCGTCCGCGGGTGAAGCGTCCGGGCAGCCGGTGATCGCAAGCGGACAGCCGCCGGCGCTCAACACCACCAACTTCGAAGTGCAGCCACCGCGGCCTGGCGCCGCGACCGGAACCTTTGTCGGGAACAAGGTTGTCCAGCTTCGCGACGACCTGCGCCGCCTGCAGGAATCGATCCGGGCACATAACGGCGATCTGCAGAACATCCGTCAGCGGACCATCGGCAACGCGCAGACCTACCATCAGTCGGTGGCCGGCATACGCTCGCGTCTGCAGGTCGGAACCACGCCAGGCAATCCGATGCTGGTTGCCGCATGGAACCAGTCCCAGGGGCTGCTTGAGCAGGTCAATGCCGATATCGGCGACATGAACGACCTTTCGAACCGTGTTGCCGCCGACGCCGCGCTTTCGACCTATCTGCTGGATGCGACGCGAGCCGCCTTTGGGCTCTCGGGCGCCGTCGATGAAGACCATCGCCAGCTTGAGATTCTGGAAGATGACGTCAATCGCACCGTGGTTCTCGTCGATCGTCTCCTGACCGAGCTCAGCGACGATATCCGCCGCCAAAGCCGCTACGTGGCGACCGAGCGGAACGATCTGAACACGCTGGCGCTGGCGATCAAGAACGGCGAGTTCTTCGGCACCAGCCTCGCTGCTCGGACCTATGGCATGGGCAGTGCGGACGTGACCGCGACACCGTCCCTGCAGGGACGCGGACTGAGCGCCGCGCCGGGTTCCCGGCGTCCGTTGGTGGTGATCCGCTTCGACCGCAGTAACGTGAACTATCAGCAGGCGCTCTACACGGCTGTCAGCCGCGCTCTCGAGCGCCGCCCCGATGCCTCTTTCGATCTCGTCGCGGTTACACCGTCGGCCGGATCGTCCGCTCAGGTCGCGCTCGATACCAGCAAAGCGCGCAAGAATGCGCAGGACGTGCTCCGTTCGCTGACCGATATGGGGCTGCCGCCGAGCCGCGTTGCCCTGTCGGCGACCACGGCGCCGGATGCCGCCAGTAACGAAGTGCATCTCTTCGTCCGCTGAGGCGAATAAACCGTATAGCGATCAAGGCGCCTCCATCGGGACGGCGCCTTTTTCGTGCGTGAGGTTTGCCACGCGCCGTTCGAACCCGCTCGGCCAGACTGATCCGCAGCCACCCGTGCTACCGTAGAGGGAGCGCAGTCACCGTCGAAAAGGAGTGGAGCTCATGCGATCTGTCATCGGCCAATTCGTTGTGCTCGTCGGACTCCTTCTCGCCTCGTATCCGCTCCATGCGGCGGAACCTGCCGACAGCATTCGCGGGACAATCAACAGCCAGCTCGATGCCTTCCAGCGCGACGATTGGGCGGAAGCCTTCACCTATGCGAGTCCGGTCCTGCAGAAGATCTTCGGCACGCCGGACCGCTTCCGGAACATGGTGCTTGGCGGTTACCGGGCGGTTTATCGGCCGCAGCAGGTAACGTTCCGGGAGCTCGATACATCCGGCCCGCGTCCGGTTCAGATTGTGTTTTTTATCGGTCCGGACGGGCTCGCCTACCTCGCCGCCTACGAGATGGAGCAGCAGCAGGACGGGTCCTGGCGGATTTCCGCGGTGCAACTGATCCGGGATGCCGCGAAGGCCGTTTAGGCCCGGTTTGCGTCCGCCGGCCTTGCGCCGGGACTATTGGACGTTGCGGTTTCCGGAGAGGCGCGCTATGTCGCCGGTTCACTTCGTGACCGCGATGGGTGCCAGAGATGTCGAGCGACAGCTTCAATAAGTCCTTCCCCGTGAGCTGGGAGGAACTCCACCGCACTGCCAAGGCCCTGGCCTGGCGTCTGACGGAGGTCGGTCCGTTCGATGGCATCGTGGCCATCACCCGCGGCGGCCTGGTCCCGGCGGCGGTGGTCGCCCGGGAACTCAGCATCCGCATCATCGATACGATCAGCGTTGCATCCTACGGCGTCGAAGGCGACGACAAGGAGCGCGGCCGGATCAACGTAATGAAGAACTGCGAGATTGCGGGGAAAGGCGCCGGTTGGCTGATCGTCGACGATCTCGTCGATACCGGGGAGACGGCCAAGGCCGTGCGTTCGATCTTACCGGACGCGCATTTCGCCACGGTTTATGCAAAGCCGGCCGGTCGCCCGCTGGTCGACACTTACGTCACCGAGGTCAGCCAGGACACCTGGATCCATTTTCCCTGGGACCTGGAGCCGCGTCCGGTAGAACCGATTTCCTCGCTTCGGCGCTGAGATCGCGTAACCGGGGACGGCTAGATCGCTTCGGCAAGGTCGTCGAGCTGGTCCTCGTCGAGGATCCTGATGCGCGATCCGTTCTCTATTGAGATCAGCTCTTTGGTCTTAAACTGGGTGATCGTGCGGCTCACGGTTTCCGTGGTCAGCCCGAGATAATCGGCGATATCGGTCCGCGTCATGGGAACGGTCACCGGGTTCGCCGGCAAGTGCCGCTTCTCCTGACGTTGCGCCAAGCTCCGCAGGAAGGACGCAACGCGCTCCGCCGCCGTCTTGCGGCCGAGCAGGACGATCTGCTCCTGCATCAGCTGGATTTCCTCGGTCGCGCGTGCGAACAGGCGCCGCTCCAGCGTCGGAATATCCATCATCAGCGCCTCAAGCTCGGTTCGCTGAAACCGGCAGAGCGTAACCGGCGTGATCGCCTCGGCGCTGCTGCCATAGATATCCTGCATCGAAACCCCGAGGAAATCTCCGGGGAAGAGAAAACCGGTCACCGACCGCCGGCCGTCGGCAAGCAGCTTGTAAAGGCGCACCGCACCGGAGGTCAGCGTGTAGACGAAATCGCTCGGCTCGCCCTCGTCGACGATCGTGTCGCCGGCGGCGAGTTCCACCGAAGTCATGATCCGGCTGAGCCGCTGGACCTCGTCCACGCGCAGGGTTCCGCAGATCGCAAGATCGCGGATGTCGCAATCGTCGCACGGCGAGTGCATCGCCGCCACGCTCGTCTCTCCCGATACATGCTGCTGCATAGGGTGCTCCAGCCTGCGGCTGTTGGACCTGATTCGTTCGTAGCCTTACCGGCTCTTTGCGCAACAGTAACGTGTCCGGCGCGCCGGTGGAAGCGACTCTCGACGTGCCATCATGCCGCGCGTCTGGCCGACCGGGACCTTTTGGTGGCAGGGCAGGGGAGTTCCAGATGAAAGACGCTGCCCGACGGACCCGTGCTCTCGAGGAACAGCGTGCCGCCATGGGCGGTCGCAATGTCCCGCGCGATCGCCAGGCCCAGGCCCGAGCCGCCGCTATGGCCGGAAAGCTGAAATGGTAGGAAGAGCTTTTCGCGGATCGGGTCGGGGATGCCGGGACCGTTGTCTCTGAACCGGATGGTCAGGGTTTCGTCGTCGCGCTGGAAACCGATCCGGAATTCCGTAGCGCCGGCCCTGGCGGCGTTCGAGGCGATGTTGGCGAAGATGCGATAGATCTGGTCCTGATCGATCGTGAGCATGATGCCCGGGACTTCATCGATCTCTATGGCGATCTGCTCGCCCTCCAGGCCGGCTCTCAGTTCCGGCAGGATCTCGTCGAGCAGGTTCTTCAGGGTGACCTGCTCGGTCATCAGCGGCACCGTCTCCTGGGTGAAGTTCAGGGTGTCGGAGCAGAGTTTCACCGCCCGGTCGATGGTACGCAGGAACGGCGGCACCGCCTTGCGCACGAAAGGATCCGAACTCTCGGCGAAGCGGTCGGAGACGAGGGTCGCGGTCGCCAGCATGTTGCGCAGATCGTGGTTGATCTTATTCACCGCCGTGCCGAGCGTCGCGAGCCGCGTTTTCTGCCGCAGCGCGTGACGAACACCCTGCTTCATGTCGGCGAGCTCGCGGGTCGCGATCCCGATCTCGTCTCGCCGGGCCGAGGGCGGAAGATCGGAGGTGGGATCTTCCGGGCGTCGGCGGAAGGCAATCATGCTCGAGGTGATGCGCTGCATGGGCAGCACCATCATCCAGCGCAGCGAGAGGAAGACCAGGGCGGCAGTGAAGAGCGAGATCACCACCGAGAGCGTCAGGATGCGCCAGGAGAAGTCGAGCATCTCCATCCGCATCGGTGCTTCGTCGATGATCATGGTGACGAAGATCTCGGGATCGCCGGGCGACTGTCCGTGCAGCCGTATAACCCTGTCGCCGGTCTGGGCCAGCGTGGAGAAGGCATTGAAGATGAGTTCGACGACCCCGACCTCGCGCAGGTCGACCGTGATGTCGACCTCGGGCAGTTCCGGCCGGCTGAGCATCGGCATGAAGTTGGAATCGTCGTTGGCGACCACGCTGTAGGCATCGACATGGTCGAGCAGCTGACGCGCCAGCATCTCGGTGATCATCCCGTCCGGCGCGGCCTTGACCGAAAGCGCGGCCAAATGTCCCTCGGCGAGCTTTTCCTGCAGGTAGCTCAGACGGTAGCGGGCAATGGACGGGGTATAGATCAGCACCTCCGCCACCATCACGAAAAAGACCGTCAGCAGCAGAAGCCGGAAGGAAAGACTGTTCGCGAAACTCAGCATGCACATCCGTCCGTCGGCGGGTTCCGAGGAAGGATTTTAACCGAAGGCCGCGAGGAAGCGGACGATTTTGCGCATGCGGGGGCTGAACAGGGTTTCCGTGAAGAAGGATCCGGCGGCCCGTTTGCCGATTTCCGCGAGGGTTGGATAGGCAACGATCGAGGAGGCGATGGCGCCAATCTTGATCTTCTGACCGATCGCGAGGCCCCAGCTCTGGATCAGTTCGCCCGCATTCCGGCCGACGATGGTGGCGCCGAGGACACGACCATTTTTCAGCGCGATCACCTTGATGAAGCCTTCCGTCGCGCGCTCCGCACGGGCCCGGTCGTTCTCCTGATAGGTCCACCGCAGCACGCGCAGCTTCTCGCCGTGTTTCGCCCGGGCTTCCTCCTCCAGCAATCCGACCTGGGCCAGCTCGGGATCTGTATAGGTGACCCGCGGCACGGCGCTGAGATCCGCTTTGGCAGGAAGCCGGAACAGGGCACTCCGGATCACCACGCTCGCATGGTATCCGGCGACATGGGTGAATTGCAGACCGCCCGCGACATCGCCGATGGCATAGACCCGGCGGTTCGATGTCTTGAGGCCGGCATCGACCTCGATGCCGGTTCGGCTTGTCTCGATGCCGGCTGCCTCCAGTCCGAGCCCGTCGGTATTGGCCCGGCGCCCCGCGGCGACGAGGAGATGGGATCCCTCGATCCGCTGGATCGCTCCGCCGGTTTCGACCGAGAGCGTGACGCCGCCGCCGGAACCGCTTGCCTGTCTGACCAGCGCGCCATCGAGCACGGTGACGCCGATCTTTTCCAGATGCGCGCGGATCAAGGCGGCCGCTTCCGGGTCTTCGTTGCCGAGCAATCCGGCGGCTTCGACGAGCGTGACCTCGGAACCGAGATTGCGGTGTGCCTCGGCCAGCTCGCAGCCGATCGGTCCGCCGCCGATGATGAGCAGATGCGCCGGGCGTTCCGTCAGGTCGAAAATCGTCTCGTTCGTCAAGTAGGGAGTGTCTTTCAGGCCCTCGACGGGAGGGATTGCCGCGGAGGATCCGGTCGCGATCACGAAACGGCGTGCCCGCACCCTGTAGCCGCCGCCCGTCACGGTCCGGGTATCGGTGAATGTGGCAGCGGCCTGGATCACCTTGACGCCGAGCTTCTCGAACCGCTCCACGGAATCGTGCGGCTCGATCCCGGCGATCACGTCGCGCACATGGGCATGGACCCGGGCAAAGTCGACATCCGGTTCGGGCAGGGAGATACCGAACCTGTCTGCTTTGCGCGCCGCTGCCGCCGCGTGCCCCGCGGCAAGCAGTGCCTTCGACGGGACGCAGCCGTAGTTCAGACAGTCACCGCCCATCCTACCGCGCTCGAACAGCACCACGCTCGTGCCCATTTGCACCGCGCCTGCCGCGACGGAAAGCCCTCCCGAGCCGCCGCCGATGACGCAGATATCGGTCTCGATGAGCTTCTCTTCCGTCGGCTGCAAGGGTGTGTCAGTTCTCATATCTTTCGGCATCGTCCCTCGTCACGGACTTGGCTTATCATAGCGCATCGACGCGCCTGTCATCCAAGACACCTATGTCGCGGCGAGGTCGAGGCACAACCAGTCACCATGGCGTGAGCGGGGTCCGGCGGACTGGAGTGGGAGTCCGGAGAGCAGAATTGCGCGCGCCCGCGTTGACTCGGGCAGGGCAAATCTATATACAGCCCCGCACTCGCGAGATTGCTATATTTACGTCGACGGAGAATTCCCGTGAAACGCACCTATCAACCCAGCGTCCTCGTACGCAAGCGCCGCCACGGCTTCCGGTCCCGCATGGCGACCGTCGGTGGCCGCCACGTCATTCGCAACCGGCGCGCCAAGGGCCGCAAGCGTCTGTCCGCCTAAATGCTGCAACCCGGCTTCGGCCGGGCGCACGCATTCGAAAGCGTCTTTGCCATGCGCAACCCGTCCTCCGGATCGTTGGAGCGCCTGCAAAAGCGCAGCGAATTCCTCAATATCGCCCGTAACGGGCGCAAGGCCGTGACCCAGGGGCTGGTGCTTCAGGCGCGTACGCTTGAGCCGGGCCAAGCGGGCCCGCTCCGGATCGGCTATACCGCCAGCCGCAAGGTTGGCGGTGCGGTGCAGAGAAACCGCGCGAGACGAAGGCTGAGAGCCGTGGTTCACGACGTCTTGAACACGATGGCCGTACCGGGGCACGAGTTCGTCCTGATCGCCCGCGCCAACACCCTTACCCGTTCCTATAACGGACTGATCGCCGACCTTCGGCGCGCGCTTTCCAAGGTGGGCGCCCTGAAGCAGGAGGCCCAGTCGTGATGCGCGTGATCGCTGCGCCGCTCACTTGGCTCTTGAGCGGTCTCATCCTTGCCTACCGGTATCTGGTCTCTCCGCTTCTGGGCACCAACTGCCGGTTCGAGCCGAGCTGTTCGCGCTACGGGCTGGAGGCGATCCGGCGCCATGGGCCGTTTGTTGGCTCCTGGCTCACCCTGAAGCGGATTCTCCGTTGTCATCCCTGGGGCGGCTGTGGCTATGATCCGGTCCCCGAAAGGGGCGGGGTGTCTTCCCAAACACAACAAGAATGTCGGGCCGAATAATGAACGAGCAGAAGAATCTGATTGCCGCTGTCGTGCTGTCCGTGGCGATCCTGGTCGGCTTCCAGTTTTTCTACGAGGTTCCGAAGGCGGAAAAGGAAGTGGCCCGGCAGGCGGAGATCGCTGCCAGCGGCACCGGGACCGGGTCGACGGCGCCGTCTGCCTCCTCCGTTCCGTCGGCAACGCCGCCGTCCGGCGTCGCAGTCCCTGCGGCGGGCGCGATGTCGGCCGAAGACGCGGCGAAGGCAAGGCAGGAAATCGCCGCCGATCCGAAGCGCATCCGGATCGATGCGCCCGGCATGCGTGGCACGATCTCGCCGGTCGGCGCGCGGATCGACGATGTGGTTCTGACCCATTATCGCGAGACCCTGGACGCCGACAGCGACAATATTCATCTGCTGAAACCGGCCGGTGCGCCGAAATCCTATTACGCCGAGTTCGGCTGGGTGCCGGAGGCGGCCGGAACGCCGGTGCCGGACGCGAAGACGGTCTGGACGGCGGACGGCTCGGTGCTGAGCCCGCAACAGCCGGTGACGCTTTCCTGGGACAATGGCCAGGGTCTTGTCTTCGAGCGCACCTATGCGATCGACGACGACTACATGTTCACGGTCACCCAACGGGTGCGCAATTCGGGCGGGGACGCCGTCACGCTGTTCCCGTACGGTCTGCTCTCCCGTGGCGGCACGCCGACGACCGCCGGCTTCTACATCTTGCATGAAGGCCCGCTCGGTGTATTCGACGAGACCCTGAACGAAGTCGATTACGACGATCTCCAGGAGGACGGAAAAACCGAGGTGGCAGCGACAGGCGGCTGGATCGGCATCACCGACAAATACTGGCTCGCGGCCCTCGTCCCGGCACAGGACGAGGCGATGAAGTACCGCTTCACCCACAGCATCCGCCAGCAGGACGACCGCTATCAGACGGATTATCTCGGTGCGGCACGTGCCGTGCCCGCGGGCGGCGTCGCGGAAACCGAGACCCATCTCTTCGCCGGCGCCAAGGAAGTGAAGCTGCTCGACCGCTACGAGGCGAAATACGGCGTTGCCAATTTCGATCTCGCGGTCGATTTCGGCTGGTTCTACTTCCTTACCAAGCCGTTCTTCTATGCCCTCTCATGGATCCACAACCTCGTCGGCAATTTCGGCATTGCGATCCTGATCTTTACCGTCGCGGTGAAGCTGGTGTTCTTCCCGCTCGCCAACAAGTCCTACAAGTCGATGGCGAAGATGCGCGAGCTGACGCCGAAGATGCAGGCCCTGCGCGAGCAGTATGGCGACGACAAGCAGCGCCTGAACCAGGAAATGATGGGGCTCTACAAGAAGGAGAAGGTCAATCCGGCGTCGGGCTGTCTGCCGATCCTGATTCAGATCCCGGTCTTCTTCGCGCTCTACAAGGTTCTGTTCGTCTCGATCGAAATGCGCCATGCACCGTTCTATGGCTGGATCCACGATCTCTCGGCGCCGGACCCGACCACGCTGTTCAATCTGTTCGGTCTGATCCCCTGGACGCCGCCGGCCTTTATTCCGCTGATCGGCGTCTGGCCGATCATCATGGGGCTGACGATGTTCCTGCAGCAGAAGCTGAACCCGCAGCCGGCCGACCCGGTGCAGGCGAAGGTGTTCATGTTCCTGCCGCTCTTCTTCACCTTCCTGCTGGCCAGCTTCCCGGCCGGACTGGTGATTTACTGGGCGTGGAACAACCTGCTCTCGATTGCCCAGCAGCGCCTCATCATGTGGCGCATGGGCGTCAAGTAGGGACGCGATGGAAGACGAACTGGATCAGGCTGCGCTGGAGGCGGGCCGCCGTCTCTTCGCACAGGAATGCCGGTTCGTCTGGGGCGCCGCGCGGCTGGACCAGCTTCCGGATGCGGGCTTGCCCGAGATCGCCTTCGCCGGCCGGTCCAATGTCGGCAAATCGAGCCTCGTCAACGCCCTGACCGGGCGTAAGACGCTGGCCCGCACCTCGAACACGCCGGGGCGCACGCAGCAGCTCAATTTCTTCGATCTCGGCGGACGGCTGATGATCGTCGACCTGCCGGGCTATGGTTATGCCAAGGTCTCGAAGAGCCAGGTTGCGGCCTGGAACCATGTCCTGCGCCATTTCCTGAAAGGCAGCACGGTCCTGCAGCGGGTGCTGCTGCTGATCGACTCCCGTCACGGGCTGAAGGATACCGATCGCGAGATGATGGACATGCTCGACCAGGCGGCGGTCTCCTACCAGGTCGTCCTGACCAAGGTCGACAAGCCGAAACAAGCCGAACTGGAAAAGGTGATCGCCGAGACGGAGGCGGAATTGCGTACCCATGTCGCGGCACATCCCGTTATCGTGCGGACCAGCGCGGAGAAGGGGACTGGAATACCGGAACTGCGGGCGGGACTTGCGGCGCTTGCGGCGTCCTGAGAGGGGGAGATCGATCATGAACGGACCGTCATTTGCCGAATTGCGGCAGACCTGGCTTTCGAAGGCCGACATCCTGACCGAGGCTCTGCCCTACATGCGCCGCTACAGCGGCAAAACAGTCGTGGTGAAGTTCGGCGGTCATGCCATGGGCGACGAGGAGCTGTTCAAGTCCTTCGCCGCCGACATGGTGCTGCTGAAGCAGGTCGGCATGAATCCGCTCGTGGTGCATGGCGGCGGCCCGCAGATTGGCAAGATGCTGGAGCGTCTCGCGATCAAGAGCGAGTTCATCGATGGCCTGCGCGTCACCGACCAGGCGACGGTCGAGATCGTCGAGATGGTGCTCGCGGGATCGATCAACAAAGGCATCGTGGCGGCGATCAATGCCGCCGGAGGCCGTGCGGTCGGGATCTCCGGCAAGGACGGAAACCTGATCACAGCGCGCAAGCTGAAGCGCACCAAGATCGATCCCGACAGCAATATCGAGAAGGTTCTGGATCTGGGTTTCGTCGGCGAGCCGGCAAGTGTCGATGTCGAGGTGCTGAAAATCTTCGCCTCCGGCGACCTGATCCCGGTCATCGCGCCGATCGGTCTCGGACCTGACGGCGAGACTTACAACATCAACGCGGATACCTCGGCAGGCGCCATCGCGGCGGCCGCGGACGCGGCCCGCTTTCTTCTGCTGACCGACGTTGCGGGCGTGCTGGACAAGAACGGCGAGCTGATTCCGGAGCTGACCGTCGAAGAGGCGCAGGCGAGGATCGAAGACGGTACGATCTCCGGCGGCATGATCCCGAAGATCGAGACCTGCATCGAGGCGATCAAGACCGGGGCCAGGGCTGCGGTAATCTTCGACGGGCGGGTTCCCCACGCCTGTCTGGTCGAGCTGTTCACTCCGCACGGCGTAGGCACGATCATTCGCCGCTGATCGCGGCGGTTGTTCCCCGTGGCATAAATCACATCGCACGCGCTATTGGGACGAGACCGCTATGGCGCGGTGCGTCCCGGTAAGTCGCCTGCGCAATTTACATGACGCCGAATAGTCGAGCGAAATCGTGCGCTTGCCGCTCGATTTCATTTCCGTTTTCAAAATTCAATGATCATTTGTAGTTAACAAAAGATTTACGGAAATAGTCGCGCTATTTGCTTTTTGTAAACAAACCTTATTTAAAAGACCTGTCTGAGAGGGCGCGCTCCCAGGTCGTTCTTCACTCTATTGTTTTAAGAAGAATTTGTGAGCGCGCTCCGGGATCGGTGCAACCTTTAGAAAAGGGGGAGAGTATGATTGGAAGTAAGAAGTTGCTGTCCAAACCCTGTGCGGGGATCGCCGTAGCCGCGGCGGGTCTTCTCTTCGCTGCCGCTCCCGTCCAGGCGTTGGAGCCGCAGCTATGCGCCCAGCACAGCAAGCTTGTCGCGCAGCTCGGTGAGAAATACGGCGAAACGGTTTCCGCATCGGGTTTCGACGGTGCCGGAAATTTCGTCGAAGTCTTCAGCTCCAAGAATGGAACCTGGACCATCGCGATCTCCGTCCCCGGCGGGATGACCTGCGTGATCGCAGCCGGTGAAGACTGGCAGGAAGAGAAAGCTCCGCGCCTCGGCGCCGAAGTCGCGTCCTGAGATCGCCTGTCGGTCGGCCCCTTCAGGGGCCGGCGGCCACTCAACCCTTATCGTCCTCCTCTTCCTCTTCGGTCACGAGTTCGATCTGCCAGGACAGCTGATCCTCGCTCAGAGGGAAGAGGCCGTCCTCGGTCGGCTTCAGGGCCTTGTCCGGCGGAATATTGGCCAGTCGCAGCTGCATTTGCAGCGCGAAATCCATGCCGTATCCGGATTTCCAGACCAAGGCCACGATCGCCTTGGGGTTCACCGACGAGGCAAGGGAATGAACCGCTTCCTCCGAGAGGCCGGAAACCAGTTCCAGCGCGGCCAGCACGAAGGGACGCTTGCCCTCGCTGACCGCCTCCAGCACGACGCTTTCCGTCAGGGTCCCGCTCTCGTACATATGCTTTGCGCGTTCCCGGCCGGTCAGGACGGCGTCTCCGTCCTGCTCGCCCCCGGCCAGTTCGGGATTCTCCTCCAGGCGGCGTTCGAGCTCGCGGGCGAGCTGCGCCGACGCCTCTGCCCCGAGATCTGTCCGTTTGCCCAGTTCCGCGACCAAAGCATACCCGACGAACCGGGCGAGGCTGAGGGCGTGCCGCCCCAGCAGTTTCGGGCGCGTTACCAGCGGGCGGTGCAGGACGCGACGTTCGGTGGCGTTCTCGATGAGATCGTCGAGGGTCTCCTCGCGGATCTGTGCGGATCTGTTGCCGAGCAGTTCCGCGATCGCGGCATCGTCTTCCGCGCTGATGACCGCGTCGGATACGGTTTCGGAGACCGCCTGGCGGCGGGAAATGGCGGCAATGGCGCCCGCCACCGGCTCGTTCCGGATGATCTCGACCAGCAGTTCGTCGGCCAGCAGCGGGGAATGTTCGAGGATGGGGCCGGACACGGAAATCGTGGTGTCCCGCGCGAGAACCTCGATGACACGGCTGATCATTTCCGGCGGTGCGTCCGGCAGGTCCTTTACGGCATCGGCGAGCACCGCCCGAACCCGGTCGACATGGTCTAGTGCCAGTGTCTCCAGGACCTCAACGGTCAGCTTGCGGATGCTCTCGCGGCGCTCAGAGCTCAGGTCCGGCGCGAGGGCCGCCACCTTGCGGGCGACGATGGAGCGGACATCCTCGCTCTCGTCCTTGGCCAGGAACTGATCGGCATGGCGCGGTGTGGCTGTATTGGCGGCAACCGCCTCGCGAATCTCGCTATTGTCGTCCTCGGCGAGGAAGAAGAGGATTTCCGGCGGCGTCAGGTGATCTTCGGCCAGGCGGCGGCGCTCGGCCAGATTGGTGCTGGCGGCGATGCCTTTTGCTTTTTCGTAGGCGGTCCTGTCGGCGTCGCTCATGCGGCGTTTGGGTTTAGTCGTCATCGTTGCCGGCTCCGCTTACTTCCGGGTCGGGGGCAAACGTATAGGCGTTCTTGCCCCCGTGCTTGATCTCGTACATCGCTTCGTCGGCGCGGGCGATGAGATTTTCCGCGTTCTCCGATGAGGCGTTTCCGCCCGGTGCGATACAGGCGATGCCGATCGACATCCCGACCTTGCGTGTCTCGTCGACGGCGTACTGCGCCAGACTGCCGGCGGCTTCCAGCAGGTGCTCGGCCTTCGCACGCGCCTTGTCGCGGTCGGCGGTGTCGAACCAGACGACGAACTCGTCGCCCCCGAGACGGGCCGGCATGTCGTCCTTGCCGGCGCATCCGTGCAGCATGGCGGCGACATCGAGCAGCACCTTGTCGCCCATCTTGTGGCCGAGATTGTCGTTCACGAGCTTGAAGTTATCGAGGTCGACATAGACCAGCGCGCCGCCGGCGCCCTTTTTCGACAACTTTCCGTCCAGCCGTTCCTGGAAGGTGCGCCGGTTAAGCAGTTTCGTGAGCGGGTCGGTGGTCGAGAGCAGTTCCAGATTTTCGTGCGAGGCGACCTGTTCGATGGCAATGCCGATCTGGTTGGAAACCTCCTTCATCAGGTCGGCATCGTCCTCGTTCCAGGCGCCGCCGGACGCGTCCCGCCAGAGGATGACGGCGCCGTTGGCGGCCTGGTGATAATCGGTGGGGAAGGACAGGACATGCGTCCCGTCGGGATCGTCGACCGTCGTCGGAGCCTGTCCCTCTGCGTCGGACGCCAGAACATTGGCGAGAAACACGGCCGGCGGAGTGCCGAGTTCGGCGGCAACGGCCAGTTTTCCCCGGGCATCGCGCCGGCAGATGACGCAGCCGTCGGAGGCGAGGGAGCGGGCAATGGCGCGGGCGGCCGATGCGAGCATCGCTTTCGGGTCGAGTTCGTCGCGGATGGTCCGGACGATATAGGCCATCAGCCGTTCCCGGTTCCGGGCTTTAGCGAGAGCGGCGTCGCGGCGCCGGGCTTCGGTTACGTCCCGGCAAACCCCGCGGGCGCCGAGCCATTCGCCGTCCTCGGAACTGAGCGGCGCGGCGGAGGCTTCGAGTTCGGCGACCGTGCCGTCGGCGCGGCGGAACCGGAATTCGATCCCGGTCGAGGGTTCCCGCGCGTTGAAGGGCGTGACGATCGTGATGCCGTCCAGCTTCTCGACGAAATCGTCGGCGACATGCCCGACCAGCTCGTCGGGCTCGTAGCCGAGCGCGCCCGCGGTCGAGACGAAGACGAACTTTCCGCTGGCATCGGTCTCCCAGGCGAAGTCGCTGGAGATTTCCACCAGGTCCTTGTAGCGCTGGCGGGATTCGACCAGAGCGTTGCGGAGGTTCTGGTCGAGCGAGATGTCACGGCCGAACAGCAGGACATGTTTGCCGCCATCGACCGGCAGGGCGGTGATGTCGGTCGTGCGGCCCGCTTCCTCGTCGAGAATTTTCATATTTTGCGGGCGTCCGCCGCTGGAAAGGGTCGCGCTGACCAGCGCGGTCAGGGAAAGTGCGGTGCCGGACATGATCCCATGCACAAGCGACATCGCGCCGGGGTTTGCGCCCACGACCTTCTTGTCCCGATCCAGAAGCAGAACCGGGCCCGGATAATCGAACAGCGGCGCTCCGTCTTCCAGCAGCCGCATGAGCCTTTCGGAATCGCTCTCCGCCAATTCGGCCAGTTCCTCTCCCGGCAGCGCGCCGCCGCCGCTCTCAAGACTCGTCACGTTCAGTTTCCCCCAGCCGGTCTCGTTCCCGCCCGGTGCTGCCGTGAAAACTTGCCCGCACCGGCCGGAAGCGCCACTTTAGGGCGATGAAAGATAACAATCTCCTAAAAGACAAGAGAATGCTGCTCCCGGCCGATGTCGAGACCTGGATCTTCGATCTGGACAACACGCTCTATCCCGCAGCGAGCAACCTCTTCGCCAGGGTTTCGAAGCGGATCACGGTTTATGTCCAGGAGCGCTTCTCGCTCGATCATGACGCGGCCCGGGCCCTTCAGAAGGACATGTTCCGCCGCCACGGCACCACGCTCCGGGGCCTGATGGTCGAACACGGGGTGGACGGGGAGGAATATCTCCATTTCGTGCATGACATCGACGTCTCTGACATCGAGCAAAACCATGCGCTGGCGGAGGCTATCGGACGGTTGCCCGGACGAAAGATCATCTACACGAACGGCTCGGTCCCGCACGCCCGCCGGATCATGGGGCGGATCGGCGTCGACCACCATTTCGAGGACGTGTTCGACATCGTCGCGGCGGATTACGTGCCGAAACCCAATCCGGATCCCTACGATGTGCTGATTTCCCGCCATCGCATCGATCCGAAGCGCGCCGTCATGGTCGAGGACATGGCACGCAACCTCGAACCCGCCGCCGCCCTCGGCATGACCACGGTCTGGCTTTCCGGAACCCTGGACTGGGCGACGGAAGGTGCCGGGGAGGACTATGTCCACCATGTCGCGGAGGACCTGACCGAGTGGCTGAACAGGCTTCCGGTGTGAGCTAGCTCCTTTCCCGCTCCAGCAGGTGCGCGATCAGCGCGGTGGCAAAAGCAATCGCGGCCGAGCCCAGCATCACGAGAAGCAGCGCATAGCGCGCGTTCTCCGGCGTCAGCACGGCGCTCGCGACCGACGACATTGCGGCGCCGCCCGCCACGGTGATCGCGCTGGCGAGCCCGGCCGCGCTTCCGGCGAGTTGCGGGCGCACGGAGATCGCGCCGGCGTTTGCGCTCGGAATGGTCAGCCCGTTGGAGACGCCGACAAGCATGCAGGGCCCCAGCAGGGCCATGACGTGATCGGCTCCCGCGGCATAGAGAGCCAGCCCGAGCAGCAGCCCGGCGCAGGCGAGCGTACGGCCGGCAAGCATCATCTCGGTCAGCCGGAAGCGGCCGGCGAAGCGCCCGGAGAGGAAGCTGCCGAACATGAAGCCGCAGGTGATGGATCCCATGGCGAGACCGAGTGCCGCCGGAGACAGGTCATAGGCATAACCGGCCGCAAGAGGTGCCCCGGCGAGAAAGGCGAAGAAGGCGCCCACCGAGAAGGCCATACAGAGCGCGTAGGCCCAGAACCGGCGCGCGGCAAGCAGGTCGGGATATGTGCGGAACTGCGCGCAGAGAGACGCGGAGGGGGAAAGATTGGTCTCGCGCAGGTCCGACCAGCAGAGGGCGAAGATCGCGAGAGCGAACGCCTCAAGGAACCAGAAACTGGCCCGCCATCCGAAATTCTCGTCGAGCAGGCCGCCGAGGCTCGGGCCGAGCATCGGCGCCACGGCCCATGCCATGGCGACATAGCCGATCCGGCTCGCCGCCTCTTCCTTGCCGGTGGTGTCGCGGATGACGGCAAGGGCGACCGCATAGGTCGGCGCGATGACGGCCTGGAGCAGGCGGAAGCCGAGAAAACTCCAGATATTGGGCGCGAAGATGCAGCCCAGTGTCGCGACCAGGAAGATCGCGAGGCCGCCGAGGATCACCGGCCGGCGGCCGAACCTGTCGGACAGCGGTCCGAGGACGATCTGGAGAACTGCG
The DNA here is from genome assembly GCF_024662015.1 of Nisaea acidiphila. Taxonomy (NCBI): domain Bacteria; kingdom Pseudomonadati; phylum Pseudomonadota; class Alphaproteobacteria; order Rhodospirillales; family Thalassobaculaceae; genus Nisaea; species Nisaea acidiphila. The sequence goes on along the minus strand of NZ_CP102480.1, from coordinate 2,118,702 downwards.
GAGGCCCCGGCATAGCCGGCGAGCGAGAGACCGATGACGCCATAATCGACATCGAACTCCGCCGCCATTCCGGTCAGGGACGGAAGGAAGATGTTGATGGGGAGGATGCAGAGCGCCGAGAGCAGGATAAGTGTTGAGAGGCGCGGTCCGTCGGGCGGCTGGGACATATGACTTTCCGAAGTCTCGTTGCGGAAATGGCGGACACGAAAAAGGCCCCGGATGGGGCCTTGCTTACCGCGCATGGGTGCTTTCGCCCGGCGGCTAAACCGCCTTACCCACGCGCCTTCCTACGACAACGATTGTCTCGATACCGATCATGGTGGAATTGCTACTGGGGAAAGCGTTCGCGGTCAATGCCGTCCGGATAGGATCGAGCGGCCCTGTTGCCGGCGCCGAAGCCGCGGCTTCATGCCAAAAAAGCACCGCCAGACAGATTGACAGGCTTCCGTCGCTTGCCCATGTTGCGCGTCGATTTTCAAGCGTGCGACGGGGTATGAGGCAATGAGCGCGAGCCAACTCGAAACGGTGATCAATGCGGCCTGGGACGACCGGGACAATGTCGGTCTGGACACCAAGGGCGAGGTCCGCGAGGCGGTCGAGGAAGCGCTGAGCGGTCTCGACAACGGCGCCATCCGGACCGCCGAGCCGCTCGGCGATCACAAATGGCAGGTGAACGAGTGGGCGAAGAAGGCCGTGCTGCTCTCCTTCCGCCTCAATGACATGGATATCATCCCGGGCGGTCCGGTGGACGCCGATCTCGGCCCGTCGGTCTGGTGGGACAAGGTGCCGTCCAAGTTCGCCGGCTGGGGCGCCAACCGGTTCCGCGAGGCCGGATTCCGCGCCGTGCCGAACTGCGTCGTGCGCCGCTCCGCCTTCATCGCCAAGGGCGTCGTACTGATGCCGAGCTTCGTCAATCTCGGTGCGTATGTGGACGAGGGCTCCATGGTCGATACCTGGGCCACGGTCGGGTCCTGCGCGCAGATCGGCAAGAACGTGCATCTCTCCGGCGGCGTCGGCATCGGCGGCGTGCTGGAGCCGCTGCAGGCCTCCCCGGTCATCATCGAGGACAATTGCTTCATCGGCGCCCGTTCCGAGGTGGTCGAGGGCGTGATCGTCGAGGAGGGCTCGGTGCTCTCCATGGGCGTCTTCATCTCCGCCACCACCAAGATCGTCGACCGCAGCACCGGCGAGATCTTCATCGGCCGGGTTCCGTCCTATTCCGTCGTGGTGCCGGGCTCGCTGCCGGGCAAGCCGCTGCCGGACGGCACGCCGGGCCCGAGCCTCTCCTGCGCGGTGATCGTGAAGCGCGTCGATGCGCAGACCCGCTCCAAGACCTCGATCAACGACCTGCTGCGGGACTGAGCTTGGGCAACCAGATCGATCCGGTCCGGCTGACCCAGGACCTCGTCCGCTGCGAGAGCGTGACCCCCGTCGAAGGCGGTGCGCTCGCCCTCCTGGAAAAGGAACTGACGGCGCTCGGCTTCGCTTGCCGGCGCCTCACCTTCTCCGATGAGGGCACGCCGGACGTTGAGAACCTCTACGCCCGGATCGGCACCGCGGCGCCGAACATCTGTTTCGCCGGCCATACCGATGTGGTCCCGCCGGGCAATGCGGATGACTGGATCGCCCCGCCCTTCTCCGGAGAGATCCGGGACGGCAGGCTCTACGGGCGCGGCAGTTCCGACATGAAATCCGGCGTCGCCTGCTTCGCGGCGGCGGCCGCGCGGTTTCTGGAGGCTCGCGGCACCGATTTCGGCGGCTCGATCTCCTTTCTGATCACCGGCGACGAGGAAGGCCCGGCGATCAACGGCACCGTCAAGGTACTGGACTGGATGGCGGACGAGGGCGAGACGATCGACGCCTGCATCGTCGGCGAGCCGACCAATCCGGAATTCCTTGGCCAGATGATGAAGATCGGCCGGCGCGGAAGCTTCACCGGTTACCTCACCGTCCACGGCACCCAGGGCCACAGCGCCTATCCGCATCTTGCCGACAATCCGATCCATCGGCTGGTGAGGATGCTGGAGCCGCTGACGGCGGGCGTGCTGGACGATGGCACGGAACATTTCCAGCCATCCACGGTCGCCATCGTGACGGTCGATACCGGCAATCCGGCGACCAACGTGATCCCGGCGAAGACGTCTGCGACCTTCAACGCGCGGTTCAACGACCTGCACACGGCGGAGAGCCTCGAGGCGAAGTTTCGGGAGATGTTCGATGCGGTCGGCGGGCGCTACGACTTCCGGGTCGAGTGCACTTCGAACGCCTTCGTGACAGAGCCCGGCCCGCTCAGCGACGCAGTCGCGGCGGCGGTGAAAGAGGTGACAGGCAAGGAGCCCGAACTCAGCACCTCCGGCGGCACCTCCGATGCCCGCTTCATCCGCAAGTTCTGCCCGGTGGTCGAGTTCGGCATCGTCGGCCAGACCATGCACAAGACCGACGAGCATGTGACGGTCTCGGACATCGAGGCCCTGACCGGGATTTATGAGGCGGCGCTCGGGAAATTCTTCGACGCGGCCAAGGCGTAGGCGGATGCTGCCGGGCACGGCCGAGATCGTCCGCGCGCTCTACGGCTGCTGGTGCCTCGCCCTCGGCCGGCCGGGCGCGATCGACATGTTCGACCGCAGCGAGGCCGGCTTCTACCGCTCCTTCTTTGCCGCCGTGCTGGCGCTGCCGGCGATCCTTATCTCCGACGTCGCGAACGGTTCGGCGGCCTGGATTTCCGGCGATTTCTTCGACTGGATCAGCTACGGGCTGCGCTATGCGGTCTACTGGCTGGTCTTTCCGCTGGTTGCCTGCCTCATCGCCGAGAAGATCGGCAAGCTCGACCTGATCCTCGATTTCCTCGTGCCGTACAACTGGGTCACCGTGCCTTTCGCCTACATCTTCTGCTGCTTCTATGTGTTCGGCTCGGGAGAGGGCGCGGTCGCCGATTTCTTCGACACGCTCACCGTAATTCTCTGGCTCGGCCTGCTCTTCATCGTCTGGCGTTGGGCACGCCGGCTTCTGGGTGTCTCGCCGCTGATGGCGGCGGGCTTCATCCTCGCCGACGAGCTCTGCTCGACGGTGACCTTCCTTATCCTGGAGAATATCGCCGCGCTGAGCTGAAGCTCAGTAGCCGACCGAGACCAGATAGAGCCCGTCCGGCGGCGCTGTGGGCCCGCCGGCCGCACGGTCCTTCGCGGCGAGGGCGTCCTCGACATCCTTCCGCGTCCACTTGCCTTCGCCGACCAGCTTCAGCGTGCCGGTGATGTTACGGATCTGGTGGTGCAGGAAGGAGCGGGCATGGGCGTTGATATGGATTTCCTCCCCGACCCGGGAAACGGTGAGACTGTCGAGGGTCTTTTCCGGCGACTGCGCCTGGCAGTGCTTGGCCCGGAAGGTGGTGAAATCGTGATGCCCGACGAGCGCCTGCGCCGCGTCGTGCATCGCCTCGGCATCGAGCACCTGCGGCACGTGCCAGACCCGCCCCGCATCGAGCGCGGCCGGGGCGCGGCGGTTCAGGATACGGTAGAGGTAGCTGCGTTTCGTCGCCGAGAAGCGGGCATGGAAGTCGCCGTCGGCCTCCTCGGCATGGCGGATCGCGATCGGGTCCGGTTTGACGTGGAAGTTCAGCGCCTTCATCACCGTATTGGCGTCGAAGCGGTCGCTTTCGAGATCGAAATGGGCGACCTGCGCCATGGCATGCACGCCCGCATCCGTCCGTCCAGCGCCGACCACCTCGACGCGTTCGCCGGAAAGTTTCTCGACCGCCTCCTCGAGGCTCTGCTGGATCGAGGGGCCGTTGGCCTGGCGCTGCCAGCCGACGAAGTCCCCGCCGGCATATTCGACCGTTATGCGGAAACGGGGCATGGGGATCAGCCGAGCCTGGTGCCGGGCGCGAGCCCGTCATAGCCGCGCAGCAGGTCGGCGGCCGCCATCGGCGCCTTGCCGGGCCGCTGCAGCCGGGTGATGCGGAGAGCATCCTCGGCGCAGGAGACGGTCAACTCTGCATCGAGCACGGTGCCCGGATCGTTGGTGAGAGCGCCGAGCTTCAGCACCTCCGCCGAGAAGACCTTGAAACGTTCTCCGCCAAGTTCGAACCAGGCGCCGGGCCAGGGGGCCAGCGCGCGGATCGTCCGCTCCAGTTCCCCGGCGCTCTTCGACCAGTCGAGCCTGCCGGTCTCCCGCGTCAGTTTCTCGGCGTAGGTGACGCCGTCTTCCGGCTGCGGCGTCGCTTCGAGATAACCGCCGGCCAATCCGGCAAGGGACGGCAGGATCAGTTTCGCGCCGAGATCGGAGAGCGCGTCGTGCAGGCTCTCGCCGGTGGTCTCGTCCGTGATCTCGATCCGCTCGGCAAGCAGCATGTCGCCGGTATCGAGGCCCTCGTCCATCGCCATGATGGTGACGCCGGTCTCCGTGTCGCCGGCGAGGATCGCGCGCTGGATCGGTGCCGCGCCGCGCCAACGCGGCAGCAGTGAGGCATGGACGTTGACGCAGCCGAGCCGGGGCGCCTCCAGGATCTCCTTCGGCAGGATCAGCCCGTAGGCCACCACTACCGCCGCATCGAGCGAGAGAGTGCGAAAACGCGCCTGTTCCTCTTCGCTCCGCAGGGAGGTCGGGGTGAAGACCGGGATGCCGTGGCGCTCGGCGGCCTCGTGGACCGGCGACTTGCGCTCCTTCTTGCCGCGCCCGGCGGGGCGGGGCGGCTGGCTGTAGACGGCGGCGATCTCGTGCCCGGCGCCGATCAGCGCCTCCAGCACGGGCACGGAGAAATCCGGCGTGCCCATGAAGGCGAGACGGAGCGGTTTGTTTGCGGGGGCGGTCGGGGCGGACCCGGACATGGAGTGATTCCTAGGCCGCTTTGTCTTCGGCGCGCTGTTTCTTCGCCTTGGTCATCTTCCTCAGGATCATGTTCCGCTTCAGGGCGGAGAGGTGATCGATGAAAAGGATGCCGTCGATATGATCGATCTCATGCTGCAGGCAGGTGGCGAGCAGCCCGTCCGCCGCGATCTCGCGCTCCTCGCCGGACTCGTCCAGATATCTGACCTTCACCTCCGCCGGGCGCGTCACCTCGGCATAGTGGCCGGGCAGGGAGAGGCACCCTTCCTCGTAGGTGCTGAGTTCGTCGGAGGACCAGGAGATCTCAGGATTGACGAGCTTGAGCGGCTGCGGTTCCTCGCCCTTGGCGGCGACATCGATCACGATCAGCCGTTTGGTCAGGCCGACCTGCGGCGCCGCCAGCCCGATACCGGGGGCGTCGTACATGGTCTCCAGCATGTCGTCGAGGATCTGCCGGATCTCGTCGTCGATGTTTTCGACCGGAGTGCATTTGGTCTTCAGCACTTTGTCCGGCGCCCAGACGATGTCGCGCGTGCTCATGCTCTATATGTCGAATTTGTTGCTAGCCGCCCTTGACGTAGGGGATCGGTCTTCCGAGGTCAAGCGCGGCGGCGGCACCGTCCCGTGGTAGAATGAGTGATTCGCGGAGACATGGTGGACAAGTGGATACAGGCATGGATGGGCTGACGCTCGCGCTGGCGGCGATCGCCGTTCTGGCGGTCTTGGTCGCGGTCGTGGCGCTGCTGCGCGGGCGGGGCTCCGACCCGCGTCTCTCGGCGGCGCTGGAGGAGGCCGCGCGGCGTCAGGCGGAACAGGCGGAACGCGCCGCGGCGGCGCAGGCCGAACTTGCGGGCCGGGTGACCCAGCTCTCCGAAAATCACGCGGCGGCCCAGGCGAAGATCGCCGAGCTGATGCAGGTTCAGGAGCGCGAGGTCGCCAAACGGCTGGACGAGCGCTTGGCCGACGTCACTCGCAAGGTCGGCGAGAGCCTGGAAAAATCCAGCACCAAGGCACAGACCTCGCTTTCCGAGCTGCAGCAGCGTCTCGCGGTGATCGACGCGGCGCAGAAGAACATCACCGAGCTGTCGACCCAGGTTGTCGGGCTGCAGGACATCCTCTCCAACAAGCAGGCGCGCGGTGCCTTCGGGGAAATCCAGCTGAACGATCTCGTGAGCTCGATCCTGCCGCCCAACGCCTACCGCTTCCAGGCGCAGGTCGGAGAGAACCGGCGGGTCGACTGCCTGATCGACCTGCCGAACCCGCCAGGCTCGATCGCCATCGACGCCAAGTTCCCGCTGGAGAGCTACCACGCGCTCACCAACGCCTCGACCGATACCGAGCGCGAGCAGGCCCGCAAGCAGATGGCGGCGGCGATTCTGAAGCATGTGAAGGACATCGCGTCGCGCTACATCGTGCCGGGCGAGACGGCGGAGTCCGCGCTGATGTTCCTGCCGTCCGAGGCGATCTATGCCGAGCTGCATGCGAACCTGCCGCATGTGGTCGAGCAGTCCTGGAAGGAGCGGGTCTGGATCGTCTCTCCGACCACCCTGATGGCGACCCTGAACACGGTGCGCGCGGTGCTGAAGGACGCCCGGATGCGCGAGCAGGCGCATGTCATCCAGAAGGAGGTCCGCACGATGCTGGTGGATGTCGGGCGGCTGGACGACCGGGTCGGCAAGCTGGAGACCCATTTCAATCAGGCGGAGAAGGACATCCGCGACATCCGCACTTCGACGAACAAGATCACCCGACGGGGCGAACGGATCGAGGAGATCGAGGTCGGAACGGCCGAGGGTAGCGGCGAGACAGCGGCCGACCTGCTGGGCAACACCGACCGTCTGCCGCTCGAGAGCTGAGCCGTGGCTGATCGTGATCTGCTACGGACCGCGCTCGACTTGCCGGTATTGACCGAGCGGCTCTGTCTCAGGGCCTATCGCGAGGACGACCTGGGGAATGTCTTCCGGTTGCGCTCCAACCCCGAGGTGGTCGCGATGCTCTACGGCGATCCGATGACCCGCGAGGAGGCGCCGGAAGCACTCGCGCGGTACATGACGCCGCCTGTTCTGGAAGCTGACGGGGACGAGCTGAAGATCGCGGTGGAGCGGCGCGAGGACGGTGCCTATCTCGGAAACCTGAAACTGCAGCTGCTCAGCCGGGAGCATTTGCAGGGCGAGATCGGCTACGTGTTCGATCCGCGCCATCAGGGGCGGGGCTACGCGGTGGAGGCGGCGCGGAAGGCGCTGGAACTGGGCTTCGCTCATTTCGGCATGCACCGGATCAGCGCCCATTGCGACGTGCGCAACATTGCGTCCTGGAAGCTGATGGAGAAGCTCCGCATGCGGCGCGAGGCGCATTACCGGGAGAAGGAGTTCTTCAAGGGCGCCTGGGCGGAGGATTTCGTCTATGCGATCCTCCGGCGGGAATGGGCGAGCCGTGAGGACTCGCCCGCCGGGACGATTTCCGCCTAGGTACCGCTTCTGACCTTGTTGAGGAAGGTCTCGACCTCTCTATTGAGCGACTGGGCCTGCGTGGCGACGCCTTTTGCGGCGGACAGCACCTGGTCGGCCGTGGTCCCGGCCTCTCCGGCGACGCCCATCATGCCTTCCATGGTGGAGCTTACCTGATTGGTGCTCTGTGCCGCCTCGGAAGAGGAGCGGGCGATCTCGTCTGTCGAGGCTCCCTGTTCCTCCACCGCGCTGGAGACCGCCACCATCTTCTCGGTCATGTCGCCGATCAGGGTGCCAATCTCGCGGATCGCATCGACCGCCTGCGTGGTGTTCGCCTGCACCGCATTGATCTGGTTCGAGATCTCTTCGGTGGCTTTGGCCGTCTGCGTCGCGAGGTTCTTGACTTCGGAGGCGACGACGGCGAAGCCCTTGCCCGCATCGCCGGCGCGTGCCGCTTCGATGGTGGCGTTGAGGGCCAGCAGATTGGTCTGCTCCGCGATGTCGGTGATGAGGCCGACCACCTCGCCGATCTTCTGCGATTCCTCGTCGAGGCTGGCGACGATGCGGTCCGTCGTCTGGGCCTTGTCGGCGGCTTGCTGCGCCACGCGGGTGGTCTCTGAGATATTGACGCTGATCTCCTGCACCGAGGCCGCAAGTTCCTCGGCTGCGGCGGCCATGGTGTTGACGTTGGTCGAGGTCGCCTCGGCGATCGACCGCACGCCGGTGGACTCGCTCTTCACCTGCTCGGACGCGTTGACCATGGTCTCGGAGCTTCTCTCCATGTCCTCCGCCGACCGGCCGACCTGATCGACGATGGCCTTCACCGATTTCTCGAAAGTGTCGGCGAGGTTCAGCATTGCCGTGCGGCGTTCCTCGGCGGAGCGGGCCTCGGCGCGCCGTTGTTCCTCGCGCAGCCGCTCGACCTCGAGACCGTTCTCGCGGAACACCTCGACTGTGCGGGCCATGGTGGAGATCTCGTCGGCGCCGGAGGTGTCCACCTCGGTCTGCAGATCGCCGTCGGCGATCACGCCCATCGTTTCCGCGAGACCGGTGATCCGCTGCACCACCTGGCGGGAAACAAGCAGCCAGCCGATCAGCAGGCTGAGCACCACGCTCACACCGCAGACCGCGAACATGAAATAGCGGCTCTGGGTCACCACCAGGCGGGCTGATTTCTCGCTCGCCGCGGCTTCGGTCTCGGCGAGGGCGACCAGGCGGCCGACCTCTTCCGACATTGTCGTGACGGCGGCTCGGCTCTGGGCAAGGGCCGCCTGGGAGGCGGCTTCGGCTTCGAGATACTTTCCGCGGATCGCGAAGATCGAATTGTCGCCGGTACCGAAAGCAATCAGGAGGTCCCCGCTTTCCAGCGTCAGGGGATCGAGCCGGTCGCGGAAGTGATTGAGCGCGTTCACCAGGCCGTTGTTGGAGAGCACGAACTCGCTTGAAATCTGCCCGACCGCGGCTGTGTCGGGCGCGCCGGCGGCCGCGTTCAGCAGGCCGGCGATGCGGTTCGCTTCGGCGACGAGCTCAAGCGCGTCCCGAATGGTGCCGACATCCTCGTGGATCAGTTTGGAAATCGAGTCCTTGATATTTTCGACCAGTCCCGCGCCGCCGGCGTTCAGTCTTGCCGTCGCTTCGTTGATGACCGGGTCGATCGAACCCTTGAAGGCTTCCGTGACCTTGGCGACCTCGGCATCGATGCGATCGCGGCGTTGGCCGTTGGCGTCTTCGCCGGCGAGCTCGGCCTTGCGAAGGTCGAAGACGGACTTGGAGCCTTTGCCGAAAAAGATCAGCTTCAGTCCGATCTGACGCAAGTCATAGGCCGCGTCGCTGTCATCCAGCATGTTCACGGCGTCATTGATCTGGCCGGCGGTCTCCTTGAAATGCCGCTCGATGGCATCGACTTCGGCGTCGGTCTCGGCCGTAGCGGAGAGCGCGATCACGGAGAGCATCTCGTAGCCCTGGGCGGCGGTCCGCAATCCCGCTTCGAGCTGGATCATTTCCTGAGAGAGCAAATTTTCGACGGCGTCGCCGGACGTGACGATGGCGGTTTGCCCCCGTTGTTGCAGGGTGTCGCTGGCCTGACGCACCAGAGGCAAGGCGCCTGAGACGAAGAGACGCTGTTCCTTCCTGAGGTTCGCGGAGGTGGTGTCGAGTGCGATGCGCAGCTCGTTCCTGAGGCTGATCTGGGCCTGCAGCTCGGTCAACGAGCTTTCGATCTCGCCGATCAGGCCGGAAAGGCTTGTGCGCGCCGCATCGTCGATGAAGGCCATCTGGTCGAGGCGGGCGCGGAGTTGCTCGATCCCGCCCTGCATGTCCGCCTGAATGGCGTCGCGTTCTTCCTGGGTCGCCGCGCTGACCAGCGCAGGGGCGGTCGCGGCGATATTCGAGCTGGCATTTGCAAGCGCCATCGAGTCCTTGATCGCCGGGATCGAGGTGCCGGTAAACTGATCCAGCGTTTTCTGCAGCGTGGTGAAAGCGAAGATGGAAATCACCGCCGCAGCGATGGTAATCAGTGTGATACCGCTGAGCGCCATGTAGAGCTTGCCGCCAACGCCGATGCTCCTTCGTCTTACGGGGCGCTTTTCTTCCGCCTCGTCCGGAACGTCGATCTCGCCATCAGAATCGATTGCCTGGTCCACGGCTCAAGATCCCCCATCTCAAATGCAAGCTCCCGGATCGGCCGATCAGGAGCGCGGTCCCCCAACGTGACGCCAAATCCGGCGTCATTGTGCGGTGCGGCAGACGCCCGCTATTCACACTTTGCGACTAGGGATTGCGAGAGATCAAGTTCGAAAAATTGAGTAAAATTAATAGCTTATTTCTTCGCCTTAAGGTTAATTTTTATGCGGATTTATCGTGTAGTCGACGCATTCGGTGGTGACGCACGGTTGTCCGTTCGCGGCGGCAACAATTTCCACTCGCGATGCGAAAAAGGGCGAGATCGTACCGATCCCGCCCTCTGACCGGGTAATCGGACGTCCGGTTAGTTGTCCGAACGCACCTTGTTGAGGAAGCTCTGAACCTCGCGATCGAGAGACTGCGCCTGCGCCGCGACGCCTTTGGCCGCGGACAGTACCTGATCTGCGTTCGCACCGGCTTCGCCGGCAACACCCATCATTTCGTTCATAGTCGAACTGACCTGATTGGTGCTTTGTGCCGCCTCGGAGGAGGAGCGTGCGATCTCGTCGGTCGAAGCGCCCTGCTCCTCTACCGCGCTGGAGACGGCGATCATCTTCTCCGTCATGTCGCCGATAAGGTTTCCGATGTCGCGAATGGCGTCGACGGCCTGGTTTGTATTGGCTTGAACGGCATCGATCTGTGCGGAAATTTCTTCGGTCGCCTTCGCGGTCTGGGTCGCGAGGTTCTTCACTTCCGACGCCACGACGGCGAAGCCCTTGCCGGCATCGCCGGCGCGGGCCGCCTCGATCGTGGCATTGAGGGCGAGCAAATTGGTCTGCTCGGCGATATCGGTGATCAGTTTTACCACTTCGCCAATTTTCTGGGATTCCGCGTCCAGGCTGGCGACGATGCGGTCCGTGCTTTGTGCCTTGTCGGCAGCCTGCTGCGCGACCCGGGATGTCTCGGAGATATTCGCGCTGATTTCCTGCACCGAGGCCGCGAGTTCCTCCGCAGCGGCGGCGACGGTGTTCACGTTGTTCGAGGTGGCTTCGGCGATCGAACGCACGCCGGTCGACTCGGATTTCACCTGTTCGGAGGCGGTGACCATGGTTTCCGAGCTGCGTTCCATCTCCCCGGCAGACTGGCCGACCTGATCGACGATAGCTTTCACCGATTGTTCGAAAGTGTCCGCGAGATCGCGCATCGCTTGCCGGCGTTCTTCAGCCGAGCGGGCTTCGGCACGCTGTTGTTCCTCTCGCAGCCGCTCGACCTCGCGGCCGTTGTCGCGGAAGATCTCCACCGTGCGCGCCATCACCGAGATTTCGTCGGAGCCGGTAGTGTCGACGTCGGTTTCGAGGTCTCCGTCCGCGATCACGCCCATCGTTTCCGCAAGACCGTTGATCCGGCGCACCACCTGACGGCGCACGAGCATCCAGCCAATGAGTATGCTCAGGGCAACGCTCCCGACTCCGACGAGCGCGAGAAGCTGGACGCTTTGCTCGATGGTCGCCATGGCCGAGGCCTCGCTGACCGCAGCCTGCTCTTCGGCCTCCGCGACCAGCAGATCCACCTCGTGGATCATCGCGGACACGCTCTGGCGAGCCTGCTCCAACGTGGTGGCCGCCGCATTTTCCATGTCGATCAGTTCGTTGCGGGTCTCGAAGACCGACGAAGCGCCAATGCCGAAAGAGCTGAGTTCTTCCGCCTTGTCCGCGGTGAACTCGTCGATGCCGCGATCGCGGAACTCCTCCAGGGCAACGTTCAACGCGTCGTTCGCCGCGTGGAACTGATAGGTGATCTGTTTCACCGCCTCGGCGTCGGTCGCAACCGCACCTGCATTCAGCAAGCCCGCCGCCAGGTTAGCCTGGGCAACCAGCTCGAGCGCGTTCCGGATCGTGCCCGCGTCTTCTTTGACCAGGGTCGAGATCGAGGTTTCGACGGCCTCGGTCAGTTTCTCTCCGCCGGCGATGAGCTTGTAGCTCGCCTCGGTGACGACCGGGTCGATTGCCGCTTTGAACTTGCTCGTCAATTCGGCGACTTCCGCCTTGATCGCGACTCTCTTGATGTCGATCTGGAGTTGCTCGCCGATTCCGAGGGAACCCTTGTTTAGCTCTTGCTTCCGCAACGCGAAAACCGATTTGTCCCCAAGGCCGAATAGGCTCAGGCCGAGGGCGACATCCCGGAGCACGACCGAGTTTTCCGTGTCCGCGAGATTGTTTACCGCGTCATAAACCTCGTTCGAGCTTTGGTCGAACTCGTCTTTCAACATGTCGACCATTTCCGGAGAGCCCGCGGAATTGGTCACGGCGATAACCGCAAGCATCTGGTGCCCGGCTGCGGCCGCTTTCAGGCCGGACTGCAACTGCAGAACTTCGCCTTCGAGCAGTTCCTCGACGGCGGTCACTGCATTCCCGATCGTTTCGTCACCGCGGAACTCAAGCGCTGCGTTGGCGTTCTGGACGATCGGGATCGCCTCGGCGACAAACTGGGCGTGGGCCTGGTTGATCGATTTGGTCAATTTGTCCATATCGCCGCGCAATTCCTCACGGCGGCTGATGGTCCATTGCAAATTCGTCAGGGCGCTCTCGATTTCGCCGACTTGAGCGGAGATCTTTTCGCGCTGCTCGTCGGTCAGGGTCGTCAAGGCCTCCAGCCGGCCGCGGAGGTCGTCCAGACCCACCCGCATGCCGTCCTGGATCTCCGTGCGCTCCTCCTCCGTGGAGGCGCTGACCAGCGCCGGCGCCGTCGCCGCGATACTCGCGCTGGTGTTCGCGAGGGCCATCGAGTTCTTGATCGCCGGGATCGAGTTGCCGGTGAAGAGTTGCAGTGTGTCCTTCAAAGCGAAGAAGGCTGTGAGGGAAATGCCGATACCGACGATTGTGATCAGGGTAATGCCGAGAAGGGCGAAATAGAGCTTTCCTCCAACCCCGAACCGCAACCGCTTTCTGACGGTCTCTCCCACGTTTTCTTCGCTGGGAGAGTCGGTTTCATCCACATGCATCGAGTCAACCACGGTAGCAGGCACCCCTAAGTCGTGTTCCGGATTTCGCCGGGAAAGCCGGCTTCTGCGTTTACCATAAAAAAATTCAGCATAATGCGTAAATCGCGCAAGCGAAACGGATCTTCGCACCCGCAATATCAGCGGAATCGCCGCGGCCTTTGCAAGGATAAAAAGATAATGTTTTTAGGAAGTTATTGTGGGGCCTTAAGCTAAAATATGCCTAAGAATTAACAGGCAATTCACCTAATTGCCATACAGGAAATGAAACGGGCGGGCCTGGCGGCCCGCCCGAAATCCCTTCAGTCGAGGGCAGAATTTACCTTATCTGTTAACTGTCGTTTCTTACCTTGTTGAGGAAGGTCGCGACCTCCCGATTCAGTGTCTGGGCCTGCGACGCGACCCCCTTGGCGGCGGACAGCACCTGGTCGGCCGTGGTGCCGGCTTCGCCAGCCACGCCCATCATCCCATCCATGGTCGCACTGACCTGGCTGGTGCTCTGCGCGGCTTCGGAGGAGGAGCGGGCGATCTCGTCTGTCGAGGCACCCTGTTCCTCGACCGCACTGGAGACCGCCACCATCTTCTCGGTCATGTCGCCGATCAGGGTGCCGATCTCGCGGATCGCATCGACCGCCTGGTTCGTGTTGGCCTGCACGGCATCGATCTGGGCGGAGATTTCCTCCGTCGCCTTGGCGGTCTGCGTCGCGAGGTTCTTCACCTCGGAGGCGACCACGGCGAAGCCCTTGCCGGCATCGCCGGCGCGGGCCGCCTCGATCGTGGCATTCAGCGCGAGCAGGTTGGTCTGTTCCGCGATATCGGTGATCAGCTTCACCACTTCGCCGATCTTCTGCGACTCCTCGTCGAGACTGGCGACGATGCGATCCGTCATCTGGGCCTTGTCGGCAGCCTGTTGCGCGACTCGGGAGGTCTCGGAGATGTTGGCGCTGATCTCCTGCACCGAAGCGGCCAGCTGCTCGGCCGCCGCCGCAACGGTGCTGACGTTGCTGGAGGTGACTTCGGCGACGGAAAGCACACCGCTGGATTCCATTCTCACCTGTTCGGAGGCGTTGACCATGGTCTCCGAGCTCTTTTCCATTTCTTCCGCCGACCGGCCGACCTGATCGACGATGGCTTTGACCGACTGCTCGAACGTATCGGCGAGATTCACCATTGCCTTGCGCCGTTCTTCGGTCGCACGCGCTTCGGCGCGCTGCTGTTCCGTGCGCAGTCGTTCCACTTCCCGCCCGTTGTCGCGGAATACCTCGACGGTGCGGGCCATGGCGGAGATTTCGTCTCTGCCGGACGTGTTCACCTCGGTCTCCAGATCTCCATCCGCGATCACGCCCATTGTATCGGCAAGGCCGGTAAGGCGGCGCACCACTTGTTGCGAGACGAGCAGCCAGCCGATCAGGATGCCTGCGGCCGCGCTGATAGCGACAGCGGCGAACAGAAGGTTCTGGCTATCCTGAATGACTTTCAGGGCCTGCATCTCACTTTCGGCGGCGGCCGTTTCGGCATTGCCGACGAGCGTTTCGACCGAGCTCTTGATCGTTTCCGACGTGGTCCGGCTCTCGGCCAGCGCGTTCAGTGCGCCCGCCTCAAGTTCCAGCTGCTTCTGTCGGAGCGCGAATATCCCCTCCGCTCCGGCTCCGAAATTCACCATCTGCGTGGCCAGTTCTGGAATGCTTTGATTCTCGGCTTGTGCCGTAAAGGCGGCGATATCCTTCTCCACATCGTCTCTTGCCGTGTCGAAACGCGCGGCAAGCGCGGTGAGGGCGGCAGCATCCGGAGCGCTTGCCGCGGAGTTAAGAAGGCCGGCCGCGAGATTGGCTTCCGCGGCGAGCTGCAGCATTACCTGCAGGCGGGCCATATCGCCGTTCACCAGTCCACCGATCGTGTCGCTGATGGTTGCATTCAACTTCCGGCTCCCGAGGGCGAGGTTGCGGGTTGCCGCGTTGACGACCGGTTCGACCTTCGACGAGAACTGCGCTTCGAGCTCGGCCAGTTTGGTGTCGAGCGCCGTACGTTTTTCCTTGAGGTCGAGAGTTTCCTGGAAGGTGAGCGACTTGTTGAAGTCGAGCTCTGTCGCCCGGATCGCGAACATCGAATCCTCGCCCTCGCTGAGCGCCAGGATTTCTTCCGTGTAGGCTTTCAGCGCGTTGGCTTCCTTCGTCTCGGGAAGCAGGGCCTCGTAGGTCAACAGGTCGACAACAATCGCATCGAAACGGTCCTGAAGCGGCGCAACCGCCTCGAAATCGACCGTTGCCGCCGCCCGGGCCAGCGTGGCGAGGAGCTGGCGCAGGTTCGCGTTGAGGCGAAGACCGGCCTGGAGCGCATTCACTTCGCCGCGGAGCAGGTCCTGGATCAGCTGGGCCGAAGTCTCGATCGTCTGCTCGCCCGTCGTCACGAGGTTTGCATTTCCCTCGTCCACCAATGGCGTAAGTTCGTTCAGGAATGCCTCATGGGCCGCGAGCATGTCCGAGACCTTCCGGCTTATGGAGGCCTCGATCATGGATTTCTCGTGCATCTTCGAGTCGAGGCCCTGTATCCCGGTCCTGAAGGTCGCGATCATACCGAAGCTGTTTTGCCGCTGTTCTTCTGTAAGGGACGGATGATTGCCGACCTGTCCTTCAAGCCTTGAAAGGAGTTGCTCGATCTCGCCTGTCATCGAGGTGCGTTCCTCTTCGGAACGCGCGGTCATGATCTCGGGAGCCTTTGCCGCGACGCCCGCGCTTACCGCGGCCATCTCAAGCGAAACCTTGATCGCGGGAAGCGATTCCCCGGTGAAGCGTTCCATCGCGCGCCGCAGATCGCCGAACGCCCAAATTGCCACGGAGGCCGCGAGAACGGTGATCACAAACATGCTGCCGATCGCAAAATAAAGCTTGCCACCGACTCCCAAACCTCGGCGTTTCGGATTTTGGTTTTCCGTGGAAACCTGCTCTGAAAGTTCCACTGTTTCGTCTATTGGCCCCATTTGCCGATCCTCCGGTCCTGTTTCATTGTTTTGTTCTTTTTTCCCGGAGACGGGTAACCGTTCTCCGGCCAGGCCTATTGCCCCCTCGTACCGCGAAAGCGCTCGATTCCAGCGAGATCCGAAGCATGCCCCCATGCGTCGGTCATTTGCTTGCAAGCATTTGTCCCCGCCGAAACTTTACGTTTCGCCAAAACTGCATCGGAAATTTCCCGAGAGTCCGATCCGGATGCGAGTTTCCTCTCCATGTTTTAACATTAACCTAATAATAATAAGAAAATTCGCCGATGCATTTGTTAAGTCTGAAATGGCGCCAAATAATGAATCCAGGAATTTCAGT